>JAQGJX010000056.1 GCA_028290405.1 Hyphomicrobiales bacterium
GCGGCCTGCGCCAGCGCGGCGTCCGTCTTCGCCCGGTCGCCGTATTCGTAATCGAACACGAGGTTGCCGGGAATGTCGGCGTAGAGCTGCGGCGCGCCGGGCTCCAGCGCCTTCCCGGCGTCCACCACCACGGGCAGGTCGCGGATGTCGACGACGATCTGCTCGGCCGCGTCCATCGCCTGGTTGAGGGTTTCCGCCACCACGAAGGCGATGGGCTGGCCGGAATAGCGGATGTGCGTTTCCGCCAGCACGTCGCGGCCCGTCTCGAGCAGCTTCATGCCGCCGCGGCCTGGATATTTAACCATCGGGGGAATGGGGGCGAAGCCCGCTTCCTGCGTCTCCTTGCCGGTGAACACTGCGAGCACGCCCGGGCAGGCCCTGGCGGCGGCTGCGTCCACGGAAACGATCTGCGCGTGCGCCCTGTCGGCGCGCAGGAAGAAGCCGTAGGCCTGCCGGGGAAAGTTGAAGTCGGACGTGTAGCGCCCCTGTCCGGTGACGAGGCGGAAGTCCTCGCGCCGGCCCTTGAATTGCACGCTCATGCTGCCCCCGTGGTCGTCTGTCGCTTGCCGCGAACGATAATCGGCTTTGCTATTCGATGATAGCTTTCGCCCTCTGCGCGAGGTGCTTGGGGGTGGACAGCACGTCGGCCACCACCTTCTGCATGTCCTCGCCCCGCACCGGATCGATCTCGATCTTGAGCTGGTTGGCCTCCTTCACGAACTCGGGGTCCTGCATGGTGGCGTCGAACGCCGCCCGCATGGCCGCGACCCGGTCGGCGGGAACGCCGCCGGCGAACGCCAGCGGGCGCCCCAGGCGCGTGCCGGAGATGATGAGCTCCACGGTGCGCTTGTCGTCGTCGGTCTTCACGAGGTCCGTGACGGAGGGCACGCCGGGCAGGTCCCTGGGCGCAGGGCCGGCGTAGACGAGGATCTTGATGTCGCCGTTCTTGATCCACTCGGGCTTGGTCACCTTCCAGCTCGACCAGGTGTTGTTGCGCGCCTGCACCTCGCCGCGCTCCATGGCGAGGTTGATCTCGTTGCCGCCCGGATAGCCGGGCACGATCTTGAATTTGGTGCCGACGAATTCGTTGAGCATGGAGGGGAACGAATAGGTGATCGCCCCCTTGCCGCTCGCGCCCGCGATGATCTCCTTCTGCTGCGTCTCCTGGATGGTGGAGACGCCCGCGGTCTTCCACGCCGTCATGGTTTCGACCGTGGGGGAGATCGAGCCGATCCAGTTGAACTTGCCCAGATCGAAGCGGATGACGTCGAGGCCCGCCGCCTGCATGGCGGGGAAGTTGTTGGCGATCATGCCGATGTTCGTGCCGTCCTTGGGCGCCACGTCCGCCAGATAGGCCACCATCTTGGCGCCGCCCGCCCCGGTCATGTTCTGGGGCACGAAATTGGGATTGCCGGGCAGGTTGCGGCCGATGTGGCGTGCGACGACGCGCGCGTGCAGGTCGTATTCGCCCCCCACCCCTACGCCGATGAGCACGTTGACGTTCTTGCCGCGGTAGAAATCGGCGGGCGATTGCGCGCCGGCGGGCGCCGTCAGGGCGAGGAGCCCGCTCGCCAGAGCCAAGCTGCCGATCCTCGATGTGCGTCCGCTCATGGCCGTCCTCCCCTTCCGCGTTCTTCGCCGTATTGTTCCCGGCTGGCTTCGGCCAGTATAGGGCCTGCGCCCCGCCCAAGCCAAGCATGGGGGCGGGCCGCCCGCGCAGCTTGCCGGGACGCCCCGCGCTTGATTAATGGCGTGAGCCGGGCCAATTGTGCGCTTCTGGTCCGTGAATGGGAGAGAACGATGAACAAGACCTCCGGGTTGATTGCGGCCCTCGCGGTGGCGCTAAGCGCGGCGCCCTCCTTCGCCCAGACGCCCGAGGCGTTCTTCAAGGGCAAGACCGTCACGATCTACATCGGCTTCTCGCCGGGCGGCACCTACGATCTCTTCGGCCGCATGGTGTCGCGCTACATCGGCAAGTACATCCCCGGCCAGCCCAACGTCATAGCCTCCAACATGCCCGGCGCGGGTTCGCTCACCGCCGCCAACTGGCTCTATCGCATCGCCCCCAAGGACGGCACGGCGCTGGGCATCGTCTCCCAGACCCTCGCCATCGATGAGGCCCTCAAGGCCAAGGGCATCCAGTACAAGTCGGCCGAGTTCAACTGGATCGGCCGCGTGACCTCGAACGTCGAGGTGCAGGTCATCTCCACCAAGTCGAAGGGCACGACCATCGAGGGCGCCCGCAGCGCTGAGGTGCCTGTGGCGAGCACCGGCCCGGGTTCCCCGTCCGACACCTATCCGCGCCTCATGAACGACGTGCTGGGCACGAAGTTCAAGATCATCCGCGGGTTCCCCGGCTCGACAGACGGCCTGCTGGCCGTGGAGCGCAACGAGGTCGACGGCGCGCTCACCTCTTGGAACACCATGAAGAGCACGCGCATGAACTGGCTGACCGACAAGCGGGCCGTGCTGTTCGTGCAATACGTCACCCAGCGCTCGCCCGAACTCAAGGACGTGCCGACGCTGATCGAATTCGCCAACAACGACGCCGACCGCAAGCTGCTGACGTTCGCCGTGAGCAGCGCGGAAGTCGGCCGTTCGATCCTGGCGCCTCCCGGCCTGCCGGCTGATCGCGTGGCGGCGCTGCGCACGGCCTTCGACGCGGCGATGAAGGACCCGGACCTGCTGGCGGAAATCGAGAAGGCGAAGCTCGATTTCGAGCCGCTGGGCGGGGCTGAACTGGCCAAGATCATCAAGGACACGGCGGACGTCGATCAGGACGTCGTCACGCGCATCCAGAAGATCCTCGCGGATTGATCTGTGGAATCCGCCTTCTCGCGCGTGCGGGAGAAGGCGGAAACTCCGCTCACCCCAGCGTGGGGTCGAGCACGATCTTGCCCATGCCGGGATCGCTCTCCATCAGGCGATGGGCCTCGGCGGCTTGCGAGAGCGGCAGCACGTGGGCGATGCGCACCTTCACCTTGCCCTGCGCGGCCGCTTCGAAGCAGGTCGGCAGGTCCGCCTCGCGCGATCCGGGCGAGCCCTTGATCATGATGCGCTTGTCGTAGAGGTGGAAGAAGTCGATCGTCACGTTCGGCCCCCCATGGGCGCCGGCGGTGACGAGGCGCCCGTCCATGCCCAGCGCATGGAACGCCTGCGGCAGGATGTCAGGATTGGCGATGTTGTCGTAGAGCACGTTCACGCCCTTGCCGCCGGTGATCTTCATCACCTCAGCCAACAGATCCTGCGTTGAGTAGTCGATGGCGTGATCGGCGCCCAGTTCCAGCCCTGAATCGGCGCGCGCGCGCGAGCCCGCCGTGCAGATGACCTTGGCGCCGATGACGTTCTTGGCGATCTGGATGCCCGTGGCGCCAAGGTTGCCGCTGGCGCCCATGATGAGGACCCATTCGTCCTTCTGCAATTTCGCGATGTTGACGAGCAGGTTCCACGCCGTCGGGCAATGGCGCATCACCACCGCGGCCTGATGGAACGAGAGGTTTTCGGGCAGCGCGCGGGTGACCGCGGAAGGCACGCAGACGAAGTCCGCAAAGCCCCCGGGGCGCTTGATGCCCATCATGCCGCTCGGGCCCTTGTAGCCGGAGATGTCCTCGCCCACGACCTCCAGCGGCATTCCGCCTGCGGCCGCCACCCGGTCGCCGACCTTCCAGAGCGTCACGCCTTCGCCGATGGCGTCCACGACGCCGGCGCAATCGACGCCCGGAATGCAAGGCAGGTTGGCGTTGCGCTGCATCTGCGCGCCGCGGCGCAGCGCCACGTCCAGCACGCGGTTGACGGTGGCTGCGTGAACCTTGATGCGCACCTCACCCGGGCGGGGCTCCGGCAGCGGCACGTCTTCGTACTTCAGGACGTCCGGCGGACCGTATTGGCGGAAGACGGCGGCTTTCATGTTTGCCCCTCTGGTGTTCGTTTCGAGCGTTTCCGCCAGCAGGAATTGCGGAAAACGCGGACGTCCGCAAGCGCAAATCAATTGACGTCCGGCAAACGGAAAACGGCCGGGCGATGGGCCCGGCCGTCGTGTCGTCTCAGGCAGCTGCGTGCGGACCGGTCAGACGGAAGGCACGAGGCCCTTCAGGGCCGGGACCCAGCCGCCCAGATAGGTCGGCGGCCACGGGATGGTGAGCAACTGGTCGAACACGATCCAGATGAACACGGTCAGCAGCACGGCGTACGGAACCACGATGGTCCAGCGTTCCGGCCCTTCGATGCGCATGTAGATGATGACAAACAGCGGCACCGTCGGGATGAGGCCGATGAGCGCCATGGAGCCCATGAAGGCGAGCAGCCAGCCGAAGAACACGGCCGCGCGAACCGCGATCTGGTTCACCGGGATGTGGCCGGTGTCGGACTCCAGATCCATGTGGATCTTGGTCTCCACCTTTTTCTTCGCCGCGCCCGCCAGCCCCAGCTCTAACTGATCCTCCGGGAGGCGGAAGATCTCGTTGAGAAGGCTCGCGGTGCAGAAGAACAACGCAAGCCCGCCCACGATCATCGGGACGATCTTGGCGCTGAAGTTCCACGTCGAAGCTTCGAACAGCATGTACGCGATGACGCCCATGAGGAAGAGCGAGAACAGGTTCTGCGGGGCGAAGCGCGGCGCGCCGAATCCCGAGAGCATGCCCTTCACGCCGCCATGGGCCTTCACGTCCTGCACCAGCGGCCGCACGAGGCCGAGCAGCGCAAGAGCGAACAGGCCGATGACGATCGGTCGCGCGAACCACGTGATGCCGTAGCGCTGGATCGAGATGAAGAGATAGCGTTCCACCACCTCCCCGAGCACGATGCCAAGCACCATCGGCGGACGCGGGAACTTCATCTGCTTCATCGTCCAGCCGAGAATGCCGAAGATGAGCAGCGTCCAGAGGTCGCCCCAGTTGCGGGCGCCCTGGAACGCGCCGATGTAGATGATGCCGAGCGTCGCCGGCATGATCAGCGTGTAGCGCAGCGTCGCAAGACGCGCGAAGTACTCGGAGAACAGATAGCAGAGGCCCGCGCCGACGACGTTGGCCAGAGCCACCGACCACACCATCGCGTAGGTGATGTCGAGATGCTTGGACAGCATGTCGGGTCCCGGCACGAGGCCGTGGATCATGAACGCGCCCATAAGGATCGCCATGCCGGCGGAGCCCGGCACGCCGAACGCCACGGTCGGCACGAGGGCGCCGCCTTCACGCGAGTTGTTCGCGCTTTCCGACGCGATCACGCCGCGCACGTCGCCCCGGCCGAAGGTCTGCGACGCGCCCTTCTCGGTGCGCATCGCATGCCCGTAGGCCAGCCAGTCGACGACCGCGCCGCCGATGCCCGGGACCGCGCCCAGCGCGGCGCCGAGCCATGAGCAGCGCAGCACGAGCCAGATGTGGTCGAAGCAATCCTTGGCCCCCTTCCACATGCCCTGACGGTCGGTACGGGCCATATTGCCCGCGATGGCCGTGCGGGCGATCGCGAGGTCGGCGAGTTCAGGCAGCGCGAAGAGGCCGAGCACGATCGGAACGAGCGGCGGGCCTTCCCAGAGATAAAGGGTGTCGAGAGTCCAGCGCAGCGTGCCTGTCTGCGGGTCGGAGCCGATCATGGAGATCAGCAGCCCGAGGCCGGCGACCGTGAGGCCGCGCAGGGGCGTGTTGCCCGACAGCACGGCGACCATGGAGATGCCGAGCACCGCGAAGGACAACAGCTCCGGAGAGCCGATGTACAACATGATGGGCCGCAGGATCGGCAGCGAAATGCCCATCAGGATGGCGCCGAAGACGCCGCCCATCATGGAGGACATGTAGGCGGCCGAGAGCGCGCGGCTGGCTTCGCCGCGCTTGGCCATCGGCAGGCCGTCGAGCACGGTGGCGGCGGAGCCTGCGCCGCCCGGCACGCCGAACAGGATGGCCGGGATGGGATCGCCCGTCGCCGTGGTGGAGCCCAGGCCCAGCAGCAGCGCCATGGCGGCCACCGGATCCATGTTGAAGGTGAACGGCAGCAGAAGCGCCGTGCCGGCCAGGCCGCCGATGCCAGGCAGAATGCCAAGCACGAGGCCAAGAATGACGCCCGTAAAGAGCATCGTCATACGCCAGGGGTCGAACATCATGATGAATGCCGAACCGGCAGCGTCGAGCATACTGAGTTCCATAGAGCCCGCCTTTCGGGTCTTCGGCTGCGTTCCGCGCTGTGGTTCAGCGGCGAAGACCGCGGCCTGTATCGCTTGTCTTCAAATCCGCCGCGCTCCGGCATGAGACGCCGGCGCCGCGGCTGCGCGGGCGAGAGGCCCGCGGCCGTCAGGCGGCCGGCGGGCCGCGTGCGTTGAAGACGCTCGCGTCGGCCTCATGGGCGCTGGCGGGTTCGAGCGGGTTGACGAAATTGGCTTGGAAAGCTGGTTCTTCGGTCCCCAGCGCCACGGGCGAGCCGACGACGCCGTTGCCGTCGGCGCTGCGCACCGGATAGGCGACCGCCAGATGAACGTTGGGCGCCGGGTGGGCGCGGAAGCGGGCTTCCTCGGGCGAATAACGATATTCGACCGACGCCATCATGGAGAACAGCGAGAGGCAGATGTACAGCAGGAGGCTAACGGTGGCGACCGTCGGAGATTGGGCTGCTTGTGGCCGGGCCAATCGATCCATGCGCGCTCGTCGCAAAATATCTACGGGGAACGACGTCGGGAGGCGCGTCCGCGGGCCTGGGCCCTGTTTCGCACGACGCCAGGCGTCCTGCGGAAGATCGCGATGTCCAGACAATCAACCGGGCGTGCCCCGGTCCCGCGCAAACTTCTGCTGACCTCCCCTTGTCCCCTCGGCGTGCGCCGCGTTTCGTTAGCTTTCTTGTATCCACGGCGGGCGCGGTTCAGGTGTGGCAAAAGGACGGACAAGAATCAACCACATTCATCCCCCAGGGGCGAATTAGGCCGGGACGCCGCGCGGGCGCCAGAAATGCAGCAGGCCTCAGCCCTTGGGGCGCTGCATGCGCCCGTAGGCCCTCTTCACGCCGACGCCGGACAGCGCCAGCGCGCACGCCGTCAGGGCCAGAATGGCCCCCACGCCCGTGGCGGCGCCCATGAAGCCCGCCAGCAACGGCAGGGCGAACTGCCCAATGCGGTTGCCGCTGAGCCGCATCGTCATGGCGGTGGCGCGCGCGCTGACGGGCGCCAGATCGACCACGTTCGACAGGCAGAGCACGATGGCGAGCCCGAGCCCGAAGCCCATCACGGCTACGGCGACGTACATCGCCCAAAGGGGAATCGGCAGCGCGATGGCCGCGAAGGCGACGCCGCCGGTGAGCATGCTGCCAAGCGTCAGCGGAACGCGGCCGACGAGCAGCATGAGCTTCGCATAGAAAAGCCGCGAGCCGATGGAGGCCACCGCGCGCGTGGTCAGCAGCAGGCCCACGTGCCCGGCGTCGATGCCCCGCTCCACGCCCAGGAGGGGCAGGTAGATGACGATGAGGTCCATCGCCGTGACCGTCACGACGCTGGCGACGATCACCGCCACGAGGCCTGGAGCGCGCAGCAGGTCGGCGAGCGCCACCCGGTCTCCCGCGCCCTTGCCGCCCTTGGGGCCGGGCGCGGGCCGCATGGAGAACGCCACCGCGAGCGTCGTCGCGGCCGTCAAGAAGGCGAGGAAGAACAGCGCTTGCGTGGGCGGCACGGCGGCCGAGCCCGCCATCCAGCCGATCGTCAGGGGCCCGATGGTCTGGCCGAGCGCCAGCGCCACCATGTAGTGGCCGAACACCGTCTCGCGGCTGATGGGGCCCGACACCCGCAAGGCGAACATCTGGTGCCCCGCCATGATGAACAGGTGCCCCACCCCGGCGACCACCGTGTAGGAGAGCATCAGCAACGGACTGCTGGGCGCAAGCCAGAAGCCGAGGTTGCCCGCGAGCGTGAACGCGGCGCCGACCCAGATGGCCCGGGCGTCGTTGCCGCGGTCGATCCAGCGGCCGAGCGGCAGCGCCAGGAAGATCGGCAACAGCGCGTAGCCCGACGAGATGGCGCCATACCAGGCGACCGAGAAATCGAGTTCGATGGCCCGGTAGGAGGTCGTGACGCGGGTGAGCGCCGTCACCGTCTGAAGCAGCGTCGCATGCAGCAGGAACGGGATGAGCAGCCGGAACTGCATGTCGCCCGCGATCGCCGTCTTCTTGTCGTTCATGATGCGGTCCGGCGGTTTGGGGCGGCTCAGCGCGTCGCCTTGTGTACTCCGCGCCAGGCCGGGCGCAAATGGGCGCCGGCGCAGACCACGGCCGCGCCCGGCGCATTGCCTGCACGGTCGCGCGACGCTATAAGCGCCGCCAACCCGTCGTTCCTGGCTCTGCCGGCGCAGACCGGCAGGTTCGAAAATGACAAGCTCCGATGGCGGGGAACGGAACACCCATGGGCGAGGACTCGCTGGTCGCACGCAAGGGAGTCGCGGCTTTCGCCGCCGCACTCTTCCGCGTCGTGGCCATCGCGTGGGCGCTGGCGTTCCTGCCGATCGCCGCGCAGGCGAGCTTTACGGCGCTTGAGCCCAGCGTCGTCCTCATGGCGGACGCCGACGATTTTGGCGACCCCTTCGACGGCCTCGACCCCTGCGACCTGCCTCCCGAACCCGTGCTGGCCGAAGACGCTTCGCCCCGCGCGCCTGCGGCCTCGCGCGTCGCGCGCGCCCGCACGATCTGCCTGCGCGCCCCCCGCGCGCGCGGTCCCCCCGCCCCCCGCGTCTGAAAGCGGCCTGTCGCGACAGGCCGGACGCGTCGCCGCACTGCGATCCCCAAGGATCGGCGGGCGGCGAGAAACCAGCCAGCCGCCACGCGCGAACGCGGGCCTGGGTGGCGTTTCAGCTATTCGGGGAATCGCTATGGAAATCTTTGACGCTCTGGGCCAGGGGCTGGACATCATCCTTGAGCCGCACCGGCTGCTGATGCTGTGGGGCGGCGTGCTGGCGGGGCTTGCGCTCGGCATCCTGCCGGGCATTGGCGGCGTGGCGGGCACCGCGCTGCTGCTGCCCTTCACGTTCTCGATGGACGCGGCAGCCGCCATGGCGATGCTGCTGGGCCTTGCGGCCACCACCACCCATGGCGATCCCATCTCGGCCATCGTGCTGGGCGCCCCGGGCCACGCGGCCTCGGCGGCGACCGCGCTCGACGGCTATCCCATGACCAAGCGCGGCGAGGGCGCCCGGGCCCTGGGGGCCGCCTACATGTCGGCCCTCATGGGCGGCCTGTTCGGCGCCGTGCTGATGGCGGCCGTGCTGCCCATCGTGCGCCCGGCCATCCTGTTCATCGGCTCGCCGGAATTGCTGGCGCTGGCGGTGTTCGGCATCTCCATGGTGGCGGTGCTGTCGGGCAACACGCCCCTGCGCGGCCTCACCATGGCGTGCTTTGGCGTGATGCTGGCCATGATCGGCTCCGACCCGCAGACGGGCACGCTGCGCTGGACGCTGGACAGCCTGTACCTGTGGGAAGGCATGCCGCTGGTTCCGCTCACGCTGGGCGTCTTCGCCTTGCCGGAACTGTGCGACCTGATGGTGGCGCGCGCCGCCGTCTACCAAAGCGAAGAGGTGCAGGACAATTGGCGCGGCCTCTGGCAGGGCAGCGTGGATTGCTTCGTCCATTGGTGGCTGGTGATGCGCTGCTCGTGGATCGGCTCGGTGATCGGCGCCATTCCGGGCATCAGCGCGGCGGTGATCGACTGGATCTCCTACGGGCACGCGCTCAAAACCGAAAAGGGCGCCGCCCAGACCTTCGGCAAGGGCGACGTGCGCGGCGTCATCGCGGCGGAAAGCGCCACGTGCTCGCGCGAAGGCGGGGCGCTCGTGCCCACCATCGTGTTCGGCGTGCCGGGCTCGGCCGGCATGGCGATCCTGCTTGGCGCCTTCATGATGCACGGCCTCGTGCCGGGCCCTGAAATGCTGACCAAGAACCTCGCCATCACCTATTCGATGGTGTGGTCCATCGCCATCGCCAACGTCGTCGGCTCGGGCCTTTGCTACGTCTTCAGCAGCCAGTTCGCCAAGCTGGCGACGCTTCGCTACACGCTGATCCTGCCAGTGGTCCTCTCGCTGGTCTACATCGGCGCCTACGAGGGCCATCGCTCATGGGGCGACCTCTACTCGCTGCTCATCTTCGGCGTGTTCGCCTGGGCGATGAAGCACTTCAAGTGGCCGCGCCCGCCGCTGGTGCTGGGCTTCATCCTCGGCGGCATTCTCGAGCGCTACATGTTCATCTCCATCCAGCGCTACGGGGTGACGTGGATGACCCGGCCTCTCGTGCTGATCCTGTTCGGCATGGCGCTGCTCAGCATCGTGCGGCCGTTCCTGCAGGACGTGAAGAAGCAGGGCGGATGGAAGGGCATGCTGTCGGACCTGCCTGCGCCGCGCTTCAACGTGATGCAGCTCTTTCCTGCGTTCATGCTCGTGGTCTTCGCGATCATGATGGCGGAAGCCTATACGTGGAACTTCTCGGCCAAGATCATTCCCATGATCGTGGGCGTGGGGGCCTTGTTCTTCTGCGGCCTGTCGCTCGCCAACGACCTCTTCAAGGGCCACACCCATGAAGCGCGCGAGGCCGAGCGCATCGCGGCGGGCGAGGCGGAAGACAAGATCCACATGGACATCGGCAGCAACATCACCCACCTGCCGGCGAAGACGATCTTCTTCCGCGGCATGGTGTTCTTCGGCTACCTCGTGGGCTTCCTGGTCCTGATGGCGCTCATCGGCCTCATCCCGACCGTGCCGATCTTCGTCGTCACGTTCATGCGGGTCGAGGGCCGCGAGCCGTGGAAGATCGTGATCCCCATGACGCTGTGCATCACGGGCCTCGTGTATGGGCTGTTCGACCAGTTGCTGTCGATCCCGTGGCCGGGCTCGCTGCTGGGCGAGTGGTTCCCGCTGCTCAAGGAATACATCCCGTCCATGTGACGGCCGGGACGATCCAGGGCCCGCCGGGGAGATCCGGCGGGCTTTTTCGCGGCGCAGCCGTCCCGCCCCCGGGGCTATCCCAATCGCGCCCCGCCCAGTATCGTGCGGCGAAAATCGGGGCGGACATGCAGGCCAGCGGCGACGACATCTATGATTACATCATCGTGGGCGGCGGCTCGGCGGGCTGCGTGCTGGCCAACCGGCTGAGCGCCGATCCGCGCAACCGCGTCCTGCTGCTGGAGGCCGGCGGCAAGGACAACTGGATCTGGTTCCACATTCCCGTGGGCTATCTCTTCGCCATCGGCAATCCGCGCGCGGACTGGATGTTTCGCACGGACGCTGAGCCGGGCCTCAACGGACGCACGCTCGCCTATCCGCGCGGCAAGGTGATCGGCGGCTGCTCGGCCATCAACGGCATGATCTACATGCGCGGACAGGCGCAGGATTACGACACTTGGCGCCAGATGGGCCTGCCCGGCTGGGGCTGGGACGACATGCTGCCGCTGTTTCGCAAGCAGCAGGACCATTTCGGAGGCGCCAGCGAGATGCACGGCGCAGGCGGGGAGTGGCGCATCGAGGAGCCGCGCATCCGCTGGGACATTCTCGACGCGGTGCGGGACGCGGCCGAGCAGGTGGGCATCCCCAAGACCGACGATTTCAACCATGGCGACAATTTCGGCTCGTCGTACTTCCAGGTGAACCATCGCCGGGGACGGCGCTGGAGCGCGGCGCGCGGATTCCTGAAGCCCGTGATGGGCCGCGCCAACCTGCGCGTGCTCACGGGCGCCCACACGCAGGGGATCGACGTCGAGGACGGACGCGCCAGCGCCGTGCGCTATACGCGGGACGGCGCGACCTACGTGGCGCGGGTGCGCGGCGAGATCGTGCTGGCGGCGGGGGCGGTCGGCTCGCCGCAATTGCTCGAGCTGTCCGGCGTCGGCGACGGCGCCCGGGTGAGCGGCCTCGGCCGCGAGGTCGTGCGGCATCTGCCGGGCGTCGGCGAGAACCTGCAGGACCACCTGCAATTGCGCACGATCTTCAGGATCGAGGGCGCGCGGACGCTGAACGTCGATTACCAGTCGCTGCTCAAGCGCGCCCTGATGGGCGTGGAGTACGCGCTCTTCCGGCGCGGGCCGATGAGCATGGCGCCCTCGCAACTGGGCATCTTCGCGCGCAGCAACCCGGACGTGGCGACGCCCAACGTGGAGTTCCACGTGCAGCCCCTGTCGCTGGATAAATTCGGCGATCCTCTGCACGCCTTCCCGGCGGTCACCATGAGCGTGTGCAACCTGCGTCCCACCAGCCGGGGCGCTGTCCACGCGGTCTCGCCCGACCCGCACGCGGCGCCGTCCATCGCGCCCAATTACCTCGCGACGCCGGACGACCGGCGCGTGGCGGTGGAGTCGATCCAGCTGTCCCGGCGCATCTGCGCGGCGCCCGCGCTGGCGCGCTACAATCCGCAGGAATACCTGCCGGGCGCGCACATCGTCTCCCATGAGGACCTCGCCCGGGCGGCCGGCGACGTGGGGACGACGATCTTCCATCCCGTGGGCACGGCCAAGATGGGCGTCGACGGCGATCCTATGGCGGTGGTGGACGGGCGCCTGCGCGTGCGGGGCCTGCGCGGCCTGCGGGTGGCGGACGCCTCCGTGATGCCGACCATCACCTCGGGAAACACGAACTCTCCCACCATGGCCATCGCCGAAAAGGCCGCCATGATGATGCTCGAGGACGCCCGCCGCTGACCCGAACCGCGCGCCCCACAGCCTGACCTGCGTCGCAGCCGGAACCCGTGCGGCGCGGCCACGTTGTCGGGTCAGTGACGCTAGCGCGGATCGCGCGGCCTCATGAGCTGGGCGGAGGGTTTCATGAACGGCATCATCTACATTGTCGGCCTGATCGTTGTGATCATGTTCATCTTGTCTTTCCTGGGGCTTCGCTGAAAGGAGGCGTCCCATGAGCGTACTTGATGAAGTTGCGGTCCGCGACCGCCCTTACCTGCAATGGGGGCCTGTGCTGGCCGGCGCCGCAGGGGCGTCCGCCATCTGGTGGACCCTCATGGCGTTCGGCTCGGCCGTCGGGCTCAGCATGACGTCCGCCTGGCCGGGAGAGCGGGCCAGCGGCACGACCATGGCGATCGTCGCCACCCTCTGGACCCTTTTGGTCCATGTCACGGCCTACGGGGCGGGCGGCTACATCGCCGGGCGCATGCGCGCGCCCACCACGGACTTCCCGTCCGACGAGCGCACGTTCCGTGACGGCGCGCACGGCTTCGTCGTGTGGGCGGTGGCGGTCCTGGCGGCCGGCTACATCCTCGCCACCGTCGTGGGCGGCGTTGGGGCGGCTGCGACCCAGACGCTTTCGAGCGTCGCGGGCGG
>JAQGJX010000071.1 GCA_028290405.1 Hyphomicrobiales bacterium
GTGGCCCGGCCAGCCCCGAAGGTCGCCGCGCGCGCCGCCCCCAAGCCAGCGCAGCGCGTCGCCACCACGCCGGAGCCGCAATACGGACTGGGGGGAACCCGCTACATGGCGCCGATGACCGACTCTGGCGCGCCGACGGCGGTCAGCGCCATCCCGGCGAGCGCGCGACAGCTTGATCCCAGCCTGCCCATGGCGGCTTATCGGGGCCCGGGCGCTGCGCGCATGATGGGCGGGGCGACGCAGCCCATGCGCTGAGCGCGCTCACCTTGTACGCAACCAGACCGGGCGGGTTCAAAGAACCGCCCGGGAAGGAACCTGCGCCCCGAGCGAAACGTTTTGTTAACCGTAACGGTCTGGCCGACTGTGGCGCGCCGGAGGTGCGCGTGGGCGCTTTGCGCCGGTGAGTGGAGGCGTCGATGTCTTTTCCGGAGTTTGAACGCATGCTGGGGGCGGTGCTGCCCAGCTCCTGCCAGACTTCCCTGACCTTGACCGAAACCCCCGCCACCCACGACATGCTCACGCGGATGCTGGAGCAGGCCATCCTGCTCGGCGAGCGCCAGCATACGCGGCTGACGCAGATTCATGCGCCCCGCAGCCTTTTCCCGGAGCTGGGCGCAACGTTCGGCCATGTGCCGGTCGCCGATTCCGGCGACGCCGTGGTGCGGCTCGTTTTCGAGCCGCACGGCCTGGCGGCCGCCTGAGGGCCTATTCGGCCGCCGCCGCCCCGGCGCCGCGCACGCGGGCCAGCAGGCGTTGGGCGTTGCGCCAGAGGATCGCCTGCTTGTCGGCCTCAGGAATCCGCGCCTGCGCGATCGCCTTGCGGGTCCAGTCCATGCCGAAGTCCGTCCCGTCCGATCCGAAGACGATGCGGTGAGCGCCGTAGACCTCCACGGCCAGTTCGATCGGCTTGGAGCCCAGGGAGTTGCAATCCACCATCACGCCGGACTCGCGCATGCGCCGGGAGGGCAGCACGTCGCCGGGCCGGTCCAGCAGGCTGCGATGGTCCAGCCGGTCGATCTCGTAGGGAATGTTGCCGCCCAGATTGTGCGACAGCACCGTCACGTTCGGGAACGCGTCGAGGAAATCGGTCATGCAGAACGTGACCATGTTCGACGACAGGCGCGCCTGCATGTCGAGCGTGCCCACGCGCGAATGGGGGTTGTCGGAGGCGTCCACCTTGGGGGCCTCGGGATCGTTCGCCATCTTGCCGTAATGAACCTGGAACACCGCCCCGAGGCGGTTGGCGGCCTCGAACAGCGGCCGGAAATGTTCCGCGCGCTTGCGCGACAGGAAGCCGTCGCCCGGCAGCACCGCGCCGATCATGCCCGGCAGCGCCATGGCGCGCTCGAACTCGGCCACGGTGGCGCCGATCTCCGCCACCGGCAGGGCGGCGAAGCCCGACAGGCGCGCGGGATGCTTCGCGCAGGCGGCCGCCACGGCGTCGTTGAAAATACCGCAAAGCCCGGTGGATTCGGCGCCCGGAAGGCGCTCGATCCCGTAGACGCCGGTGAGCGACAGGACCGCGTGCTCCACGCCCTGCTTGTCCATGTGCGCCAGGCGCGTCTCGATGTCCTCGCGGCCCGGAATGGGCGAGGAATTGAAGCTCGATTCCAGAAATTCCGCGCCGTCGTCCTTGCGCACGATGCGCGGCACGACGCTGCGCCGCCGCAGCCCCTCGCACAACTCCTCGGGGAACCAGTGCGCGTGCATGTCGACGATGCCTGACGGTTGCGACATGAGGATTTCCTCCAAGTTTGATTGATCGCGTTGCCGGCAGGCTAGCGTGCGACGCCGCGCCGCGCAAAGAAAAAGCCGCCCCGCGAAATACGGGGCGGCTTGCGTCGAGGCGGGGCCTGAAGGCTCAGACGATGGTGTTGCGCAGGACGCCGACGCCTTCGACGTAGGCTTCCACCACGTCGCCGGTCTGCAGCCAGGCGGGTTCCTTCATGCCGGCCGCGACGCCCGAGGGCGTGCCGGTGGCGATGATGTCGCCCGGCTCGAGGGTGAGCGCGCCCGACAGGCTCTCCATGATCTTCGGCACGCCGAAGTAGAGGTCCGAGGTGTTGGAGTCCTGGCGCACCTTGCCGTTGACCGTGAGGGTCAGCTTGTGGCCGTCCGGCTTGCCGAATTCGTCCTTGGTGACGACGAACGGGCCGATGGGGCAAAACGTGTCGAAGCTCTTGCCCTTGAAGAACTGGCCGTGGGCGCGCTGGGCGTCGCGTGCCGTGATGTCGTTCACGACCGTGTAGCCGAACACGTAGTCCTCGTAGTTCGCTTCCTTGATGTTGCGGCCCTTCTTGCCGATCACGACCGCCAGTTCGACTTCGTAGTCGAGCTTGTCGGTGTAGTCGGCGTGACGCTCGACGCCCTCGCCGTGGCCCACGATGGTCGTCGGCGGCTTGGAGAAGAATTCGGGATTCTTCGGATAGTCGGCGGTGCGGCCGAAGGAGGCGGCCATCTCTTCGATGTGCGCCTTGTAGTTGCGGCCCACGCAGAACACGTTCTTGCGCGCGCCCGGCAGGGGCGTGGCGAACGTGACGGCGTCGAGGGGCGTGAACAGGCCGTCGGGCTTGCCCTGGGCGGCCTTCAGGGCCTCGCGGGCGGTCGCCAGAGCGCCGTCGCCAGCCTCGATCACGCCGCGCAGCGTGTCCGGCACGTCCTTGTTCAACAGCGACTTGGCCGCCTTCACGAGATCCAGGACGCCCTTGCTTTCGTCGAGGACGCCGACGCGCAGGTCGGAGCCGGCCTTGTAGGTGAGAAACTTCACGTCTGTTTCCTTTTCGCTGCTGGGAGACCGGGGATCAATTCCACGGCCCGAGGAACACTTCACCGGCGAACGTGTCGCTGTGAGCGGGGACATACGCGGGCCACGCGTCGTTGTCGATACGGGGCCGCTCGCCGGCCGGGCGGGGGCGCCCGTCCCAGCCGATCTGCTCCATGTAGGCGTAAAGCTGGATGGCGTGTCCGTCCGGGTCGATCGCGAAGGCCGTGTAGTCCATGCCGGGGAACAGTTCGGGCGGCAGCTTGCGGATCTCGACGCCGCGCTCGCGCAGGAACGTCAGGGAATCGCGCAATTGCTGGTAGTCGGCCACCTGGAAGCCGCAGGAAAAATGCGTGCTGTGCTGGCTCAGGCCCAGTTCAGCCCGCAGGGCGAGCGGGTAGATGGCCAGCGAATGGTGCTCGGCTCCTGCGCGCAGGAACACGCAGCGATGGCCGTTCCAGACGACCTCCTCGGTGAGCGTGAGGCCCATGACGTCGCGATAGAACGCCAGCCCCGCCGCCACGTCCTCCATGAAAATGCGGATCGGCCCCACCTTGGTCACCTTGAAGGGCCGCGCCAGCAGGATGCCGCCGACGTCGTACTTTTCCTCCATGGGCTCGACGGCGCGCGTCGCGCTCATCAGGTCGACGCCCGCCGCGTAGCCCTCCTGAGTCTCGGCGTATTCCGAGCGATGGGGGAGGGCGGGGGTCTCATGGTAGTTGCGCCGGTGCATGCCCTGGGGCTTGCTCAAGCCGTCCCAGCCGATCTGCTCGATGCCGTAATAGATCTCGTTGGTGTGGCCCGCCGGATCGATCGGGTAGGCGTGCCAGTTGGAGCCCGGATTGTCGCGGCCGGAGCGGGCGATCTTCACGCCCTTCTGGCTCAGCCAGTCGAAGCCCTGCACAACCTCGCGCAGGCTGCTCACCTGCCAGGTGATCTGGTTGATGGACGTGGCGTTGTTGTAGTGGGGCAGCATCTTCTGGCGCACGCGGCGCGGGAAGATGACGAACGAATGATGGTCCGTGCCGTGGCGCATGAAATAGCCGGCGCCGGGGCCGTGCTTGCCGCGCTCTTCGGCGGGCAGCCTCGCGCCGAAATCGATGGGGTCGGCGATCCGCAGGCCGAAGTTCTGCGTGTAGAAATCGCGGCTGACGTCGGTGTCGTGCACGTCGAGGCCGAAATGGCCGAGGCGGCGGATCTTGAAGGGCTGGGGCAGTTCGACGCCGCCCACCAGGAAGCTCGCGCCATCGGCCTGCGTATGTTTGGTCATGTCCCGCCTCGTCGCTGGATGGGAGCGCGGGAAGGCCCGGCGCGTTCCCGCGCTGCGCTCTTCGGCCGCTCCTCCCTGATCGTTCGTTCATTTATTGAGCGCACATTATCGGGGCGGCGGCGCGCAAACAAGCCGCTTGGCGAGAGCGGCCCGCCCTGCGCGGCGCGCCGCAACCGGCAAGCGCGCCGCCGTCGGCGTATCGTCCCTGCCGAGGGGCGCCTTGGTTGAGGCGGACGGAGCGTTTGAGACGGCGGGAGCGCCGGGGGCAGACTGGCGGTCCCGAAGGGAGTCGAACCCCTGACCTTCGGTTTAGGAAACCGCTGCTCTATCCTGCTGAGCTACGGGACCGCGGCGCCTCTAGAGGAGCGTGCGTTTGTTTAGCACAAAGGCGCCAAATGAAAAGGCGCGCCTCAGGGCGCTTGGGCTGGCGGCCGCCATCCTCTGCGGCGCCTGCGCGCCCGCCGTTGCGGCCGACTCGTGCCGCGTCGGTCCTGTGGAGCAGGCTGTCGTGACCGGAGTGGACGCGCGGCTGGAACTGACCCTTGCCGACGGCCGCACGGTGCGCCTTGCGGGCGTCGAGCCGCCGCCGGGCGCCGAGGCCGCCGCGCTGGCGGCGCAGGACGTCGCCACATGGACGGAGGGC
>JAQGJX010000091.1 GCA_028290405.1 Hyphomicrobiales bacterium
CAGCAGTTGCAAGGTCGACGTCGGATGCATGAAGAGAAACACCGTGTCGGACGGCTTGTCGCGCGGCAGCAGCAACTGGCCTTCCAGCACCGTGCGGCCCTGGCTGCCGTTGAAGCCGTAGGTCTCCGTCATCTTCAACTGTTCAGCGAAGGACAGGACGAGAGGCACGCGGTCCCAGGCGGAGCGCTGCACGTCGTTGGACAAGGGTTCTCTCCCGATGTGTCTTAGTTGGACTGGCCGGCGAGGTTCGCCGTCTTGAACTTCTGCCATTCCGCAAGGTCGTGATGAGCCTCCGCGGCGGCCTTGGCGAGAAAGCCCGGCTCCTCGGTGCGGGTGGTGATTTCAAGACGCAGGCCATTGGGGTCGAAGAAGTAGATGGACTGGATGAACTCGTGGTCCACCATGCCGCGCACCTCGACGCCGGCGGCCTCCAGCTTTTCCTTGTAGGCCTTCACGTGCTCGACGCTCGGCACCTGCATGGCGAAGTGCTGCACCCAGTCGGGCGTGTTGGGCGAGGGCAGGGGCGCCTCGTTCTTGCCGAGGTCGAAGAACGCGATGTACGAGCCGTCGAGCATCTCGAAGAAGATATGCGCGTAAGGGCCCTTCTCGCCGGAGCTCGGCACGGCCTCGACCTGCATGCAATGGACGAGCGGCAGTCCGAGCAGGTCCTCGTAGAACGCGCGCGTCTCTTCCGCGTCCCGGCAGGGATAGGCGAAATGGTAGAGCTGCTGGATCGAACCCTTGCTCATATGTGCCTCCCGTTTGTGCAGTTCGCCCATGCTGAACGATCGCGCGCAGGACGCGACCGGCCCGCCATCAGGCCCTGGGTAGATGATGCCGCGCTCTATCGCACGACGCCCGATAAATCAATGACCCTGCTATCGCCGCGGCGCCGCTTGCGGCTGGACTTGCGCTTGGGACGCAAGCACATTCGCCCACGCCGTGGGCCATTGGGACCACGCCCGGCGGCCTGTCGCGAGCGGGAAAATCTTTGCGTCCGCAAAGGCGGGGCCGTAAAGTCCAGCCCACGAAGCGGTGACGTGCGGGAGGGGTATCGATGCAGGGCAAGATCGCGCTTGAGGAGCATTTCGCCATCGAGGAGACGCTGATGGATTCAGCGGGATTCGTGCCCGACAGCTATTGGGCCGAGCTGAAGCATCGCCTGCTGGACATCCACGACACCCGCCTCAAGCTCATGGACAAGCACGGGCTGGAGATGATGCTCCTGTCGCTCAACGCCCCCGCCGTGCAGGCCATCCCGGATATCGCCAAGGCGAACGAGATCGCCATGCGGGCCAATGACTTTCTCGCCGAGCAGGTCGCCCGCAACCCCGGCCGCTTCCAGGCGCTGGCGGCGCTTCCCATGCAGGACCCGGACCTGGCCTCGCGCGAACTCCACCGCTGCGTCAACGAGCTTGGCTTCAAGGGCTCGCTGGTTAACGGATTTTCGCAGGTGACGCAGGCCGAGAGCGCGGTTTATTACGACCTGCCGCAATACTGGAGCTTCTGGGCCGAGGTCGAAAAGCTCGATGCCCCGTTTTACCTGCACCCGCGCAATCCGCTTCCCAGCATGTCGCAGATCTACGAGGGCCACGCCTGGCTGATGGGCCCCACGTGGGCCTTCGGGCAGGAGACCGCGGTGCATGCGCTGCGGCTCATGGGTTCAGGATTGTTTGACAAGCATCCGGGCATCAACATCATCCTCGGCCACATGGGCGAGGGGCTGCCCTACAGCATGTGGCGCATCGACAATCGCAACGGCTGGGTGAAGGCGCCGCCGAAATATCCCGCCAAGCGCAAGATCGCGGATTATTTCCGCGAGAATTTCTACCTCACCACGTCGGGCAATTTCCGCACGCAGACCCTTATCGACGCCGTCCTTGAGATCGGCGCGGACCGCATCCTCTTCTCGACCGACTGGCCGTTCGAGAACATCGACCATGCCTCCGACTGGTTCGACGTGGCCAGCATCAGCGAGAACGACCGGGTGAAGATCGGCCGCACGAACGCCGCCAAACTGTTCAAGCTGGATCTCTGATCCAGGCGCCGCAACGACGCGCCGGCGGCTTGCCGGGGCGTGCGCCGTGCGGCATTCTGCCAAGGCCGGGCGCCAACGATGCGTCCGGCCATGGGAGGACGCAAGGTGACTGCACGGTCGATCGATGTTCGTGGCCGCAAGGTCGCGCTGCTTGAAAGCGGCTCCGGCGAGCCGACGCTTTACCTGCATGGATTCGCGGACGTTCATGGCGTCGATGGCGGGTGGACGCCGTTCCATGAGTCGCTGGCCGCCGCCACGCGCCTCATCGCGCCAGCCCATCCCGGCTGCAACGGCTCGGACGACTTGCCGGAGGGGCGCAGCGTCGAAGACGCGGTCTTCCATTATCTTGAAGTGCTGGACGCGCTTGGCTTGCAGCGTTTCAACCTCGTCGGCCACAGCGTCGGCGGGTGGATCGCGGCGGAGATCGCCGTTCGCCACCCTGAGAAAGTGAAGCGCCTCGCGCTCATCGGCGCCAGCGGCCTGTTCCTGCCGGGCGAACCCATCGCGGACATCTTCATGCACACGCAGCCCGAGCATGGGGTGGACTATGCGAGCCTGCGGCGCATGTTGTTCTCAGCCTCCGACGCCGCTCCTGCGCTGCGCTATTACCCGAACGGCCGCGGCGACATGGAGGAGGAGGTGCGGCGCTACCAGATGATCCGCTTCGGGTCGTTCATCGGCTTCAAGCCGCCGTATTTTTATCATCGCAGCCTGGCGGACCGGCTCTATCGCGCCAACATGCCCGCGCTGGCGATATGGGGCGCGGAAGACCGTTTCGTGCCGCGCGCCCACGGGCAGGCGTATGCGGCCGGGCTGCCCGGCTGCGCGCCCCTGCGGCTTGTCGAAGGCGCCGGGCACGCGGCGCATCTGGAAGCCCCGCGCGAATGCGCGCAGGCGCTCGCCAGCTTCCTTGCGGTCTGACGGTCAGCGCGAGAGGAGCAGCTTCGGCAGGAACAGCACAATCTGCGGGAAGGCCGTCAGCAGGACGATGCACAGCAGCATCGGGATGACGAAGATGATGGAGCCCTTCGTCACGTCATGCATGCTGACGTCCTTGGCGACGGACTTCAGCACGAACAGGTTGAACCCGACCGGCGGCGTGATGGCGGCGATCTCCGACTGGATGGTGACGATGATCCCGAACCACACGGGATCGTAGCCGAGCGTGATGATCGTCTTCAGGAAGATCGGGATCACGATCACCACGATGCTGCCGGGGTCCATGAACATGCCAAGGACGAGCAGCACGAGGTTGATCACCACCATGATGCCCCAGGCGGGCAACGGCAGCGCGGTCAGCGCGTCCGACATGGCCTGCGGCACGCCGAGCCGCGACAGCAGGAACGAGCTGAACAGGCCGCCGATCAGGAGCAGCATGAACATGGCCGTGGTGCGCACGGTGCGATCGAGGCTGCGCATCAGCGCGGACCGGTTCATCTGCCCCATCACGATGGCGATGAGCAGCGCGCCGCCAGCGCCGATGGCGCCCGCCTCGGTGGGAGTCGCGATGCCTTTGTAAATGGAGCCGATCACCACGAAGGCGAGAACCAGCACAGGCGCCACGCGGCCGAGCGCGCCGAACCGCTCGCCCCAGCTCGGACGCTCCAGCAAGGGCGGCGCGGCCGCGGGGTTGCGCAGCACGATGCCGACGACGGTCAGCGACAGGAGGGTCGCCAGCAGGATGCCGGGCACGATGCCGCCGATGAAGAGGTGGCCGATGGACGTGTCGGTGATGACGCCATAGACGATCATCGCAATGCTGGGCGGAATCAGAATGCCCAGCGTGCCGCCTGCCGCCGTGCTGCCGAGCGCAAGCGACTTGTCATAGCCGCGTTTCACCATCTGGGGGATGGCCATGGAGCCGATCGTCGTGGCCGTGACGGGGCTTGAGCCGCACACCGACCCGAAGATCGCGCAGGCCCAGATGGTGCCCACAGCGAGCGCGCCCGGCAGCCGCCGCAGCCAGACTTCGGCGGCGCGGAACAGGTCTGCGCCGATCCGCGTCGAGGCCAGGATCTCGCCCATGAGGATGAACAGCGGCACCACCACCAGAATGAAGCTGGTGGACAGCGAGAACGCGATGGTGGCGAGCTGGCTTACGGCGCCCGGCGACACGAACGCCGCGACGCCGAAATAGCCCACCATGGCGAGCGCCACGCCCACCGGCGTGCGCAGCACCAGCAGCGTCATGAGGACAAGCAGGAAGACGCCGAAGCTCAGGAACGGGTTCATGCGTGTCTCCGTTCAATGGCCAAGGACGACGGGTTCGGACCAGCTGTCCGGCGGCGTCGTCGCAAAGCGCAGGAATTGGAGCGCCGCGACGACGAGGAACATGAACGCTCCCAGCGGCCCGATCCAGAGGACCTGCGCCAGGGGAAACATCACCATCCCGAAGGACAGCTCGTCCGTTTCCACCACATGCGCGTAGTGCCGCGCGACGAAGTAGAAGAATACGCCCGCGAACAGCACCGTGATAGCCTTCCCCAGCATTCTCTGCGCCTTGCGCAGGGGACGGGGGATGAGCGGATCGAACAGGTCCACCTCCACATGGCTGCCGCTTTCCAGCGCAGGAGCCAGCCCAAGGAAGAAGACGAACGCGAGGATGAAGCAGCTCGTGTCCTGCACCCATTCGAGCGGTTCGGATTGAACATAACGGAAGAACACGTCGGCCAGGATGATGCCCGCCACCACGAGAAGCAGCGCGCAGGCGGCCAGAACGAAGATGCGGTTGACGACGTTGACGCCGCGCTCGGCCAGCGCAAGCCAGCCCCTGTCCTCGACCTGGGTCATCGCTTCCTCCGCTTGCGGCCTGAACGGCGCACCGCCCGACCTTGATTTTCAATATCGGTAACATGGCGCCTCAAGGGCGACAATAGCGTGCGCATGCGCCCATTGATCCGCCGCGCGGGCGTGCTAGTCTGCCGTCCAATAGTTGCGCGCCGCACAAAGACGCGCACGACATCGGGAGGAATCCATGGGCGTTTTCACGCGTCTTTGTTCCATGAAGTCATTGCTGGGCGCGGCCGTGCTGGCTGGCGCGTTCGGCGCCGCTCCTGCGCGCGCCGAGACGATCGAGTTCGCCGTCTGGTACAGCGAACGCGACTTCTATGCGGACTTCATTCGCGATTGGGCGGCGGAGGTCGGCAAGCGCACGCAAGGGCGCGTGAACGTGAAGCTGCACTTCTCGGGCGCGCTCACCTCGGCGAAGGAAACCGTCGCGGCGGTGCGCACCGGGGCTGTGGGCGGCGGCACGACCAGCGTGAGTTTCGTCACCGGAATCGTGAAGGAGACCTCCTATATGGAGCCGATCTTCTGGATTCCCGACAACCCCGACGTCGCCACCCGCACCGTGCAGCAGATCACCCCCAAGATCGCGGAGCGCCTGCGGACGCATAATCTTGAACTCATGTTCATGATGCCGTCGGCCGGGGTCATCGCCGCCTGCGTCAACGACCATGTGAAGGACCCCGCCGACTGGAAGGGCCGCAAGGTGCGCGCCGCCGGGCGCTGGCAGGGCGTGCAGATGCGCCTGCTCGGCGCGACGGCCGTGGCCATCGATCCCGGCGAGGTCTATATCGCGCTGCAAAACAAGACTGTGGACTGCACGCTTTTCCTCGCCAACCTCGCGCTTTCGGGCAAGATCCACGAGGTGGCGCCGAACATCACGTATTTCCGCGAAGGCGTGAATTCGTCGCTCTATTTCGTCAACGCCGACGCGTGGAAGAAGATTTCGCCCGAGGACCGGAAGGTCATCGGCGAAATTTCGCAAGAGACCGTGGCCAAGACGGCTCCCAAGCAGGTGGAGCAGCAGGAAGCCGCCATCCAGCAACTTGAGAAGGCGGGCGCGAAGGTCTACCGCGCCACCGACGCGCAAATCGCCGCCACCAAGAAAGCCGTTGCGCCCGTGTGGGATCAGGTGCGCACCTTCGTGGGGCCCAGCGGCGACGAGATCAGGGACATCCTGATGAAGAACTGGTGACGGCGCAAAGCGTCAAAACACCGGACGCGCCCGCGCCCGCGAAGCTTCTGGAGATGCACCGCGCCATGGTGCTCATCCGCCGCTTCGAGGAAGCGGTGCGCGTGCTGGCGACCGCAGGCGCCGTGCCCGGCCTCGTGCATCTGTGCGCCGGGCAGGAGGCGACCAACGTGGGGGTTATCGCGGCGCTTGAGCCGCGCGACGCGATCGCCAGCCACCATCGCGGCCACGGCCATTGCCTCGCGCGCGGCGCGCCCGTGGATGGCCTGATGGCGGAGATCCTCGGCAAGGAGACCGGCATGTGCGGCGGCCGCAGCGGCTCGATGCATGTGATCGATCTCGAGCGCAACAACCTCGGCACAAACGGCATCGTGGGCGGCGGCATTCCGCTGGCCGCGGGGGCTGCGCTGTCGGCGCGCGCGCGCGGCTCCGACGCGGCAAGCGTGTGCTTCTTCGGCGACGGCGCGCTGAACCAGGGGCTGCTGCACGAGTGCATGAATATGGCGGCCATCTGGAAGCTGGCGGTCGTCTTCGTGTGCGAGAACAACGGCTATGGCGAGTTCACCGCCATCGACGACGTGACGGCGGGCCCAAGCCTGCTGGCGCGCGGCGAGGTCTTCGGCATTCCCTCCAGCATGGTCGACGGAATGGACGTGCGCGCCGTGCACGAGGCAGCGCGCGGCGCCGTGGCGCGAGCCCGCGCCGGGCAGGGGCCGAGCTTCATCATCTGCAACACCTGGCGCTTCGGCGGCCATCACGTGGGCGACAAGCAGGATTACAAGGACGATGCGGAAGCCCGCGCGTGGCGCGCGCGCGACCCCATCCTCAAGTCCGCAGCGCAATTGCAGGACGAAGGCCACGCAAGCGAAGCGGACTTGCGCGCTGTGGAGCACGAGGCGGACGCGCTGGTGAAGCGCGCCGTCGAGGCCGCCCGCGCCGCGCCGGAGCCCGCGCCGCAGCGGCTTCTGGAGCACGTCCATGGCTGAGCCGCGCATGCTGACGTACCGCGAGGCGGTGCTGGACGCACTGTTCGCCGAGATGCGCGCGGATCCTGCCGTCATGATCATCGGCGAGGACGTCGGCGCCGCAGGCGGCGTGTTCAAGCAAACAGAGGGCCTGTTTGCGGAGTTCGGCGCGCTGCGCGTGGTCGACACGCCCATCTCGGAGCCCGGGGCGTTCGGCATGGCGGTCGGGGCCGCTATGACCGGCATGCGGCCCGTCTTCGAGGTCATGTTCGGCGACTTCATGACG
The DNA here is from genome assembly GCA_028290405.1 of Hyphomicrobiales bacterium. GTDB lineage: Bacteria > Pseudomonadota > Alphaproteobacteria > Rhizobiales > Beijerinckiaceae > Terripilifer. The sequence continues at coordinate 7,266 of JAQGJX010000091.1, forward strand.
CTGTGCATGGACCAGCTCGTCAACCAGGCGGCGAAGGTGCGTTACATGTCGAACGGGCGCGCCGGCGTCCCGCTCGTCCTGCGCACCACCATGGGCACGGGCGCAAACCTGGGCCCGCAGCATTCGCAGGGCTTTTATGCGTGGGCAGCACATGTGCCGGGCCTCAAGGTCGTTGCGCCCGCCACCCCGCAGGACGCCCACGACCTGATGCGCGCCGCGATTCGCGACGACGACCCCGTGCTGTTTTTCGAGGACCGCATGCTTTACACGGCGCGCGGCCCCGTCGTCGCGGGCGAGCCGCAAACGCTGGGCCGCGCGCGCGTCGTGCGCCAGGGCCGCGACGTCACCATCGTGGCCATCGGCCGCATGGTGGCGTTCGCGCAGGCGGCGGCGGAGGAGCTTGCGCGCGAAGGCGTCGAGGTCGAGATCGTCGATCCGCGCACCATTGCGCCGCTGGACAGGCGGACGATCATCGCCTCCGTGAAGCGAACCCACCGTGCGCTCGTGGTCGACGGCGCGCCGCTCGCCTATGGGGTCACGGGGGAGATTGCGTCCATCATCGCCGAGGAGGCGTTCGACTGGCTGGATGCGCCGGTGTCGCGGCTGGGCGCTGCGAACGTTCCCGTTCCCATCAGCCGCTCGCTGGAGCCGTTGTCGCGGCCCGATGCGAGCGCGATAGCGCAGCGCGTCCGAGCCATGCTAGCCTGAATGAAACAAGCAATGAAAACATCCGGAGGAGACATGTCGGCTCACCTGTCGCAGGATGCGCGCTGGCGCCTGTTCGAGACCATGCTGCTGATGCGGCGGTTCGAAGAATCCGTCGCCAAGATGAACGTGGAAAAGCATTTCACGGGCCATTACCATCTCTACATCGGCCAGGAGGCGACGGGCGCGCCAGCAATTTCCCTGCTGGGGCCCAAGGACAGCCTGTCCACCACGCACCGCAATCACGGCCACGTCATCGCCCGCGGGGCTGATCCCGGCGGGGCGCTGGCGGAGATCATGGGCCGCGCCACGGGCCTGTCGGGCGGTCGCGGCGGCACCATTCATCTTACGGACGCTTCGCTGGGCTTCCTCTCCACGTCCGGCGTCGTCGGCGGGTCCATCAGCCTCGGGGTGGGCGGCGCGTTCGCCCGCAAGCATCGCAAGGACGGCTCGATCCATCTGGCTCTGTTCGGCGACAGCGCGCTGGAGGAAGGCGTGGCGTTCGAATCCCTCAACATCGCTTCGCTGTGGAAGCTCCCCATCGTGTTCCTGTGCGAGAACAACAGCGCGGATTCGTGGGATCGCTCACGAGGCGGCTACACAACGCTGACCCACGCCGCCAACGATCTGCGCAGCATCCCCGGCGCGCTCGGCATCCCCTCGCGCCGCGTCGACGGCTGCGACGTGGAGGACGTTCACGAGGCCATGGCGGAGGCCGTGGAGGCTTGCCGGGCCGGCAAGGGGCCCATGTTCATCGAGGCGATGACGCGGCGCTGGGCGGGCAGCGCGCCCCTGTGGCCGGAGCTTTCCACCGGCGTCACGGACCTGCGCATGGCCACGGGCGAAGCGGCGATCGAGGGCGAGCATAGCGCGTGGTACGCGCAGAACGATCCGGTGCTGAAGCTCGCGCGCGAACTCCTGGGCGAGGGCGCGGGCGCCAGGGAGCGCATCTTCGCCATCGACGCGCAGGTGACCGCGCGCATGCAGGCGGCCGAGCGCTTCGCCATCGACTCCCCCATGCCCGCGCCGGAAACGGCCCTTCAACACGTATTCGCCTGAGGCGCCGCCATGACGAAGATGAGTCACGCTGAAGCCCTTGTCACCGCCATCCTGGATTCGATGGCCGCCGACGCGGACGTCGTGCTGCTCGGCCGCCCGCTGGGCCTTGGCCCCCAGCGCATGCTGATGAGCCGCCTGACCGACAGGTTCGAGGACCGCGTCTACGATCCGCCAGTGTGCGAGGCCGGCAACGCCGCGCTTGGCGTGGGCGCCGCCATGGCGGGCATACGCCCGTTCGTGGATCTGTCCACGGGCAGCTTCTCGTTCCTCGCGTTCTCGCAGATCATCAACGAGGCCGCGGTTTCCAACTACATGACCGCGGGCAAGATTCCCGTGCCGGTCACCTTCCACTGCCTTGAGGGCGTGCGCGGCGGCGGCGCTCCGCAGCACAGCCAGAACATCCACGCCTTCGTGTGGAACACGGCGGGCCTCGAAATCCTCGCGCCCTCGTGCCCGGCCGACATGTACGGCCTCACCCGCGCGGCGCTCGCCAGCAACAACCCGACCTTCATCATGAACCACGCCAAGCTGATGGCAGTGGAAGGCGACGTGCCGGACGACCGGGCCGCCATTCCCATCGGCAAGGCCGACATCAAGCGGCGCGGCAAGGACGTCACCATCGTGGCTCTGTCGCTGATGGTGGGCCTCGCGTTGCAGGCCGCCGAGGAGCTGGCGAAGGAGGGAATCGACGTCGAGGTGGTCGATCCGCGCACGCTGGCGCCGCTGGACGAGGAGACGATCCTCGCGTCGGTCGCCCGCACGGGGCGCCTTGTGGTGGTGGACGAAACCAACATGCAGGGCAGCATCGCGTCCGGCATCGCCGGCATGGTGGCCGAGCGCGGCTTCCGCAGCCTGAAGGCGGCGGTGCAGCGCGTCGCGCGGCCCGATACGCCGGTGCCCTTCAGCGCCCCCATGGAGGCGTTCCTGTTGCCGACCCACGAAACCATCATGGCTGCGGTCAAGCGCACGCTTGTTTGAACGGAGAGGGACGATGCCCGATTGCGCGCAGCTCTTCTGCTGGCATTTCATGTCCTATCCCTACCTGCCGGACGATTTCGACCAGTCGCACGAAACCGGCTGGATCACCGTGCCGAACACGCTGTGGGACAAGCAGCGCAGCCGCGGCCTGCTGAACGAATACATCGACCAGCTTTCCTATGCGGACGATCTTGGCTTCGACGGCATGGTGCTGAACGAGCACCACCAGAACGTCTACGGGCTCATGCCGTCGCCCAACATCATCGCGGCGGCGCTCACCCAGCGGTCCACGCGCGGCAAGATCATCGTGCTGGCCAATCTCCTTCCGCTGCACGGCAATCCGCTGCGCGTGGCCGAGGAGTACGCGATGCTCGACAACATGTCGGACGGGCGCATCGTGGCGGGCTTCGCGCCCGGCGCAGGGCAGGAGACGTTCAACTACGACACGCCCGCCGCCACCCAGCGCGAACAGTTCTGGGAGGCGGTGGAGCTGATCCACCAGGCGTGGACGAAGCCTGGCCCGTTTCCCTTCGAGGGCAAGCACTATCCGCTGCGCTACGTGAACCCCTGGCCGCAGCCGACCCAGACGCCGCATCCGCCCATCTGGATTCCCGGTTCGCGCTCGCTTGAGACGCAGCACCAGATCGCCAAGCGCGGCTATTGCTACTTCCTGTCGTCGCGCGTCCACGGCGGCGAGATCGCCAAGGGGCGCGTCCAGTTCACCAAAGTGCTGGAGGAGCACGGGGACGTGTACACGCCGTTCCGCATGGGCATCCTCATGTCTGTGTACGTCTCTGAAACCGACGAGCAGGCGCGCGAGGAATCGCAGGAAGGCATCTGGTACTTCCTGAAGAACTGCCTCAAGGGCCATCTGCGCAAGGAGGGCCGCTCGATGACCGGGGGCGCCGGCGTGCCGAACATGAGCGTCGAGGATTACCGCCGCTATCTCGAGCATTCCACGCCGGACGCCGACATGCTGGGCGACGTGGCGGACTGGGACGACCTGCAACGCACGCAATCCATCATCGTCGGCAGCCCCGAAACGGTGGCGGACGCGATGGACAAGATCATCGAGCAATCGCTGGTCGGGAACCTGCTCATCCAGTTCCACATCGGCAACATGAAGCCGGAGCTGGCGCGCAAGAGCATGCGGCTGTTCGCCGAGCACGTGGCGCCGCGCGTCAAGGCGCGCTCGGCGGAGGTCTTCGCGCGCGAGTTTAAGGGCCTAGCAGAAGCGCCTGCGCAATAGGCCCGCAACGGGAGAACGACAATGAACGTCACCCTCAGGGCCGTCCGGATGGCGTGGGGCGCAGCCGCGTTGCTCGTGGCAGGCTCCGGCGCTCACGCGCAGTCTCCGGCGGAGTTCTACAAGGGTCGCAATGTGTCCCTTGTCGTCAGCGCCTCGCCGGGCGGCGGATACGATTCCGTGGCCCGCGTGGTCGCGCGCCATCTGGGGCGCCACATTCCAGGCAACCCAACGATCGTCGTCAACAATATGCCGGGCGCGGGCGGCGTGCGGGCGCCGAACCATCTTTACTCCGTGGCGGAGAAGGACGGCTCGGTCATAGGGCTGATGCAGAACACCGTTCCTTTCGAGCCGCTGGTGGGCAACACGGCGGCGATGTTTGATCCACGCAAGTTCGGCTGGCTCGGCTCGCCGAGCCACGAGACGGGCGTTCTCATGGTCTGGCGCACCTCCCCGGCGCGGAGCATCGAGGAGTTGCAGACGACGCAGATTACAGTGGGCGTGGAGGCGCTAGCGTCCACCCCGGCCTTCAGTGCGCGCCTGCTCATCAACACCCTGGGCCTTAAGCTGCGGCTGGTGCCCGGCTATCCCGGCTCCTCCTCGGCCCTGCTCGCCATGGAGCGGGGAGAGGTGGACGCGTTCCCTAATTTCTACAGTTCGCTGATGCAGACCCGGCCCACATGGATCGCCGAAGGCAAGACGACGATCGCCGTGCAATGGGGGCCGAGCCGCGAGGCCGCGCTGGGGAACGTGCCCTACCTTTCAGACATCGTGACCGAGCCGCGCAAGAAAGCGCTGGTCGAGGCGGCCTCCGCGCCGCTTGCGCTCGGGCGCCCGTTCATGACCCCGCCGGACCTGCCGCCCGAGCGGCTGGCGGCCCTTCAGCAGGCCATGAGCGCGACGTTCGTGGACCCTGTTTTTGCCGAGGACGCGAGGAAAATTGGCCTCGCGGACCTTGCGCCGCGCACAGGCGAGGACCTCGCGCGCATCGTCGAGCAGGTTTACCGAGCCGCCCCCGAGGTTATTGAACAATTGAAGAGTCTCGCCACCGGCCAATAGATCGCGTTTTTCGAACAGGCGGGCATGTGCGCAACCGCCAAAAAATGTGTAACGTCGGCCCCAGCGCGCCTTGAGGCGCCACGGAATCGCGTTCCACAGTGAACGGAAGGGTAGAGGAAACGACGATGAAATTCGGCTATTTCACGCTCAGCGACAATCGATATCCGGACAATGGACGCTCAGCCGAGCAATTCCTGCTGGATATCCGGGAGCAGGCCGTGCTGGCCGAAAAGCTTGGGCTGAACTCCGCCTGGATCGGCGAACATCATTTCAACCGGCGCGGCTGCGTCTCCGTGCCCGCCGTCGTGCTGGCGCACGTCGCGGCCGCCACGACCAAGATCAGGCTTGGGCCGGCGGTGGTCGTGCTGCCGATCCATCACCCCATCCACGTGGCCGAGGAATGGGCGACGCTCGACCAGCTTTCTGGCGGCCGCGTCGATTTCTCCGCCGGGCGCGGATACGATTCCCACGAGTTCACGCCGTTCGGGGCGGACTTCCAGAAAGCCGGCGAGCACTTCGCCGAGGGTGTCGACGTGCTCATGAAGTGCTGGAACGAGAAAGGGCCGTTCGACTACAACGGCCAGTTCTACCAGTTCCAGGACGTGGAGGTCCTGCCCAAGCCGCTCCAGAAGGACTTCCGCCCCTACATGGCGTCCTTCTCCACCTATTCGATGGAGCTGGCGGCCGATTACGACTGGAACCTGCTGCTGGCGCCCTTCGCGGCCACCATCCTGTTCGGCAGCCTCGCCAACGCCGTGCAGGCGTATCGCGACATCTGCGTGCGCAAGAACAAGCCGGTTCGCAAGGTGAAGTGCAGCTACTTCATCCACATCGGCGACGCCGCCAACCAGCGCGAGGTCGCGCTGGACCGCATGGTCAACTACATCACCATGGCGGGGCTGCGGAAGACCATGAGCCAGGGCGGCACGGGCCCGCTGCCTCCCACGCTGCAATATTTCAAGCAGATCGGCGCTCGCCTCAACGATCCCAAGAAAGAGGATTTCGACGACGGCACGCTGCTGTTCGGCTCGCCGCAGCAGATCATCGAAAGCCTGCGCAAGGTCGAGGCCATCGGGATCGACGAAGTGATCCTCTACTTCAACTTCGGCAACGTGCCGGACGCCTTCGTCCGCGAGCAGATGCACACGTTCGTGGAGGAAATCGCGCCTGCGTTCGCGCAAACGACGATGCAGGTCGAGCCCGCTTAAAATCCGGTCCGCACAAACTCCCTCCCCTCAGGGGAGGGAGCGTCGCGCAAGCCTTAACGGGCCCCGAACCACCTGTCGTAAATGCGCTGGTACGTGCCGTCCTCGCGCATTTTCAGCAGCGCGACGTTGGTCTCCAGCCGCAGGGCGCTCCCGCGGGGGAACACGATGCCGTAATCCTCCTTGCGGAAGGGCGCGCCCACGGTGGTGACGCGGCCCTTGCCGTCGTTGGCGGCGTAATAGAGCAGCACCGGGCTGTCGAAGACCACTGCGTCCACGCTCTTGGCGAGCAGCGCTTCGTAGGCCTCGCTGATCTGGCCGACCTCCGTCACCTGAGCCTGAAGGTCGCGCACCGCCCCCGCCGCTGTGCTCCCGCGCGTGACGGCGACCTTGCGGCCCGAGAGATCGTCCGGGCTGTTGATGCCGCCCCCGATCTGCTGCACCGTCAGCGTCGCGGCCAATTGCGCCGTGTAGAGCGCCACGAAGACGAGGCCGGTGAACATCCACAGGATCCCAAGAACGCGCCCCACCCAGTGCCTGGGGCCTTCCTCGGCCTGCGTCGCCAGCGTGCCTGCGGCCCAGTACAGGGCGTAGAATATGCCCGGGATGTAGGCCGGGGTCGGAATGATCCCGTTCTTATGGCCGCGTTCGAAGAACCACATCAGGTGCGCCGGCACGACGATCAGCATCACCGCGATGCCAAGCCACGCGAGCGACGTCCACGAGAACAGCAGGCTCATGAGGTCGCGCAGGGGGCTGCTTTCGCCGTCCTTGCCTTGTCCGCGCACCATGATCTGCAGGCCCGCGTTCATGATCGGCTGCGAGAAATCGAATTCCGCTTCGCGCGCCGACGTGATCGAGATCGCCGCGACGCCCAGGTTCGACTGGCTGCTGCGCACGTCTTCCAGCAGGGCGCGCACGTCCGGTTGCACGCGGTAGACGGTCTTCAGGTTCAGCCGCGCGGAAATCTCGTTCCACAGGTCGATGCTGAACCCGGTGAGCGCTCCCTCCCGCTCCACCACCATGGGCGGCAGCACGCGGGTCGCGACGGTGACCTCGCGCTGCGCGGGCGTCCCCTGCGCGGCGGCAGGGCCGCAGACCGCAAGCGCCAGCAAAAGCGCCGACAGCAGGCGCATCGCTCCGAATCGCAACATCAAGCCACCCTCTCACTTCGAGCTTGACCGCCATAGCATTCCGGATGAGACGCGCCAATGACAACCGCCGGCGCAAGCGCGATGGACTTTCAGCCCTTCAGCTCAATCCACGCGGGCGCATGGTCGCTGGCGCCCTCGCGGCCGCGCACCTGCTTGTCCACGCCCCCGGCGACCAGCCTGCCGGCGAGGTCCCGGCTGAGCAGCAGATGGTCGATCCGCAGCCCCGCGTCCCGCCGCCAGCGGTCGCGCTTGTAGTCCCAGAACGTGTAGGGCGGATGATCCGGGTGGAGCCGGCGCAGCGCGTCCGTCCAGCCCTGGTCGAGAAGCCTGCGGTAGGCGGCGCGGCTTCGCGGCTGCAACAGCGCGTCGTTCGTCCAGGAGGTGGTGGGGTAGATGTCGGCGTCCGTGGGCACGACGTTGTAATCGCCCGCCAGAACCACCGGCGCGCCGGACGCCAGCAGCGTCTTGGCGTGCGCCGCGAGCCGTTTGAACCAGCGCAGCTTGTAGTCGAACTTGGGGCCCGGCTGCGGATTGCCGTTCGGCAGGTAGAGGCAGCCGATCAGCAGGCCGTTGACGGCGGCCTCCACGTAGCGCGCCTGCGCGTCGTCCGGCTCCCCGGGCAGGCGGGCGCGGGTCAGGATCGGCTCCGCGCCGCGCGACAGGATCGCGACGCCGTTCCACGTCTTCTGCCCGCGCCACACGGCCCCGTACCCGGCCTCGCTCAATTCCCGCGCCGGGAACCGCTCGTCCTCCGCCTTCAACTCCTGCAGGCACACGATGTCCGGCCGAGCCTCGCCCAACCATTCAAGCAGATTGGGCAAGCGCTTGTTGACGTTGTTGATATTGAACGTCGCGATCCGGGTGCGTTTCGCGCGCGCCGCCATGCAAGTCAGCCGCGCCTCGCCCAGAGCCCGGCGCGCGGGCGGTTCGCGCCGGTGCGCGCAGGGCGGGTCCGATGGGCCATCGCCGGGGCTCCCTCAGTGCTTCTCGTTCTCAGGACCCATCTTCTGGGGCTTGTGGCCGCCCTGCGTCTGATGGTTGTGTTTGTTGTGCTCGCGGCTTTCCTGATTGCGTCCGCTATGGCCGCGCGACAGGTCGCCGCCGGCTTCGCTCCGCTCGGCCCGGCTCCCGGCGGGGACGGAGGCGGCCATTTCGGCGTTGGAGCGCGTGGGCTGCGCTTCCGTTTCCTTGGGAACGTCGCTCTTGCCGTGTTGCGCGTCGTTGCGCTCGAACGTGCGGATCTGCTGCTCGTGAGTCTTGGGTCCGGGCATCTTCCCCTCCATGGCGTGTCGCCATTCAACCCCAGAGGCGAGCCGCCGTTCCCCGGCGGCTGGCGCAAACGGCGCTCCTCACTCCTCCACGAGCTTTTCGCGTCCGCGCGCGATGGAGGGCAGGACCATGGAGGCGATGAGCAGCACGGAGGCGCCCAGCAGCACCGCGCAGATGGGGCTTGTGAGGATCGCCAGCGGATCGCCGCGGGAAATCTGCATCGCGCGCCGCAGGTTCTCCTCCATCATGTCGCCCAGCACGAAGCCGAGCAGCAGGGGCGCGGGTTCGCACCCCAGCTTGATGAATAAATAGCCCAGCACGCCGGCGGCGGCGGTCAGCAGCACCTGCGTGGGCTCGTTGTTCAGCGAATAGACGCCGATGGAGCAGAGCAGCAGGATGGCGGGAAACAGCAGCCTGTAGGGCACGTCCAGCAGCCGCACCCAGATGCCGATGAGCGGCAGGTTGATGATGACCAGCATGGCGTTGCCGACCCACATGCTGACGATGACGCCCCAGAACAGGCTCGGCTGCTTCTCCATCACCATGGGTCCGGGCACGATGCCCTGGATGGTCATGGCGCCGATCATCAGCGCCATCACGGAATTGGACGGAATGCCGAGCGTCAGCATGGGAATGAACGAGGTCTGCGCGCCGGCGTTGTTGGCGGACTCAGGGCCCGCCACCCCTTCGATGGCCCCCTTGCCGAAACGGGAAGGGTCCTTGGCGATCTTCTTTTCCAGCGTGTAGGAGGCGAACGAGGCGATCATGGAGCTTGCGCCGGGCAGCACCCCCAGCACGGCGCCGAGCGCCGTGCCGCGCAGGATGGCGGGCGCGGAATCCTTGAGGTCCGCGAACGTGGGCATCAGGCCGTGGACCTTGTCGGCCAGCTTCTCCTGCGGCTTGCCCTCGCCCTTTTCAAGGTTGGAGATGATCTCCGAAAGGCCGAAGACGCCCATCGCGAGAGGCACGAAGTCGAACCCGCCCGCGAGCCATTTCACCCCGAAGGTGAGGCGCTCCGCGCCGGTGTGGATGTCCGTTCCCACCAAGCTCAGGAGAACGCCGAGCAGGATCATCGCCACAGCCTTCAGCGGCGAGCCGCGCGCCAGGACCACCGTGAGCACGAGGCCCAGCGTCATCAGGGCGAAATATTCTGCGGGACCGAAGGCGCGCGCCAGCGACACGAGTGGCGCCGACACCACCGCGACGACGAGGGTCGCCACGCAGCCGGCGAAGAAGGAGCCGATGGCGGCGATCGCCAGGGCAGGGCCCGCGCGCCCCTGCCGCGCCATGGCGTGCCCGTCGAGACAGGTGACGATGGACGACGCCTCGCCCGGCAGGTTCACCAGGATGGCCGTGGTGGAGCCGCCGTATTGCGCGCCGTAATAGATGCCCGCCAACATGATGAGCGCGCCGGTGGGCTGCAAGGTGAACGTGATCGGCAGCAGCATGGCGATGGTCGCCACGGGGCCCACGCCCGGCAGCACGCCGATCAATGTGCCCAGCAGCGAGCCGATGAGGCAGTACAGCAGGTTCTCGCCCGACAGGGCGACGGAGGCGCCGAGCGCGAGATTGGCTACGAGGTCCATCAGGTCACGTCTCGCTCACCAGGGCCACAGGCGCATGGGCAGGCCCAGCAGCCCGCCGAAGAGTCCTGCCGCGGCGCCCGCCAGCACGAGGCTGAAGGGGATCACCTGCCGCCATTTCGCGCCCGTGGTGCCGAAGCTCACGACCAGCGTGAGAGCGACGCTGGCGAGAAACAGCCCCAGTTGCGAAATCATCAGCGCGAATGCGGCGGTGCCGCCGCAGACCAGCAGAAGCGGCTTCCACGCCCAGCGCTCGAGGCCGGCGCCCGGGATGACCAGGGCGCGGGCCGCAATGGCGCCGCCCGCCAGCACCAGCCCCCAGGAGATCAGTTTGGGGATATAGGCGGGCCCCATCCGCAGCGCCGTGCCGACGCGCAGGTCCGCCATGCCGTAGAGCGCGAACGCCCCGACGCCGAGGAAGAACAAGCCTGCGGCGAAATCCTGCGGGCTGCGAATGCGAACCATGATGATCCCCTGAGGCCGGGCTATTCGGCCTTGATGCCCTTGGCGTCGATGACGCGCTTCCATTGCGCCATTTCGCGCTCGATGCGGGCCTGCATCTCTTCCGGCGTGGACGGCATGGGCACGTTGCCCATCTGCGCCAGCTTCTGCTTCACGTCGTCCATGTCGAGGATGGCGCGGATTTCCGCGTTGAGCCTGTCCACCACGGGACGGGGCGTGTTCTTCGCCATCGCGAAGCCCAGCCACGACATGATGGTGACGTTGGGGAGGGTCTCCGCCACAGCCGGAATCCCGGGCGCCAGCGCGTAGGCGCCGGGCGCCGATTGGGCGAGTCCGCGCAATTGCTTCTGCTCGATCTGGGGCAGCACGAACGTGCCGGTGTCGATCATCACGTCCACGCGGCCGCTGGAGACGTCCATGAACGCGGGCGGCGCGCCGCGATAGGGCACGCCGGTCATTTCGACGCCCGCCTCGATGCCGACCCATTCGCCCAGCAGATGATGCAGGCTGCCGACCGCGTTCATCGTGTACGTCACCTTGCCGGGCGCCGCCTTGGCGCGCGCGATCAGGTCCGGAAGGCTCTTGATGCTGGAGTTGGGCGCGACGGCCAGCACCATCGGATAGGCGCACAGCGTCGTCACCGTCGCAAAGTCCTTGCGCAGGTCGTAGGGCTGGTCGGGCCGCAGCAATTGCTGGCTCGGCGTGCCGCCGGTCAGGATCACGATGTTGTGCCCGTCCGGCGTCGAGCGCGACACCGCCAGCGTGCCCGTGACCCCGGCGCCGGACGTGTTGTTTTCAACCACGACAGGCTTGCCGATGCGCTCGGTGAGTTTCGAGGCGATGAGCCGCCCCACCGTGTCGGGGCTGCCGCCGGGCCCGGTGACGGCCGTGATGGTGACCTGCCGCTTGGGCCAATCCTGCGCGAAGGAAGGGGCGGCCAGCGCGGCGCCCGCGAGAAGCGCCGCGAGGGTGGATTTGATGAGCATGGAGCGTCTCCTCATGGCGCCGCGCCGCCGCGCGCGATCCTGGCTTGCAATTGCGCCGACCATTGCGCGATGGGCATCGCGCTTGCATCGGCCTTGACGCGGGCGTCGGTGAGCGCCCTGATGTCGTCCGCCGTTAGCGTCAGGTCAAGCGCGTCGCCGAACGGCTGGCCCACATACCATGGCGTGGGCGTATAGATCTCGATGCGGTTGCCTTCGGGATCGCGGAAATAGATGCTCCACGCGTTCCCGTGGTTGCGAGGTTTCATGTCGTCGACGCGCAGCGGAACCAGCCAGTCGTAATAGGCCTTCAGGTCTTCGAGGCTCGCGACCTTGAAGGAAATCTGGTTGATGAGCTTCATCGACCCGTCGTCGGCGCGCCCGGAAGCCAGCACGATCTGGTGGTGTTCGGCCGGATCCCGGCTGAGGAAGGCGATGCGCCCGCCCATGTAATAGTCGCCCACGTCGGTGACCACGAGGCCCAGAGCCTTTTCGTAAAAGGCGATCATCGCGTCGAGGTCGCGGACGTGAAAACCAAAATGCGCCAGTTGCGCATTGGGGAGAGGGGGCACGGTTTCCTCCGCGAGACAGGCCTTTTGCGCGGAAAAACGGCGCCAGGCGTTGTGACGATTGTGTGGGCAACGTTCCTGGCTTGTCAATCGCGCCGGGATCGCCAGCGCGCCTGCGGGCGCGTGTTTACCGGGGCTTCTTTGTGTGCATGATGCGCCCACCCAAGTCCTCGAAGCCATCACCTGCAATAAGGGCGGCCATGCTGACATCCCTGCACGAGATCGCCGCTCACATCGAGTGCGCCGCCGTCATCCAGACATGGGCCCTGTGCCGGGACCAGGGCCGGTGGGACGCGCTGGAGAAGACCTTCACGCCCGACGGCGAGATCGCCGTGTCATGGTATCGCGGCTCGATCGCGGGGTTCGTCGATCACCTGCGCAAGCGCGACGCCTCGCGCGCGGGGGTGGCCAAGCACCACATCTTCCCGCCGGTCGTGCGCGTGAACGGCGACCGGGCGCTGGCCGAGACCAGCATCGTGATCATGGTGCGGCAGGCCATCGACGGCGTGCTGGTGGACCTCAATTCCAAAGGCCGCTTTCTCGACAGGCTGGAGCTTTGCAATGGCGCATGGCTGATCAGGGAGCGCAGCGCCGTCTATGAGCAGGACAGGCTCGATCCCGTCGAGCCCTCCGCGGCTTTCGACGCGCTCATGGCGGGCGCCGACACGTCGGTCTATCCGATGCCGTATCGCTACATGGCGTACCGGGTGGCGGCGAGCGGCGGCAAGCTCGCCGAGCCGATCCTGTTCGATGGCGCGCCCGCCCTCGAGGAGGTGAGGGCGCGCTATCAGGCATGGCTCGGGGACATTCCCGCGCCGTGACGCCGATCAGGCGTGCCGCGCGAGGAACTTCGTGAAGATCTGGAGCATGTGCGGCTCCGCCGCCTTCCATTCTTCCTTGTCCCAATAGCCCAGCAGATTGGCTTCGTCGTGCTTGGCCACCACATCGTCGTGGAACTCGGCGCCGGGCACGAGCGAGGCGAGCTTGCGGGCGGTCGCGGGCGTATGGATGACGTCGTTGCCGGCGATGACGCAGATGGGCGTCTTCATGGCGCGCAACTGCTCCTCGGTGGCGCCGATCATCGGCATGTTCGCCGCGCGGATGAAGTGGTCCTGCCAGACTTCCATGACGTGCACGAAGGCGTCCACGTCCATGTCGAGCAGCCGCGTCTCGTTGCTCGGGCGGGCCTTGATGCAGGCGCTGAAGTGCTCGGACTCCGCCACCGCCGCCATGCCGCCCTTGCGGGCCGCCTTCACGAAGGCGCCGTAATAGGTCTCCGCCAGCGATTGCGCGGCGTGCTCGCCCCCCGTCACGCGGTACAGCAGCAGGCCCCGCACCGCGTCCGGATGGCGCAGGCCGAACAGCATCGCGAGCCGAGCGCCCGCCGACGCGCCGCCGACGAAGAGCGGCAGGGCGCCGAGCTGACGGGCGAGTTCGTGCAGGTCGTCCGCCCAGATTTCGTACTCGGAGGCTGACGCATCGAAGGCGACGTCCGACCCGCCGCAATTGCGCCGGTCGTGCAGCAGCACCCGGAAGCCCTCCTGCGAGAGCCTGGTGGCCAGCGGCAGCATCTCCGTGTAGCTGCGCCGGCTGCCGGGCGTCAGGGCGACCCACGGGCCCGACGCGCCGACGACTTCGTATTTGAGGGTCACGCCCCGGACCAATGCTTCAGCCATGATGCTTCCTTGTGTGTTGGTTGAACGCGCCGTCGCGCAGCCCGCTAGCCGTGGGGCGGCAATTCCTTGCCGTCGACCGTCACGGGCTTTGCGCTGACCAGCACGAAGGCGATGATGCAGACCTCGTTTGTCTTGTTGACCCAGTTATGGACCGTGCCGCGCTGCACCAGCACGTCGCCCTGCTTCAGCGTGGCGACGACGCCGTCGTCCAGCTCCATCTCGATCTGGCCGGAGATCACGACGGCGTAATCGACCGAATCCGTGCGATGCCGGCGCGGCGTGACGCCGGGCTCATAGCGCACCACGCGAAACACCGTGCCGTTCTCCAGCGTGGTGCCGATGCGCTGGGCGGTCGGGTCCGCGTCGCCGTCGTTGTTCACCGGGAACTGGTCGGTGGACCAGATCACCGCGCTGTGGGCGCCGGGGCGATTGTTGATGACGTTGTTGGCGATTTCATCGGTGAGAACAATGGCGCGCCCCTGGCTGTCATGCCCGGTGACGACGCGTCTGACGGAAAGGCTCATTCTGTGTGACCTGCCTGTTTGCCTGAGATGCCAGGATATCCTAGTTGGGAACGATCTTGGCGGCTTTCACCGCCACGCCCGACGCGTCGACCTCCGACTTGAAGAACGCAGCGGTTTCCGCGGGCGTGCGTTCGTCGGGAATGTAGCCCGCCTTCACCACCACGTTTTCGACCGCAGGGCTGCGCATGGCGGAGCGGATGGCGCGGTTGAGCTTTTCAACGATGGCGGCGGGGGTCTTGGCGGGCACGTAGAACATGCCCCACGATCCGGTGACCGGGAAGGTGGGCACCGTTTCGCTGACCAGCGGCACGTCGGGTGTCGCCGGGAAGCGCTTGGAGCCCGTGAAGCCGATGGCCCGCAGGCTGCCGGCCTGCACGAGGCCGATCACCGAGGGCGGCGTGACGAACATCACCTGGATGGTCTCGGCCATCAGGGCGTTGGCGACATCCGAGGCGCCCCGGAAGGGCACATGGTCCATGGAGACGCCGGCCTTCAGGTTGAACATCTCGGCCGCCAGATGCAGCACGTTGCCGACTCCCGGCGAGCCGTAGACCACGCGGTTCTTCTTCGCGTACTCGATGAACTCGGCGACGTTCGTCGCGGGCAGCTTCGGGTTCACCAGCATGAAGTATCCGTCGAGAATGCCCGACGTGGCCACCGGCGTAAACTCGGTGAGGATGTCGTGCCCAAGGCTCTTGTAGACGTGGGGCACCGACGAGATCGATGAGCTGGAATAGAGCACAGAATAACCGTCCGGGTCCGAGGTAACGACGGACTTGATGGCGACGGCGCCGTTCGCCCCCACCTTGTTCTCTATATAGAATTGCTGCTTGAAATCGTTGGTGAGCTGCGCCCCGATGGCGCGCGCGATCACGTCCGGCCCGCTGCCCGCCGAGAAGCCGACGACGATTTTCACGGGCTTGTCGGGATAGGTCTGGGCCTCGCCGCTGCGGGAGAAAACCATTGCGGCGCAAAAGACGGCCGGGAGGGCGAGCGCCCTCCAAAGGGTCCTGTTCATGGCGTTCCACCCGTGTTGCTTCTTGTTGTGGCGGCATCTTGAGGCAATGGCAGCGTCTGTCAAGGCGCGCACCGGTGCGGCGAGCGCCTCGCGCACGGGGGAAAAACGCGCTTGTGCGCGTGAGCCGAACGCGTAAATTGCGCAAAGCGACGTGGCGCCTCAGACAGCCACGCGAGCAGGCCAAGCCCTGCGCCTGGGAGGACGACATGAACAGACGTCAATTCTTTGCGTCCGCCGCAACGGGCGTCGCGGCCGCCGCCTGCTTCACGTGCGGCATGCGCGGAGCCTTCGCGCAGGGCTCCCCCAGCGCGCCGCGCCGCCGCGTGGAAGTGGACGGCAAGCGCGTCACCGTGGTGGACGTGCATTGCCATTGCGTCATCCCGGAGGCCGCCAATGTGCTGAAGGGCACGCCGCTCGAAAACGCCTTCATGACGACGCTGAAGAGCGGCTTCAACAATCCCCCCATGGAAGCGCGCATCGCCGCCATGGACGCGCAGGGCATCGACGTGGAGGCGCTGAGCGTCAACGCGTTCTGGTACGGCGTGGACCGCGAGCTCGCGCGCCGCCTGATCGACGTGCAGAACGAAAGCCTGTCGAAGATGTGCAAGGCGTCCGACGGGCGCCTGATCGCCTTCGCCACGGTGGCGCTGCAGTTTCCCGACCTCGCCGCGGAGCAATTGGAGCACGCCACCAAGAACCTCGGCCTGCGCGGCGCCGCCATTGGCGGCACGGTCGCGGGGCTGGAGCTGTCGGACCCGAAGTTCGACGTGTTCTGGGCGAAGGCGCAGGAGCTTGGGGCGCTGCTGTTCCTGCACCCGCAGAACAGCTCGAACGCCACGGGCGTCGCGGCCCGCGTGAAGGGCAACGGCTATCTGGACAACACCATCGGCAATCCGCTGGAGAGCACGATCGCGCTGTCGCACATGATCTTCGAGGGCGTGTTTGACCGGTTCCCGAACCTGAAGATCTGCGGCGCCCACGGCGGCGGCTATCTGGCGTCCTACGCGGACCGCTCCGACGCCGTGTGCGTGACCTTCCCGGATCGCTGCACGCCCAACATGCCCAAGCTGGCGCCGACGGAGTATTTGAAGAAGAACATCTACGTCGACTCGCTCGTCTTCACCCCCGAGGCGCTGCGCCATCTGGTGGCCGTCTGCGGCCCCGGGCAGGTGATGGTGGGAACCGACTACGGGTTCCCGTGGGTCAAGGACCCTGTGGGCCACGTCCTCAACACGCCGTCGCTGAGCAACCAGGACAAGGTGGCGATCCTGGGCGGCACGGCCGCCAAGCTGCTCGGCATCGGCTGAGCGGCGCGCGGTGGGGTCAGCTGTCCGACCCCACCCATTCGACCGGCGAGGGGTCCCCTTCCGCGTAGAGCACGTGCGACTTCGTGGTCGTGTACTCGCCGGAGAAGAAGGGCGACAGTTTCGCCGTGATGCGATTTTTCAGCGTGTCGCTCTTCTCGTAGGCGTCCATCGCCTCCTGGGTGGCCCATAGGCTGATGGTCGTGCCTGAATCGCCGTCGTCCAGGTCGCGGGTCAACCAGCGCCCCACCAGGCCCTGCACGGGACCGGCGTCCGTCACGGCGCGCTTGTAGGCTTGCTCAAAGGCGTCCCATGCGCCGGGCTTCAGTCTTCCGTGGATGATCCGCAGATACATGGCGCGCTCCCGTGCGGCCCCCCGCAACCGGGGAGGTACGCGGAACCAACGTTTCTCGCGCGCGAATGTTCGAGCGGCGTCAGCCGGCCATGGCCGCCGTCGCCTCAACCTCGATCTTGAACTCCGGCAGCGTGAAGCCGGACACCACCAGCAGCGTGGAGGCGAACGCCTCGCCCTCCACGTAGCGGCTGCGCACCGCGCCATAGATGGGGAAATACGCCCGGTCGGTGACGTAGGCGGAAAAGCGCACCACGTGCTGAAAATTCATGCCGCCCTGCTCAAGGATTGCGCGGATGTTCTCGAAACACGCGATGGCCTGGTCCTCGACGCTCGCGGGGATGACGTCCGCCGCCGTCACGCCAAGCTGGCCGGAGGCGAACAGCAGCCGCACGCCCGGCGGCGTGAGCACGCCGTGGCTGTAGGCCGCGTAGGGCTTGCGGATGCCCGGGGGATTGAGCGGTGTCGCGATCATGGAGCTAGCACGCCTCTTGCTTGGTCATGCCCACGAACAAGGCAAACGCCGCGCCAGCCGGAGGCATGATGGCCGCTTACACATGGAAAATTCCCGCTGAAGACGAATACGTCCTGAGCGGCGCCCGCATTCCCCTCGCGCTCGCCGACGGGCTGACGCTGCCCGTGGCGGGCGACGGGTTGCTGGCGTGCGACATGCTGGTCGAGAAGGGCCGCCTCGCCGCAATCGCGCCTCCGGGCGCGATCGGGGGCGCGCGGCTCAACGTCGATTGCGACGGCGGACTCGTGCTGCCGCGGCTCGTCGACCTGCACACCCATCTCGACAAGGGGCACATCTGGAGCCGCCAGCCCAATCCAGACGGGACCCACTGGGGCGCGCGCACCAGCGTGATGGCGGACCGCGAGGCGAACTGGAACGCGCAGGACCTGCGCGCGCGCATGGATTTCGCGCTGCGCTGCGCCTATGCGCACGGCACGGGCGCCATCCGCACGCACATCGACTCGCTGGGCAAGCAGGCCGCCATCACCTGGCCGCTGGTGGCCGAAATGCGCGAACTCTGGAAGGGCAGGGTGGACCTGCAGGCGGTGGCGCTCTTTCCCATCGACCTGGCGCTGACCGATCCCGAGCAGTTCCGCGCGCTCGTCGCCATTGTGGCGGCCAACGGCGGGATCATGGGCGGCATGACGTTCCTGGGCGGCAAGCCTGACGAACGGTCCGGGGCCGCGCTGCGCCATATCTTCGAAGCCGCCGCCGCCAACGGGCTGGATCTCGATTTCCATGTGGACGAGAGCGATTCCGCAGATGCGCGCAGCCTGGGGGAGATCGCCGGCATGATCGAGGCGACGCGGTTCAAGGGCCGGGTCGTCGCCGGCCATTGCTGCTCGCTGGCCCTGGCCGACGAGGCGGAGGCCGCCGCGACCGTCGCGAAGGTGGTGGACTCGGGCATGGCGATCGTGTCGCTGCCCATGTGCAACATGTACCTGATGGGCCGCACGCAGGGCCGCACCCCGCGCTGGCGCGGCGTCACGCTCGTGCACGAATTCGCCGCCGCCGGCGCGCCCGTGTCGGTCGCGAGCGACAACACCCGCGACCCGTTCTACGCCTACGGCGACCTCGACATGATCGAGGTCTACCGCGAAGCCGTGCGCATCCTGCAAATAGACCATTCCGGCCCGCAATGGCCGCGCATCGTGTCCTCCACGCCCGCTTCCGTGATGGGCCTCAAAGAGAGCGGAACCCTGCGGGCGGGCGATCCGGCCGATCTGATCCTGCTGCGCGCGCGCTCTTTCAACGAACTCGTGTCGCGCCCGCAAAACGACCGGGCCGTCCTGGTCAACGGCAAATCCATCGACACGACGCCGCCTGATTACCGCGAACTCGACGCCGCGCTGGGCGCCGGATAATCAGGTCTTGGCGCGCAGCAAGGCCCGGGCGATTGCGCCCGGGCAGGCTCGCCGCGCAAGAGAATTTACGCGATGTCCTCGATGGGAAACCGCGCGATTTCCCGAAGCAGCTCGATGAACCCGAGCGCCTGATGCTCGGCCGTGAGGCGGCCCTTCTCGGCGGTGGCGAGGGAGGCGTCTCCCACGGCGCCGTCGGGATTGAGGTCCGTGCAGATCCAGCCGAAGGCGTGCAGCCCCGTGGGCTTGAGGTATTTATACGTTTTCTCGAGCTCCGCCGCGCGGGGCGGGAAGTCGCGCACGTGCTCCATGCGCACCCTGTCGGGGCGAAAATGCAGCATCTGCGACGTCTCGATGTCGCCCGCGTGAATGCCGTGCGCGGCCTCCAGCGCCGTGTACATGCCCTCCGGCAGGCCGAAACGGCGCCATTGGGTGAGCACGGCGAGCATGTTGAAGCGCACGCGCAACTCGCGGGTCACCACCGAGAGCAATTCGGCGTTGCCCCCGTGGGAGTTGATGAACACCATCTTGCGCAGCCCGGCGCGGTGCACGCACTCGCCCAGCTCCACCCACATGCGCAAGGCTGTCTCGGCCGAAAACGTCAGCGTGCCCGGATGGCGCGCATGCTCGTTCGACTTGCCGACCGACATCATGGGCATGATGAGGATCGAGACGTCGTCCGGCAGGCGATTCACCAGCTCGGCGATCATGCCTTCGCCCAGCGTGGCGTCGGTGGAGACTGCGAGATGGGGCCCGTGCTGCTCGATGGCCGCCACGGGCAGCACCGCAATGGTCTTCTGCGGATCGAGCGCGCGAAACTCCGCGCTGGTCAGGTCGGCCCAGTAGAGCTTTCTCATTCGGCGGCCTTGGGCGTGAAGCTGCGCATCTTGCCCGGGTTCAGCAGTCCCGCCGGGTCCACGGCGTGCTTGAATCCAAGCTGGTCCGCGTCCGCGCGCTTGTGGCGGCTGCCGTCCTCCAGGGTGAAGACATGCGGGTTCGCGACCATCACGCCGTTGGCTTCATAGATCCGGATGATCTCGTTCAGGCGCTCCGGGGTCGTATAGCGGATGACCGGCAGCCCGCTGGCGGTCATTTTGCCGCCGAAGCGAATGAACTCCAGATGCTGCATCTGCTCGTCGCCGAACATGCCGCTCATCAGCTCGATGCTTTCCAGCAGCCTGTCGTGGGGGAACAGCGTTTGCAGATAGGTGACGCCGCGATCCACCTTGAGCACCTGAAGGGTCGTGTGGTTCCAGGTGTATTCGTAGATGGGCGTTTCCTTCGGGCTCTCGTCGGAGGGCGCCTCGTAGACGATTGCGCCGCGCGCCCCGATGATATCCTTGAACACGGCCACGAAGGGCTCGGCGATCATGCAGCTCAGCAGGCTTGAGCCCTGCGGGCACAGCTTGCCGATGGGGTTGAAATACGTCGGCAGGGGAGCGGCGGCGACCGAGAGCAGCTTCTTCACCACCCCGTCGGCCAGCGCGACGTCGTAGGCCGCGCGGGCTGCGTCCATGAACGTCTCGAACACGACGCCAACGTCCACCCACGTCCAGGCGGGCGCCAGCGGCATGTCCACCCGGGTGATGATGCCCGTGGTGCCATAGGCGCGGTTGACCTTCTGGGCGGCGTCCGCCTCAAGGTCGATGATGCGCGGGGTCGCCTCCACGGTGACCACGCGGGCGCTCAGGATGTTGCCGGGCTCGCGCAAGCCCCCGTAGGTGACGGAGCCGACGCCGCCGGAACCGCCGGCCACGAAGCCCGCCACGAACGCGGAGCGCTTGGTGGACGGGTGCATGCGCAATTCCCAGCCCGTGGGGCGCAATTGCGTGTCGATGTCGACGAGCTTGGCGCCCGGCTCCACGCTGACGCGGCCCGGGACGCTGGAGACGATGGCGTTCATTTTCGACATATCGAGAACCACGCCGCCGTGCAGCGGGACGCACTGGCCGTAATTGCCCGTGCCGCCGCCGCGCGGGGTGATCGGCACCCCGTGCTTCGCGCAGGCCGCGGCCACGCGCACCACGTCGGCCTCGTCGCGCGGGACCACGATCACGTCCGCGACCTTGCCGGCGAGCGCCTCGTTGAGGATGGGGCTGTACCAGAAATAGTCGCGCGACTTGCGGCGGATGCTCGGGCCATCCTCCAGCACCGGCACGCCAGCGATGTCGGCCAGCAGGGCTTCGACGGCGGCCGGTCGGGCCGCGGGATCAAGAACGGAAACGTCGCTCATCGCGGAACCTCGATTTCGCCGTGCTGCTTCAGCAGCTCCAGCAATTGCTTGCGCATGATGATGCCCGGCCGGTCGGAGGGCATGTGCATTTCTATCTTGCGGCTCAGGTCCACGATGGCGTCCGGGTCGGTGGATTCCAGCGCGTCCTTGTCCTCGGCGATGATGGCCGCGTCCCAGTCGATCAGCTCCTGCGCGGAGCACTGCTCCTCGGTGTCGTTGCGATAGAGAAGCTGCACCACCTGGATGGAGCCGTCGTCGATGGGCGTCGCGCAGTTGAAGATGATGTGCCGCAGCCCCGACGGGTACGTGATGTCGAGCCGCCGCGAGAAGGGCAGGTACCATTTGTTGTGCATGTCGCGCGTCGTGTAGGGCTCGGCGGTGCCCGTCACCCGCACCGCGTGGGGCGGATTGACGATGCGCACGATGGTCTGCGCGTCGAACCCGTAATCGGTCTCGGTGATCTCGTACTTTTCCGGCCGGGGCCGCTCGGTGTCGCCGAACGTTCCCTTGTGCACGAAGGAGAAGTGCGCGTTGTCGAACGAGTTCTCCATGAGCCGCAGCGCTGAGGTGTTCCACTTGTCGTAGAACTGGTGGATGCGGCGATAGCCGGGCGCCCCCTCTTCGGGAATTTCCGGAATGGGCCGCAGCGGCTCCTCCAGCGCCACCCACACGTAACCGTAGCGGTCGGCGGCGTGGTAGGCGGGCACGCGGGCGTCCGGCAGCGGCTGCTCGGGGGGGAATTGCGGAATGGCGACGAGCTTGCCGGCGCTGTTGTATTCCCACCCGTGATAGCCGCAGGCGATGTTGCCGTTCTGCGACGCGCCTTTCGACAGTTTGGCGGTCCTGTGGCAGCAGCGGTCCTGCAGGGCGGCGGGCTTTCCGTCCGGCCCTTCGAACAGGACGATGTTCTCTCCCAGCAGCTTGAAGGCCTGGGGGCCTTCGCCGAGCGCGGCGGTGGGCACGGTCGCGTACCAGAATTTCCGCAGAACTTTCTGACGTGTGTTCAGCATGGGTCGGTCCTTGCGACGAGGTTCAGGTTTCAGCCGTGATTTCGCTTTCATGCCAGCCGCCCAGCGCGAGCTTGGAAAGCCCCGCCATGAGGACGAACATGAGAATGCCCGCGACTGCGATCAGCAGCAGCGCGGCGAACATGCGCGGGATGTCGAGCTGGAATCCCGCCTGGAGGATTTCATACGCCAGCCCGGAGCTGCGCCCGCCCGTGCCCGCCACGAACTCCGCCACCACGGCGCCGATGAGCGCGAGCCCGCTGGAGATGCGCAGGCCGGCGAAGAAATAGGGCAGCGCGCTGGGGATGCGCAGCCGCAGCAGCGTCGCGGTGCGGTTGGCCTTGTTCATGCGAAACAGGTTCTGCAAACCCTGGTCGACGCTGCGCAGCCCGATGGTCGTGTTGGAGATCATCGGGAACAGCGCGACCAGCGTGGCGCAGACGGTGAGCGCCACCTGCGTGTTCTTCACCAGAATGATGATGAGCGGCGCGATGGCCACGATGGGCGTCACCTGCAGCAGCACCGCGTAGGGGAAGAAGCTGATCTCGATGAAACGGCTCTGCACGAACATGAAGGCGATCAGCGTTCCCAGCAGCACGGCGAAGAAGAACGCCTGGAAGGTCACCTTCATGGTGACGTAGAGGGCGCCCAGCAGCGGATACCAATCCTTGGCGAGCGAGCCGTAGATGTCGCTGGGCTTGGGGAACAGGTAGACGGGCACGGCCCAGTGCCGGCAGGCGTATTCCCAGACGCCCAGCAGAAGCGCGCCGATGAGAAGCGGCGCGCCCACGCGCACGAAACGGTCGGATTCGATGAGCGGCTTCATGCGTCAGGGTCCATGGCGCTGGAGCGTTGGGGAAGCGAAGCGTCCGCGAGCCATGCCGAGAGCTGGCGGCACAGGTCGGCGAAGCGCGCGGATTCACGGAAGCTTTCGTCGCGCGGCATCGGCTCGTCGATCTCCATCACCTTGAAGATGCGCCCCGGCCGCGCAGCCATGACGGCGACGCGCGTGGAGAGGAACACCGCCTCGTAGATGGAGTGAGTGACGAACACGCTGGTGAGCTTGCGCTCCCACCAGAGCGCCAGCAGGTCAGCGTCCAGCTTGTTGCGGGTGAACTCGTCCAGCGCCCCGAAGGGCTCGTCCATCAGCAACAGGTTGGGGTCGGTGACCAGCGCGCGCGCGATGGAGACGCGCATGCGCATGCCGCCGGACAATTGGCGTGGATACCGGTCGCCGAACCCATCGAGGCCGACGCGCTTCAGCGCGTCCGCCACTTTCGGGGCCGAGACGGACTTGGGCACGCCCGCCAGATCGAGCGGAAGCCGCACGTTGGCTTCGATGCGCGACCAGGGCATGAGCGTCGCGTCCTGGAAGACGAACGCGAGCTTCTTGCCAGCTTCGCCCACCTGGTCGAACCCGCCCCGCCACCACACCAGCCGTCCGTCGGTCGGCTCGATGAGGTTGGCGACGAGCTTGAGCAACGTGCTCTTGCCGCAGCCGGATGGGCCGATCAGCGTCAGGAATTCGCCGTCGCGGATCGAAAGGTCCACGGGCGCCAGCGCTTTCGTGCCGTCCGCGAAGGTTTTCGTAGCCGAGAGGACCTCGACCACCGGCGGAGCGGGCTCCGTCGGGGTCGCGTGTCCGGCTGTCATGGCGGGAGCGAGAGTGAGCACGGGTTCAGCCGATCACATGAGGATCTTGAGGTCTTTGACGAAGCGGTCGGTGAAGCCCGCCTTCCAGTCGACTTCCGGCTTCAGCAGGCCGGCCTTGACAAGGAAGTCGTACGTCGCCTTCCAGCGCGCCTCGGTGATGATGCCGACGCCCATGGTGGCCGCGTCGCCGCCGTCCACCGCCTTGATGCGCTTCAGCTCCGAGACCGCGTAGGCGATCTGGTCGTCCGCCATCTTCGGGTTGGCGGCCTTGATGAGCGCGTTGGCGGGCTCGGGGTTCTTCAGGTATTCGCGCCAGCCTTCGAGAGAGGCCTTCACGAATTTCGCCGTCACCTCGGGGTTCTTGTCCACGTAGGCCTTCGTGCTCACGATGGTCGTGCCGTAGACCGGATAGCCCTGCTCGGCCATGAGATAGAAGTTCACCTTCAGGCCCTGCTGGCGCGCCGAATAGGGTTCGGACGACACATAGCCCTGCTGCACCACGTTCTTGTCGGCTGCGAAGGGCTGAAGGTTGAACGTGTAGGGGCGGAGCTGCTCGTCGGAATAGCCGTACTTCGTCTTGAGCCAGGGCCAGAACGTCATGCGGCTGGACGACGCGATGAGGATCGGCTTGTCCTTCAGGCCGTCGATGCCCTTCACGTCCTCGTGGGTCATGATGCCCTGGAGGTCGAACTGGAAGGACGTGCCGACGGTGGTGACCTGGATGCCCTGTTCCAGCGCCTTCAGCACCTGGATGTCATAGCCCATCATGTAGTCGGTTTCGCCGGCCAGCATCAGCTGCAACGCGTTGACCTGCGGGCCGCCCATCTTGATGGTGACGTCCAGGCCCGCCTTTTCGTAGAGGCCGGCGGCCTTGGCGGCGTAGAAGCCGCCGTGCTCGGCCTGCGCATACCAGCTCGTCAGGAAGTTCACCTTCGTCTGCGCGAACGCCGGGCCCGCCGTCAGGGCGGCCACGCCCAGCACGGCGGCGGCAGGCAAAGCGACGCCGGATACGCGCGAGGCGGCGCGTGCAATGAAACGGCTGAGGGGTTCAATTCGTGACATGGGCGTTCGTCTCCGCGAAGCGAAATAGCGAATGGACGTAAGCAAGCCGAATGCCAGCGCGCTTAGCCCGCGGGAGCCGCCCCTGGCTCCGGCTCTGCGCGGCCTCCGACAGGGCCCGCCGCTCTGCCTTCATTGTGCGCAGTGAGCTTCTCTGCACACCGATTGCGCACATCTTTCGCGCAGAGCCTCATTGTTGGTCATCGTGCGCAGGGTCGAGCGCCTTCGCGCCGCGTGGCATATCGGTTGCACGCCCTGCGGGACCAAGCCGATAGCGAGGACCATTGGACGCCGCATCATCCACGCGCACGAAGCTGAGCGTCGCCGCGCCGGAAGTCGTCTCCATGCGGACGCGGGACGGCGTTCGTCTGGATGCGGACGTCTACCGCCCGCGCGCTCCTGGCGATTACCCGGTTTTGCTGATGCGTCAGGCGTATGGCAGGCGCATCGCCTGCACGATCTGCTACGCGCACCCGAGTTGGTACGCCGCCCACGGCTACCTCGTCGTGGTCCAGGACGTTCGCGGGCGCGGCACGTCCGAGGGCGAGTTCCGCTGCGGGGAACATGAGGCGGCCGACGGCGCGGATGCGGTCGCCTGGGCGGCTGGCCTGCCGGGTTCGGACGGCTGCGTGGGCATGTACGGTTTTTCCTATCAGGGTTATGTGCAGCTTTTTGCGGCCGCCGCCGCCGGGCCGCAGCTCAAGTCCATCGCGCCCGCGATGTTTCCATGGGACGCACGCCGCCATTGGGCCTACGAGAACGGCGCCTTCCGGCTCGGCGGCGCGCTCGGCTGGGCTATCCAGATCGCCGCCGAGACCGCGCGGCGCAACGGCGACCCGCAAGCCTTCGCGGAGCTCGCAGCTGCGTCGAACGCGCTGCCTATCCACGAGGCGGTGACGTGCCGCCCCGCGCTGATGGAGCGCCATGCGGCGCTCTCCCATTATCAGGACTGGCTCGATCAGCCGGAGGGCTCGGATTACTGGCGCCGTGTGTCGCCCTGCGCCCACGTGGACGCGATCCGCGCCCGCGACCTGCCGACGCTCATCGTCGGCGGATGGTGGGATTACATGCTGCGGGGCACGCTGGCGGGCCACCGGGCGCTCGCCCCGGGCGCGTCGAACGTGAGGCTCGTGGTGGGCCCATGGCTGCATTTTCCGTGGGACAGGCGCGCGGCTGGCGTGGACTTCGGCCCCGAGGCCGGCGGCGGGCTCGACGACCTGCATATCCGCTGGTTCGACCAGACGCTTAAAGGCCGCCAGACGGGCGTTCTGGAGGAGTCCCCGGTGCGCCTGTTCGACGTCGGCGCGAAGACTTGGCGCGGCTTTTCCCATTGGCCCAGCGGCCCTGTCAGCCTCGCGCTCTCGGGGGACGGCCGCGCGTCCATCGACGCTAGCGCGGGCGCGCTGCGCTGGCCGGAGCAGCCCGCGCAAGCGGCCGTCGAGCGGATCGTGCACGATCCCTGGCGCCCGGCGCCCGGCGTGGGGGGCGCGTTCGGCGCGCCCGCCGGGCCAGTGGACCGCGCCATGGTGGACACGCGCGGGGACGTGCTCACCTTCACCAGCGCGCCGGTGACCGAGCCGCTGACGCTGGCGGGCGACGTCGCGCTCGAGGTGGAGGCCGGCAGCGACGCGGCGGGCTTCGATCTGTCTTGCGTACTGTCGCGCGTCACCGCCTCCGGCCAGGCGATCCCCTGCGCCGAGGGGTACGCAGCGATCGCCGACGCCGTCGTGCGCATTCCCATGCGCGCCTGCTGCGTCACCCTTCAGCCCGGAGAGGCGTTGCGCCTGTCTCTGGCGGGGGCTTTTTACCCGGCCTTCGCTGTCAATCCCGGCGACGGCCAGAACCCCACGAGAGCCTCCCGCGAGCGCGCCCGGATCGTCACCATCGCCATAGCGGTCGGCGCGGACGCTCGCACGCGGCTCTCGATCAACCTGCTTGTTCCGGAAGGATAGCGTACATGCCCATCGCCCCCGCCGCCCTTGAGGCGTTCTGCGACGCCATCGATCCGATCCCGTTCAATGCGGACGCGGCCATCGTCAAACGCAAGAGCCGCGACCAGTTCACCATCAGCCCGCTGCTGCGCGAGGCGCTGGCCGGCCGCACGGCGGACGTGGTCGTCACGCCGCGCTCGAAGGACGAGATGGCTCAGGTCATCCGCGCCGCCGTGCGCCACCGCATCCCCATCACCGCCCGGGGCGGCGGCACGGCGAACTATGGCCAGAGCGTGCCCCTGCACGGGGGAATCCTGCTGGACATGACGGCCTATACGGACGTCGTCTCGATCCGGGAGGGGACGATCCGCGCGGCCGGCGGGGCCACCATGGCGGCGCTGGACGAGGCCGCGCGCAAGCAGGGCTGGGAATTGCGCATGCATCCCTCCACCACCGCGACGGCCACTCTGGCGGGTTTCATCGCGGGCGGCAGCGGCGGCATCGGCAGCGCCCAATGGGGCATGCTGCGCGACCGCGGCAACATCACCGCCATCGAGCTGCTCAGCGTCGAGGAAGAGCCGCGGCTCATCGAGTTGCGGGGGGCGGATATCGAGCTTGTGCACCACGCCTATGGCACCAACGGGCTCATCACCGAGATCGAAATGCCGCTCGCGCCCGCGTGGACATGGCGCGAATGCCTCGTGGCGTTTCCCGAATTTCTCACCACGGCGCGCTTTGGCGTGCAGCTCGCGCGGGAAATCGGCATCGTCAAGAAAGTCATTTCCGTGCAGGAATGGCCCATTCCGCGGCTCATGCGCGCATTGGGAGACGTCGTGCCCGACGGCCATTCCATGGTGAACGCCTACATCGCGCAACCCAACATGCAGAGCTTCAGGGATCTCGTGGCGGAGTTCGGCGGCGTGATCGTCGCCGACCATCCCTCCGGCGAGAACCCGTTCGGCGCGCCGCTCTTCGAGTTCGCCTACGGTCACGGCCTTCGGCAGATCCAGAAGGTCAACCCGAAGTTCACCGGTTTCCAGGGCATGTTCCCGCCCGACCGGCTGGTCGAGTCCATCGCGCAGGTGCGCGCCGCCGTGGATCCCGCGCTGCCCATGCGGCTGGAGATCTTCTGGAGCGAGGGACAGGTGGTCGCCATGGGCTCGCCGGTGATCGTCTACGAGGCGGAGGCGCAGATGGCCGCCATGGTGGAGCTGTTGCAGGCGCACGGGGCAGGGGTGGCGAACTCCCACACCACAGGCGTGCGGGAGGTCGGCATCAAGCGCATCACCGAGCGCGACTACGTGTTCAAGCGCGAGATGGACCCCTACAACCTGCTCAATCCAGGCAAATTGAACCTGGACGCGGCCGTGCACACCAACCTGCCGACGAGCGGCTGGCGCTTTCGCAAGGCGGGGTGATCAGGCCTTGAAGGCCACGGCGTTCTCAAAGCGCGACAGCGGAAAGCTTGACGCCTCATGGCACAGGCGCAGCAGCGCGTGCGCGGCGCGCTCGATCAGCTCCTGCCCGCGCTGCGCGTCGGCCTTGGCGGCGTCGCCGCACGCGCCCGCGGGGGCGAGGTCCTGGGTCTGCCACCCGAAGCCCACCGCGCCTTCCGGCGTCAGCATAGCGCCTTCCGC
This sequence comes from Hyphomicrobiales bacterium, assembly GCA_028290405.1. GTDB lineage: Bacteria > Pseudomonadota > Alphaproteobacteria > Rhizobiales > Beijerinckiaceae > Terripilifer. Next base: position 35,807 of record JAQGJX010000091.1, read on the forward strand.
CTCCAGCGCCACGGAGAGCGACGTGAAGTCGCCGGCCTGCCGCATGTCCACGAGGTCGGGCCGCAGCGCCAGCATCATGCTGGTCTCCACCTCGCCGCCGTGGATGCCGTGCTTCAATTCGTGGGCGCTGAACAGGTCGTCCATCCGCGTGACGCCGAACCACGAGGTCCCGATGGCCAGCATGCCGTGGCGCACGCGCAGTTCGCGGCACACGATGTCCATCACCTGCGGCTGGCCGCCGTGGGAGTTGAAGATGATGAGGCGGCGGCACCCCGCGCGCAGCACGCTCTCGCCGATCTCGATCCACATGCGCGCCAGCGTGTCCCACGAGAAGGTGAGCGTGCCGGGGTAGGAGATATGCTCGTTCGACTTGCCGACCGGCATGGCTGGCAGAACCAGCGCGGGGGTCTGCGGGTCCATCAGGGCGACGCAGCGCGCGACGATCCCGGCGTTCAGGCAGGCGTCCACCTGCACGGGCAGGTGCGGGCCGTGCTGCTCCACCGCCCCGACGGGCAGGATGGCGACCATCGCGCTCATGTCCAGGGCCGCGAAGTCACGGGTCGAAAGCTCCCACCAATAGTGGGACTTCAGCGATTGGGCGGCGGTGGCTGTCATGTTCGTTCCGGTTTCTGAAGCGGTCTCGCCGCCGCCTTCGCAAGTTGAGCGCCAGAGCCCGGCCTGCCGGGCGAACGCGCGTGTGTTCCGCATCTTGCACAAAACGGGGCGCCCGGTGCGGCTTTTGCGGGCGCGCGGCGCCCAGCGCTTGCGCACTCGCCAAGGCGCCGCGGCTTTGCGGCTCATCCCGGCGCCCGGCGGGCTCGGCACATCGCTTGCTTCTCTGAGGGCCGGAAGCACAAGGATCAGGCGCCCGGATGGACAGCTTCAGTTTTGAGACCCTCGCGACCGCCAAGGCGTTCCGCATCGCGCCTTCGGACACGAACTATTTCGCGATCCTGTTCGACCCGCACAAGGACAAGTGCGAGCCGATTTTCGTCATTGAAATCTTCAACGTCGGGGGCGCCACGCCGCCCAACTCCCACAGCCACGCCCATGAATTCTTCTACGTGCTGCACGGGGAAGGGATCGCGCGGTGCGGCGGGACCTCCAGGCCCATTCGCAAGGGAGACGCCCTGCTGCTGCGCCCCGGCGCGGAGCACGTGGTGGAGAACACCGGCGCGGGGAAGCTCTATACGCTCACCGTGATGACGCCCAACGAAGGCTTCTCCGAACTCATTCGCGCGGGGGAGCGCGTGACGCTGGACGCCGGCGACCTGAGCGTGCTGGGAGGCGCGGCGTGACCCTGCGGAACCTTGGCGCCTCGCCCCGCAACGGCTGGCGCGTGTCGGCCGGGCAGGTGGACCTGACGCGCGCGTCCGCGCAGCCCCGCCCGGTGAGCGTGCCCGCCGGCGCGCGGGCTCTGACCCTCGACATGGCCCGCACTGCGGTCGTCGTGGTCGACATGCAGAACGACTTCTGCCACCGCGACGGCTGGCTCGCGCACATCGGCGTGGACGTGACGCCGGCGCGCGCGCCCATAGAGCCGCTGCGCGCCCTGCTGCCGGACCTGCGCAAGGCCGGGGTTCCTGTGATCTGGCTCAACTGGGGCAACCGCCCAGACCTTCTGAATATCCCGCCCTCCGTGGTGCATATCTACAAGCCGACCGGGGAGGGCGTTGGCCTTGGCGATCCCCTGCCGAAGAACGGCTCGCCGGTGCTGGAGCTGGGGAGCTGGGCCGCCGCCATCGTGGATGAACTGGCGGTGGAGCCCGGCGACGTGCAGGTCGCCAAATACCGGTTCTCGGGCTTTCAGGACACGATGCTCGACAGCATCCTGCGCAACCTCAACGTGACGACCCTGCTGTTCACGGGCGTCAACGCCGACCAGTGCGTCATGTGCACCCTGCAGGACGCGAGTTTCCTGGGCTACGACTGCGTGCTGGTGGAGGATTGCACAGCCACGACCTCGCCGGACTTCTGCATGCAGGCGACGCTGTTCAACGTCCGCCAGTGCTTCGGCTTCGTGATCGATTCCAAGGATCTCGCCAGGGCGCTTTGAGCGGCGCGCCGTCAGGCGACGACGTTCTGCGGGCGCCCGTCGGCGAACGCCTCGATGTTCTCCATTGTCGTGGCGATGATGCGCTGAACCGCGTCCTGCGTGTTGAACGCGTTGTGCGGGGTCACGACAACGTTGGGCATTTGCAGCAGCACGTGGCTGGCGAGCAGGCTTTTCAGGTCCGGCCGGGTGGCGTCCTCGTTGCGGAAGATCTCGGCTTCGTCGCGCAGCAGCGGCTCCTGCGGCAGCACGTCCAGCCCTGCGCCGCGCAGGCGCTTCTCCTGCAGGGCGCGCACCAGCGCAGTCACGTCGACCACGTCGCCCCGTGCGGTGTTAATGAGCACGGCGTCCGGCTTCATCAGCGCCAATTCGCGCGCGCCGATCAGCCCCGCCGTCGCTTTCGTGGCGGGCACATGCAGCGTCACGACGTCAGATTGGGCGAGAAGTTCGTTCAGGGCGACGTAGCGGAAGCCCGCCTGCGCGGCGAACCGCGGGTCGGGCTGCGCGTCGAAGGCCAGCACGTCCATGCCGAAGCCTTTGGCGATGCCGATGACCCTCCGGCCGATGCGCCCGGCGCCGATCACCCCGAGGCGGCGCCCGTAGAGATCGAATCCGCGCAGGCCCGTGCTGGCGAAATCGCCGCGCCGCGTGCTCTCCACCGCCTCGATCAGCCGATGGGCGACGGCGAGCATCAGGGCGAACGTATGCTCGGCGACCGTGTTGTCGCCGTAGTTGGGGACGTTGCACACGGTGACCCCCCGCGCGCGGCAGGCCTCCAGATCGATGTGGTCCGTCCCGGTGGAGCGGGTGGCCACCAGCCGCAGGCGCGGCATCTGCTGCAACACCGCGCCGCTCAGGCGCGAATGCACGAACGGACATGCGATCTCGACGTCGCATTGCGCGGGCGGCGTGCGTTCGTTCAGCGGCTCAGGCGTGCAGGCGAGGTCATGCCGTTGGCGCAGCGCCACGCAGGCGTCCCGCTCCCAGTCCTCGATCTCGAAGATTGCGATCTTCACGTTTCCACCTTCGCGCGTCCTCGCCCCGGGAGAGAACAGCCCGCGCTCCCCCGGCGTTCCGTCGTCCGGGCCGCGCGCCGCAATCAAATGGAAACCAGTTAACCATTTCGGCTTCCGCCACCGCCATAACTAGACCTATACTGTGGCCTGTCACGCGCATCGGCGTGCGCGAACGGCGCAGGCCGCGAGTTCTTCAAGCCCTTTGCAAAACACGGTTCAATTTGACCCATCATCTGAACGTCGAAACGCATGACCAGTTTGAGCCCGTGATTCAGGCGTGGTCGGATCTCGAAGCGCTCGCCCCGGCCTCCATCTACCAGACCCTGCGGTGGCTGAAGCCGTGGACCGAGCATGTGGCCGCAGAGCAGGGGCTCACGCCGATGTTCGTCCTCGTGCGGGACGAAGGGGCCCTGCCGCTTGCGTTGTTGCCGTTCGGGGTCAGGCGCAAGGGCGGCCTGCGCGTCGCGGAATTCCTCGGCGGGCAGGATTCGAACGCCAACATGGGCCTGTTCCGCCCCGGAACCTCGTTCTCGGCGGTCGACCTCGGGTCCATTCTCAATCAGGCGGCGGCGGCCTCGGCGAGCCGGCCCGACGCGTTCATTCTCGGCAACCAGCCGCACGCGTGGGGCGGCGTCCCCAATCCCCTGCGCCAATTGCCGCACCAACCCTCGCCCAGCTATCTCCATGGCGCAGCGTTGGCGGGCGACGTGGCGGCGTATCTGGCCTCGCGCCAGTCCTCCGCCACGCGTAAAAAAATGCGCACCAAGACCAAGCGGCTGGCCGAATACGGCGAGGTCCGCTTCGTGCGCGCCATGGACGAGGAGACGGGCGCCCGGCTGCTGTCGGTCCTGCTGGCGCAAAAGCAGGAGCGGCTCGCCGCAATGGGGCTCGGCGGCTCAGGCTATTCGCCCGGCCAGCGAGCCTTTTTCGCCAAGGCGTGCCTCACGGACATCGCGTCCGGCGCGCCGGCGATCGAGCTTTGCGGGCTGATGGCGGGCGAGCGCGTGGTGGGCACGTGGGGCGGCGGCGTTCACCAGGGCCGCTACCACGGCATGATCAACAGCTACGACATGGACCCTGCGGTGGCCGACAACAGCCCCGGCGAACTCCTTCTGGCGCAGGTGCTGTCGGAGCTTGGCGCGCGCGGGCTGGACGGGTTCGACCTTGGCGTCGGGGAGGCGCGCTATAAGGAGACATGGTGCGAGCGCGTCGAGCCGCTGTTCGACACCCTGCATGGCGTCACCCCGCTGGGCCGGGCCTATTGCCTGGTCGAGCGCGCCCGCAGGCGGATCAAGCGCGCCGTCAAGCAGAACCATTGGCTCTGGCCGCGCATCGTCAGCTTGCGAAAGCGCCTTGCCGGCGTCCGCCCGCAACGGGGCGCCGCCGCGCAGGGCCGCGCGCCTGAGGCGTAAATTCCACCAAACGGCTGTTGTTTATTTCAAAATCGACATTTCGACGGGTGTTGGCTATCCTCGCGGCGCAGTCCACTGGCGGCGTGCGGGCGCGCGGGATGGGCGCTTCATTTCATTGTTGACCGCCGGGCGCACCAAGCTTTCCCTGAGCGGGCGTGGCTGCTATTGCGGCCTGTGCAGTCTCCGCGTCGGAGGCTGCTGTCGGGGTGGATGCGGGTATGGATTCTCGGTCAGACGGCGCTTCGGGTGAGTGGAATTTCTGGGTCGACCGCGGCGGCACCTTCACGGACGTGATCGCGCGGCGCCCGGACGGTTCGCTCTCCTCCCGCAAGCTGCTGTCCGAGAACCCGCAGGCCTACGCCGACGCCGCCATCCAGGGCGTGCGCGACCACATGGGCCTTGCGGCGGGGCAGAAGATCCCGTCCGCGCGGATCGCGGCCATCAAGATGGGCACCACCGTCGCCACCAACGCGCTGCTGGAGCGCAAGGGCGAGCGCACGGTGCTGGTCGCCACGCGCGGCTTCGCGGATGCGCTGCGCATCGGCTACCAGACCCGGCCGGATATTTTCGCGCTCGACATCCACAAGCCCGAGCAGCTCTACTCGGACGTCGTGGAGATCGCCGAGCGGGTGCGCGCCGACGGCGCCGTCGAACTGGCGCCCGACCTCGACGCGGCGCGGCGCGACCTGGCCCGCGCCCATGCGGCGGGAATCGACGCCTGCGCCATCGTCTTCATGCACGCCTACCGCTATCCCGCGCACGAGCAGGCCGTGGCGCAGATCGCCCGCGAGGTCGGCTTCCGGCAGGTGTCCGTCTCCCATGAGGTGAGCCCCCTCATGAAGCTCGTCGGGCGCGGCGACACGACGGTGGCGGACGCTTATCTCTCCCCCGTGCTGCGCCGCTACGTGGACCGCATCGCGGCGGAGTTCGACGAGGGCGGCTCGCGGGCCAAGCTGATGTTCATGATGTCCTCCGGCGGGCTCACGGACGCTGGCCTGTTCCAGGGACGCGACGCCATTCTGTCGGGCCCGGCGGGCGGCGTGGTCGGCTGCGTCGAGACCGCGAAGCTCGCGGGCTTCTCGCGCGTCATCGGCTTCGACATGGGCGGCACGTCCACGGACGTATCGCACTACCAGGGCGAGTTCGAGCGCACGCTGGAGACGGAAGTCGCGGGCGTGCGCATCCGCGCGCCCATGATGCTCATCCACACGGTGGCGGCCGGCGGCGGGTCGATCCTGCACGCCGACTCGGGCCGCTTCGTGGTGGGGCCGGATTCGGCCGGCGCCGATCCGGGCCCGCGCAGCTACCGGCGCGGCGGCCCGCTCACGGTGACGGACGCCAACGTGATGGCCGGCAAGCTCAACCCGGCTTTCTTCCCGAAGATCTTCGGCCCCGGCCGCGACCAGCCGCTGGACGTGGACGCCGTCCGTCAGGCGTTCGCGCAGCTCGCGGCCGATTCAGGGGACGCGCGCCCGCCCGAACAGGTCGCGGAAGGCTTCATCCGCATCGCCGTCGAGAACATGGCGAACGCCATCAAGAAAATCTCCGTCGAGCGCGGCTACGACATCACGCAATATACGCTGCAGTGCTTCGGCGGCGCGGGCGGCCAGCACGCCTGCCTCGTGGCTGACGCGCTCGGCATGCGCACGGTGCTCATCCATCCGCTGTCGGGCCTGCTGTCGGCCTATGGCATGGGACTGGCGGACACCCGCGCGGTGCGCCAGCGCACGGTGGAAGCGCCGCTCGACGAGGAGGGCGTGCGCGCCGCTGCCGCCATCGTCGACGCCCTGGGGGCCGACGCCCTGCGCGAACTGGCCCATCAGGCGTCCGACGACGGCGCCCGCACGCTGCTGCGCCGCGCGCACATCCGCTATGCGGGCACCGACACCGCGCTGGTGGTGGATTTCGACGCGCCCGCGCAGATGCGCGCTGCCTTCGAGTCCGCGCACCGCAAGCGCTTCGGCTTCGCCGACGAAGGCCGCGCGCTGGTGGTGGAGGCCGTCTCGGTCGAAGCGATCGCGCCCGGGCAGGGCATCGACGAACCGGACCTGCCGGTGGTGGACGCGACCCCCGAGCCCTCCAGCCGCACGCGCTTCTTCTCCGAAGGCGCGTGGCAGGACGCGGGCGTGTTCCAGCGCGGCGAACTGGCGCCCGGCGCCCGCCTGCATGGTCCCGCGATCCTCATCGAGGCGCACCAGACCATCGTGATCGAGCCGGGCTGGATGGCGGAGATCACCGCCAAGAACCACGTGGTGCTGCGCCGCCAGACGGCCGCCCGCGTGCTCGCCGTGGGCGCCGAGGTCGAGCCGGTGATGCTGGAGATTTTCAACAATCTCTTCATGTCCATCGCCGAGCAGATGGGCCTTGTGCTGCAGAACACCGCAAGCTCCGTGAACATCAAGGAGCGGCTCGACTTCTCCTGCGCGATCTTCGACCGCAACGCGAGCCTCGTGGCCAACGCGCCGCACATCCCGGTGCATCTGGGCTCCATGGACAAGTCCGTGGAGAGCGTCATCCGCGCCCACGGCGGCAAGATGCGCCCCGGCGACGTGTTCGCCATCAACGCGCCTTACAATGGCGGCACCCATCTGCCCGACATCACGGTCGTCACGCCGGTGTTCGACGCGGCGGGCGCCGACATCCTGTTCTTCGTCGCCTCGCGCGGCCACCACGCGGACATCGGCGGCATCGCGCCCGGCTCCATGTCGCCGCGCGCCACGCACATCGACGAAGAGGGCGTCTACATCGACGGCTTCAAGCTGGTGGAGGAGGGGCGTTTCCGCGAGGCGGAGACCGTCGCGCTCCTGACCGGCGCGCGCTACCCCGTGCGCAACCTCGCCCAGAACCTCGGCGACCTGCGCGCGCAGATCGCCGCCAACACCCGCGGCGCCTCCGAATTGCTGCGCATGGTTGCGGCATACGGGGTCGAAATCGTGCACGCCTACATGGGCCACGTGCAGGACAACGCCGCCGAGAGCGTCGCGCGGGTGATCGCTGGGCTCGATGATTGCGCCTTCAGCTACGAGATGGACCAGGGCTGCGTCGTCAAGGTCGCCATCGCGATCGACAAGGCGCGCCGTCTCGCCACGGTGGACTTCACCGGCACCTCGCCCCAGCGGGCGGACAATTTCAACGCCCCCGAGCCTGTGACGCAGGCGGCGGTGCTGTACGTGTTCCGCACGCTGGTGAAGGAGCGCATTCCGCTGAACGCGGGCTGCCTGCGCAACATCCGCATCGTCGTCCCGCCGCTCTCCATGCTGTCGCCGCGCTATCCGGCGGCGGTGGTGGCGGGCAACGTGGAGGTGAGCCAGGCCGTGACGGATTGCCTGTACGGCGCGCTGGGCGTGCTGGCGGGCGCGCAGGGCACCATGAACAACCTGACCTTCGGTGACGGGACGTACCAGTATTACGAGACGATCTGCTCCGGCGCGCCCGCCGGGAACGGGTTCGATGGCGCCGACGCCGTCCATACCCATATGACCAATTCGCGTCTGACCGATCCGGAAGTGCTGGAGTTCCGTTATCCGGTGGTGCTGGAGGATTTCCACATCCGCAAGGGATCGGGCGGGCGTGGGCGCTGGCATGGAGGCGACGGGGTGTCGCGCACCATCCGCTTTCTGCAGCGCATGGAATGCGCCTTGCTTTCCGGTCACCGTCGCATCCCGCCCTTCGGCCTGCATGGCGGGGAGCCGGGCGAGCTGGGAGAAAACTCCGTGCGCAGGCTGGACGGACGCATTGAACGACTCGGCGGCAGCGATCAGACGGTGATCGAAGCGGGCGAAGCCATTATCGTGAAGACACCGACGAGCGGCGGCTACGGCCCCGCTGGAGACAGATGATGCATCTTGAAACGGACGTTCTGGTGATCGGCGCAGGCGGGGCGGGCATGTACGCCGCCCTGGAAGCCGCGCGCGCTGGCGCCTCGACCCTGCTGGTCGACCGCAGCCTCATCGGCCGCGGCGGCGCCACGGTGATGGCGCAGATGACGGTCGCGGCCGCGCTCGGCGAAGAGTGCCCGGACCATTGGGAAAACCACTTCGCTGACACGCTGGCGGCCGGGCGCGGCCTGTGCGACGAGCGGCTCGCCGCCTTGCTGTGCGAGGACGGCCCCGCGCGCATCCGCGAAATGGACGCATGGAAAGTCGGCTGGGCCCGCACGGGCGACCACATCACCCAGATCCATGCGCCCGGCCATGACCGTCCGCGCTGCGTCTACGTGGACGTGCTCTCCACCGGCCCAGCCGTGTCGCGCACGCTGCGCACGCAACTGATCCATGCGAGCGAGATCCGCCGGGTCGGCGATCTCGCGATCGTCGATATCGTGGTGCGGGACGGACGCGCCTGCGGCGCAGTGGCGGTGCATCTGCCCACCGGGCAGGCGGTCACCATCGCGGCGAAATCCGTGGTCATCGCCACCGGCGGGCTGACGCGGCTCTACCGGCGCAACAGCGCGTCGTCCAACATGGGCGGCGACGGCTATGCGCTGGCGCTGCGCGCGGGCGCCGAGCTGGTGGACATGGAGTTCGTGCAGTTCTTCCCCATCGGGCACCTGGCGCCGCGCCTTGTCGGCATGGACCCCATCATGTGGGACCCCTTCCGCTACAAGCTGGGCGGAAAGCTGCTGAACGCCAACATGGAGGAGTTCGAGGAGAACTACGCCACGGCGGACGGGCGCAGCGACGGGGCCTATGTGCTGACGCGCGACCGCGCCACCTACGCCATCTACAAGGAAGTCGAGGCCGGGCGCGGCTCGCCTGCGGGCGGCGCCTATCTCAGCTTCATGCACCTGCCGCCGGAGGACATCCGCCGCGCCTTCGGGCCCGTGGTGGACCGGCTGGAGGCCAACGGCATCGACCTCGCCAAGCACCCCGTGGAGGTGGCGCCCATCGCCCATTACCACATGGGCGGCGTGCGCGTGGACGAGACGATGCGCACCCGCGTGCCGGGTCTCTATGCGTGCGGCGAAGCGGTGGGCGGCGCCAACGGGGCGAACCGCCTGTCGGGCAACGCGATCACCGAGGCGTTCGTGTTCGGCGCCCGGGCGGGCGGCGTCGCGGCGCTGGACGCGCTGGGCGAGGCCTCGCACTGGAGCCCGGACTCGGCGGCGCCCGCGCTCGACATGCTGCGCGCGACCGGCAAGCGCGACGCGCCGAACTTCGCCGCCATGGTGGTGGACCTGCAGGCGCTGATGGCCGACAAGGTCGGGCCGTTCCGCACGCAGGAGAAGATGGCCGAGGCGCTTGCGGCGATCGACGCCATGACGCGCGACATCGGCGACGCGCCGCCCTCGTCGGGCGAAAGCTTCGATCCGCTGCTGCTCGACTGGCTGGACCTGCGCAACATGCTTCAGGTCGCGCGCAGCGTGGTGGTCCCCGCGCTCGCCCGCAAGGAAAGCCGGGGCGCGCACCAGCGCGAGGATTATCCCGGCCTCGAGGAAGAGTGGACGCTGAACCAGGTCATGTCGCTCAACGCGGGCGACATCGCCCTGACGCGCAGCGCACCCGTGAAAATAAAGGCGCACGCATGAAGGCCACACTCCAGATCAAGCGCGGCGCGCAGGGCGAGCCGCAGCATGTCGAGACGTTCGACGTGCCTTTCGAGCCGGGGCAGTCGATCCTCGACGGCCTGCGCGCGGTGCGCCGCGACACCGATCCCACGCTTGCGTTCCGCTTCGCGTGCATCAACGCCAACGCCTGCAAGGAATGCATGATGCTGATCGACGGCAAGGTCGATTACGCCTGCACCGTGCGCCTCAAGGAAGGGGTCACCACGCTCGCGCCCTTGCCGAAAAAAACGCTGGTGCGCGATCTCGTGACGGAAATCGCCCCGCCCGACGAGCGCCTCCACGGCAAGTCCTAGGACCTTGGGCATCGCAGACACAGGCCCGCCGCAGGGCTTTCGCAGCTACGCGCCCGGCATCGTCCTGGCGCTGGCGCTGGCGATCGCTGCAAGCCTGCTGGAGCCTCTCGTTGCGCGGCTCGCGCCAGTGCCCGCGCTCGTCATCGCGCTGGTGGCGGGCATCTGGCTGCACCCATTCGCCGCGCGTCCGCTGTTTGCGAGCGGCCTTCGTTTCTGCGTGTCCAAGGTCCTGCGCATCG
>JAQGJX010000061.1 GCA_028290405.1 Hyphomicrobiales bacterium
TCCCGCGCCAGTCGCGGCGGCCCCGGCCCCCGTCCGGCAGGCGCCCGCGCCCGCCGTCGCCGCCAACCAGGGGCCCCAGAGTTTCACCATCGCGAACCGCACCGGCTACGACATCCGCGAGGTCTACGTGTCGCCCGCCAAGGCGAAGGAGTGGGAGGACGACGTTCTGGGCGACGACGAGCTGGACGACGGAAGCGACCAGCTCATCCGCTTCCATCGCGCCCAGAAGACCTGCCTTTGGGACCTCAAGGTCGTGTACTCGGAGGACGAGTCGGAAGCCGTCTGGTATGACCTCGACCTCTGCAAGATCAAGAAGGTCACCATCCGCTACAACAGCAAGACGGACAAGACCTCCGCGACGTTCGACTGACGGGCGGCGATTTCCGGGTGAGAAACCGGCCGGTTCGGGGTAGAAGCGACGTCTCGCCCCTTCCCGCCCGGGTTTCCCCAGATGATGCTTGAGTCCGCCCCCTCGATCTGGCTGTACGTGATCGCCTTTCCGGCGGTCACGCTCGCCTACATGATCTTCGCCATGGCGGGGTTCGGGGCGGTCTTCATCACCGCGCCTGCGCTGGCGCAGTTCATGCCGGTGTCGGCGGTCGTGCCGGTTCTCTCGCTCGTCGATTGCGGCGCCGCCACCATCAACGCCGGGACGCTGAGCCGCAGGATCGCGTTCGACGAGTTGAAATGGCTGATCCCCCTGATGGTGGCGGGCAGCTTCATCGGCACGCAGGCCCTGCTCGTCATCCCGCCGCGCCCCATGATGTTCGGTCTCGGATTCTTCGTCATCGGCTACGCGCTCAACGCGCTGTTCGGCCGCGCGCGCACGGGCGAGATCGGGCGGGCGTGGATCGTGCCCTTCGGCCTGCTGGGCGGCGTGTTCAGCGGCATGTTCGGCAGCGGCGGATTCATTTACGCGATGTACCTGACGCGGCGCCTGAAGGACAAGGACGCGATCCGGGCCACGCAAAGCATGCTCATCATCCTCAGCACGCTCACCCGCGCGGCCATCTTCCTCGTGGCGGGCGTTTATTCGGACATGCGCCTGCTTATGCTGGCCGCGGCCTGCGTGCCCGCCATGCTGCTGGGCACATGGCTGGGCCACCGGGTGACGCTGAAGATGTCGCGCGAGCAGTTCCTGCGCACGATCTACCTGCTGCTGCTCGTCTCGGGCGGCTCGCTGGTGGTGCGCGCCGCCGCCCTCTAGCCGCCGCTCAGCGCGCGAGATACGCCATCACGGCGGGCGCGATCAGCGGCGTCAGCAGCGCGTTCAGCCCGATCGCCAGCCCCGCGAAGGCGCCCGCCACCGGATCCACCTGGAAGGCCCGCGCGGCGCCGATGCCGTGGGACGCAAGCCCCACCGCGAACCCGCGCGCGCGGTAGTCGCGCACCCCCAGCGCATTCATCAGCGGCGTCACCGCCACGGCCCCCAGGATCCCGGTGGCGATGACCAGGACGGCGGTGAGCGCAGGGTCTCCGCCGAGCGTCTCGGAGATCGACATGGCGACCCCCGCCGTGACGGACTTTGGGGCGATCGACGCCACCGCCCCGTGGGGCGCGCCCAGCCATGCGGCGATGAAGCTCGCCGACACGCACGCCGTCACCGACCCGGCGACCAGCGCCGCCAGCATGGGCGCCAGCGCGCGCGCCACCATGGCGCGAGTCTCGTAAAGCGGGACGGCGAGCGCCACGGTGGCCGGACCCAGCAGGAAGTGAACGAACTGCGCGCCCTCGAAATAGGCCCCGTAGTCCGTGCCGGTCGCCAACAGCACGGCACCGATGATCCAAACGCAATGCAGCACCGGATTGGCGAAGGGCGAGCGGCCCAGCGCGCGCGAGGCCGCGTCCACGAGGCCATAGACCACCAGCGTCACCGTCAGCCACAACAGCGGCGTGCGGGAGAGATAGACCCAGAGCGAGAAGTCGGCCGCCGCGCTCATGCGTCCCCCATCATGCGAGAGACGAGCCGGAACGCCCCCACGGCCACAAGCAGCGTCAGCAACGTGGAGACCACAAGGGCCGCCGCAAGCGCGACGCCGTGCTGCGAGAACACGTCCGCGTTGCGGATCACCCCCACGCCCGCGGGCACGAACAGCAGCGACAGGTTCGCCAGCAGGGCCCGCCCGGCGCCCTCCACGGCGCCCTCGCGCAGGAACGCGGGCGGCCGCCCCCAAAGAGACCAGCGGTCGCGGGCCAGCAGCGCGACGAACAGCAACGCCATTCCCAGCACCGGCCCCGGCAGGGGCAGCGCCAGCGCGCGCACCGCAGCCTCCCCGGCGAGCTGGCAAGCAAGCAGCACGCTGAATCCCTGAATCATGAAGCGCCCCTCTCGCTGGCCCGCCCAGCATAGCGGCTCGCGCCAGCGCAGGCACGGGGGTTGAACCGGATCGGCGTTCGTGCGTTGCACGACGTTCCACGTGCGCGCCCCGCCGGTCGGCCATCCCGCGCGCAGAAAATCTTACGCTGCGTGGAACCTTCGGCCGGCCGACTGGTTGTGGGCTCGGTATGCGCTTGGGCGCGTGCGCTTCAAAGAGACTCAACAAAATGACCGACCGGGCCCCCGCCACGGACGACGCAAACCTGCGCCCGCAAACAGCCGTCGAGGCTCACGGGCGCGCGCCTTCCCCGCGAGGGCCCTACGCGGCCTCCCTGAAGCGCCGCATCCTCTTCATCACCTCGGAAATGTCCGACTATGTGAAGGTCGGCGGATTGGGGGAAGTGTCCAGCGCCCTGCCTCGCGCGCTGTCGTCCCAGTTCGACGTGCGCGTGCTCATTCCCGGTTACCGCGAGGTGCTGGCGCGCCACGCCGATCTGGCCATCGTCTGCGACGTGCCCGCGTCAGCGGGCCTGCCGGGTTGCAAGCTGGGGCTCGCGCGCTGCCCGGACGGGCTTGAGGTGTACGTGCTCGTCAGCCCCGAGCTTTACGAGCGCGACGGCACGCCCTACGGCGACGGCGCCGGCTCGGACTGGGGCGACAACGACGTGCGCTTCGGCCGCCTCTGCGCCGCCGCCGCGCAGATCGCGCTCGGCGAGGCCGACCCCTCCTGGAGCGCCGATCTCGTCCACGCCAACGACTGGCCCTCGGCGCTCACCTCCGCCTATCTGCGCTGGAGCGGCAGGAACCTGCCCAGCGTCCTCACGGTGCACAACCTCGCCTATCAGGGCCTGTTTCCCCGCGCCTGCCTGCCGAGCCTCGGCGTGCCCGAGAACGCGTTCCAGATCGAGGGCGTCGAGTTCTACGACAAGCTCTCGTTCCTGAAGGCGGGACTGTTCTACGCGGACCACATCACCACCGTGAGCGCCAATTACGCGCGCGAAATCACCACGGAGCAACACGGCTGCGGCCTCGACGGCCTGCTGCGCCAGCGCGCCGCGCAAGGCAGGCTGACGGGCATCGTCAACGGCATCGACGACGCCTGGAACCCGGCCGTGGACGAGGCGCTGGCGGCGCCGTTCGAGGCGGGCGACTGGGGCGCCAAGCGCATCAACACGAACGCGGTGCGCAAAGAGTTCGGCCTGGCGGTATCGCGCGGCCCGCTCTTCGCCGTGGTGTCGCGGCTGGTGCACCAGAAGGGAATCGACTTCGTGATCGGCGCCGCCGACAGGATCGTCGCCAACGGCGGCCAGCTTGTGGTGATCGGTCGCGGCGAGCCGCAGATCGAGCAGGCGCTGGAGGAGACGTGCGCGCGCCATCCCCAATCGCTCAGCGTGCGCGTGGGCTATGAGGAAGCGCAGGCGCGCCGCATCTTCGCCGGCGCGGACTTCCTGCTCATGCCTTCGCGCTTCGAGCCTTGCGGGCTGAGCCAGATGTTCGCCCAGCGGGCGGGCGCGCTGCCCATCGTCCATCGCACCGGCGGACTGGCGGACACCGTGCAGGACGGCGTGACGGGCTTCCATGTCACGCAGCTGACGGTGGACGGGCTGCTGGCGGGCGTGCGCCGCGCCTTCAACGTCTTCGCCCAGAAGACGACGCTGGCCAGGATGCGCACCAACGCCATGGCCCAGAAATTCAGCTGGAGCAATTCCGCCGCAGACTACGGCGCGCTCTACCTGCGCGGCATCGGCAACCGTCCCGGCTGAGCCGCGCGCCCGCGCGGCTTCACGCCATCCCCCGCCCGTGCGATAAAGCGCCGTCAAAAAACGCAGGGGGAAACATGCCGATCGTTCTCGTACATGGCGCCTGGGCTGGCGCGTGGTCCTGGCGCGACGCCGCGCGGCTGCTGCGCAAGAAGGGCTACGACGTCTACGCGCCCACCATGACGGGCATCGCCGAGCGCAGCCACGTCCCGCCCCAGAGCGTGACCCTCGACACCCACATCTCCGACATCGCCGGGCTGATGCGCTACGAGGAACTGGAGAACGTGCTCATCGTGGGCCATTCCTACGGCGGCATGGTCATCACCGGCGCCGTGGACCGCGAGCCCCAGCGCGTCGCCGGCATGGTGTATCTGGACGCCTTCCTGCCCGAGAACGGCCAGTCCCTGTGGGACATGGCGGGCCCGGAGCGCGTGGAGCTGCAAAAGAAAGGCGCCATGGCGTACGACGGCGGCCACTCGCTGCCGCGCCCCAACGTGCCCCCGCTCGCCCCCGAGTTCGCCGCCAAATGGGGGCCGCTGTTTTCCGCCCAGCCGCTGGGCACCATGTCGGAGCCCTGGGTGTCGGTGCGGCCCGACGCCGAGCGCACATGGCCGCGCCGCCATTACATTCTCTGCACCGCCTACAAGGGCTCGCCGTTCCACCACGTGGCGGCGCGCGTGAAGGGCCAGCCGGGCTGGGAGTATTCGGAGTTCGACGCGCCCCACGACGTGGTGCGCACGGACGCGCAGCTCACCGCCGACCGCATCGACCAGATCGCGCAGGGCTGGGGCATCAAGGAATAGAGCGCGTCACTCGGCCGCCGACAGCGGCCGGGCCACCTCTTCCAGCGACTTCCGCTCGGCCGCCACGGCGAAGAAATACACGAACACAGCCGCCGCCAGCATCAGCGCGGAGCCGAAGAGGTAGCCTGCGAAGACCGCCTCGCGCGAGCCCGTCTCCACCAGGCGCCCGAACACGTAAGGCGCCGCGACGCCGCCCAGCCCCGTGCCGATGGCGTAGAACACCGCGATGGCGAGCGCCCGCACTTCAAGCGGAAACGTCTCGCTGACCGTGAGGTAGGCGGAGCTGGCGGCCGCCGAGGCGAAGAAGAAGATCACCGTCCAGAACATCGTGAGCTGCGGCGCGGTGAGCATGTCGCGGGCGAACATCCAGCCCGAGATGGCGAGCAGCACGCCCGAGATGGCGTAGGTGAAAATGATCATGGGACGCCGGCCGATCGTGTCGAACAAACGCCCCAGCAACAGCGGCCCCATGAAATTGCCCAGCGCGAAGGGCAGGATGTACCAGCCGATGTCTTTCGTCGGCACCGCGTAGAAGCGCGTCAGCACCAGCGCATAGGTGAAGAAGATCGCGTTGTAGAAGAACGCCTGCGAGGCCATCATCACCAGGCCCACCATGGCCCGCGTGCGGTGCAGGACGAAGAGCGCATGGAACACTTCGCGCAAGGGGGTATGGCTGCGCGCGCGCAGCGCCACCGTGCTGGTCTCATAATGCGGCGCGCGCGCCCCGAAGCCCGCCTCGATCTCTTCGATGATGCGCCGCCCATCCGCCTCGCGGCCATGGGTGACGAGCCAGCGCGGACTTTCCGGCAGCCAGAACCGCATGAACAGGATGATGAGCGATAGCAGGGCCCCAATGAAGAACGCGAGCCGCCAGCCGACGTCGATGGAGAAATAAGCCGGGTCCAGCAGCACGATGGACGCTCCCGCCCCCATGGCGGCGCCGATCCAGAAGCTGCCGTTGATGGTGAGGTCCGACCAGCCCCGATAACGCGCCGGGATCAGCTCCTGGATCGTGGAGTTGATCGCCGCGTATTCGCCCCCGATGCCCGCGCCTGTGAGAAAGCGCAGCACGCAGAACGACCAAAGGTCCCACGAGAAGGCCGTAAGGCCGGTGGCGAGCGTGTAGAGCGCCAGGGTGATGAAGAAGAGCTTCTTGCGGCCCAGCCGGTCCGTGAGCCAGCCGAAGAACAGCGCGCCGATGACGGCGCCCAGAAGGTAGAGCGAGGACGCCAGCCCGATGTCGCTCTCCGTGAAGGCCATCCGGGGGTCTTCCTTGAGGGCGGCTGCGATGGAGCCCGCAATCGTCACCTCCAGCCCGTCAAGGATCCACGTCACCCCCAGCGCCACCACGACCAGCGTGTGAAAGCGCCCCCACGGCAGGCGGTCCAGCCGCGCGGGAATGTCCGTGCGCACGATGGCGCCGCGTTGCGCGCCTTGCGCGAGCTTGTCCTGTAAAGCATCCATCCCGGCCTAACGGCGGCCGGAGCGGTCGCGTTCCCGCCATGGCGCGCGCGCGTTCACGAACATGTGGAGCTCAAAGCCCGCGCCCGATGTTATGTTGCGATGCATCCAAAGGTTGAGGACGCCGCCACGATGACCCATGGACCCGGGACTGGTCTCACACGGCGCGCTGCGCTTGGCGTGCTTGCTGGCGCGGGCGCCCTGCCGCGCGTCGCGCTGGCGCAGGCGGGCCGGGCGGCGGACTGCGACGTGGTGGTGATCGGCGCGGGCGCGGCGGGCGTGGCGGCGGCGCGGGAGCTCCGGGGGCTCGGCAAGTCCTGCATCGTGCTGGAGGCCCGCGACAGGGTCGGGGGGCGCACCTTTACGGACCGCTCGCTCGGTCAGCCATGGGACGCGGGCGCGCTCTACATTCATTGGGCCGAAAACAACCCCTGGACCGAACTTGCGAAGGCTTATGGAGTGGAGACGGTGGATTCGGACACCCTGAAAACCGGCTCGCGCTTCATCGACCGGGGCGACGGCGCCCCGGTGGAGCGCCCGCGCGGCGGCGGAGGCGGACGCGGCGGCTTCGCGGCCGTGCAGGCGCTGTTCGACACGGAGCTGGCCGACGTGCCGGATGTCTCCTTCATGGACCGGGTCGGCGGCGCGGACGCGGAGGGCGCGGGCGCCGTCATGTCCATCGCCCGCATGGCGCTGGGCGACGAACCCGAGCGCATCTCGGCGCTGGATTACGCCCGCCTGTGGTCCGGCGACGACCTGCTCCTGCCCCAAGGCTACGGATCGCTGGTGGAGAAGGCCGCGGAAGGGCTCGACATCCGGCTGGGCGCGCCCGTGTCGCTGATCGATTGGAGCGGCCCGGGCGTGCGGGTGACCACCCCGGCGGGCGCGCTGACGGCCCGCGCCGCCATCGTCACCATCCCCGTGGGGGCGCTGAAGGCGGGCGGCGTGCGCTTCACGCCCGAGCTGCCGCAGGCGACACGCGACGGGCTCGCGGGGCTGGGCATGGGCGCGCTCAGCAAGATCGCGATGCGCTTCAACGGCGAGCGCTTCGGCATGACGCCCGGCATGGACCTGTGGGAGCGCCTCGGCCCCCGCGCCTCGTTCAATTTCGAGTGCTGGCAATGGGACCGGGATCTCGTCATCGCCTATTTTGGCGGCGACCACGCCCGCGACGTGGTGGCGCAAGGCGAACAGGGCGCCGTGGCGCTGGCGCTCGAGGAGTTCAGCCGCATCGTCGGCGGCGGGGCCCAGAAGGCGTTCGTGGCCGGCAGGCTGGCGGGCTGGAGCGCCGACCCTTGGGCGATGGGGTGCTATTCCCACGCGCTGCCGGGCTGCGCCAACGCCCGCGCCCTGCTGGCGCAACCGGTGGGCGAACGCATCTGGTTCGCCGGCGAGGCGACCGCGGGCTCGGGCCCGGGCGAAAACTTCGGCGCCGCGATGACCGCCGGGGGCGCCTATCTGGCCGGCCGGGCGGCCGCCAGGGACGCAGCGCGCGCATAGTCCTTGACCGGCGCTGCGGGCCGCCCGAAGGTCGTTGCAAAACAGCCTTCAGGAAACGCCCCATGGTCTCCCGCACCCTCCTGCTCGCGCTCGCAGCCTTCGCCCTTTTGGCCAGCCCGGCCGCGCGCGCCGACAACTGGGCCGGCAAGCAGGTGAAGTTCATCGTCGGCTCCGCCCCGGGCGGCGGCTACGATCATCTCGCGCGCCTCGCCTCGCGCCATCTCGGCCGCCACATGCAGGGCGAGCCCAGTTTCGTCGTGCAGAACATGCCCACGGGAAACAGCGTCGCGGCGGCGAACTTCATCGCCAACGTCGCCCCCAGGGACGGCTCGTACGTCGCGCTGCTGCAACGGGGCATGCTGCTGGCGAAAATGTTCAACCCCGGCGCCGTGCAGTTCGACATCGAGACGATGAGCTGGATCGCGAGCCTCAACAGCGAAACCGGCCTCGTGCTGGCGTGGCACACCGCGCCGCACACGAGCGCCCGGGACTTGTTCGAGCGCGAGCTGATCGTCGGCGCGCAGACGGGGGTCGATCCGGAGATTTCGCCGCGCGTCTTCAACGCGCTGCTGGGCACGAAATTCCGCATCGTGACCGGCTACCAGGGCACCACCGGGGCGGGGCTGGCGATGGAACGGGGAGAGGTGCAGGGCATCGGCGACTGGTCGCTGTCCAGCCTCAAGGCGCAGCGGCCGCAATGGATCGAGCGCAAGCAGGTGCGCATTCTCCTTCAGGCCGCCCTTGAGCGCGACAAGGACCTGCCGGACGTGCCCAACGCGCTGGACTTCGTGAAGAACGAGACGGACCGGGAAGCGCTGCGGCTCTACTTCACGCAGAAGACCGTGGCGCGCCCCGTGGTGGCCCCGCCGGGCGTCGCGCCCGGGGCGCTGGCGGACCTGCGCAAGGCCTACATGGCGCTGGCGAGCGACAGCGCGTTCCTTGAGGAGGCCGAGAAGGCCAACGTCGAAGTCTCGATCCTGTCGGCGGAGGCGGTCGAGAAAGTGGTGGCCATGGTGACGGGCGCCAGCCCGCAGGTGCGCGGGCGCCTGATCGAGGCCATGAAGCAATGAGCCTTCAACCGCTTTGAGGCTTGCCGAGCGCCCCGGCGGCGCGGTGATAGCTCCACGCGAAGGCCACGAGGATCAGCGCCCCAAGGCCCGCGGGCATCAGCACGAACGTCCATGACGGATGCGCCACGACCATGATGAGCGCGTTGATGCCAGCCGGGGGATGCATCGTATCCGTCGCCTGCATGGCCGCGATGGCGAGCCCCACGGCGGGCGCCGCCATCCAGGGCGAATCCCCCGCCACGAGCGCCACCAGCAGGCCGGCGAGCGCGGACAGCACATGCCCGCCGACGACGTTGCGCGCCCGCGCGTAGGCGCTCGCGGGCGCCGCCATCAGCAGCACGATGGAGGTGGTGAAGGGCGCAAGCGTCACCGGCAGGCTGGCGGCGTCCGCCAGCCCCACCATGAGGCCGATGCCCAGCGCGCCGCCGAGCGCCGGGACGAGGATCAGCAAAAGTCCGCGCGAGTTCATGAGGACATGGAAAACGCGCGCTGGCGCACGGGTCAAGACGAAAGGACCGGCAATCTGCCCAACGCGTGAGCGCAGGGCGCAAAAAAGCGCCCTCCCCGGCAGGAAGGGCGCTTCTTTCATCTCGCTGCCGGCTGCGCGAAGTTAACGCGCCAGCTTGGCGGCGATCTCCGCGATGTGCTTGCCCTGGAAGCGGGCGCCGTCCAACTCCACCTGCGAAGGCTGGCGGGAGCCGTCGCCGCCCGCGATGGTGGACGCGCCGTAGGGCGTGCCGCCCATGACTTCGCCAAGGCCCATCTGGCCGGCGAACGAATAGGGCAGGCCCGCGACCACGAAGCCCAGGTGCAGCAGCACCGTGTGGAACGACAGCAGGGTCGATTCCTGGCCGCCGTGCTGGGTGGCCGTGGAGGTGAACGCGCCGGCCACCTTGCCGATGAGCTTGCCCTGCGCCCACAGGCCGCCTGTCTGGTCGAGGAAGTTTTTCATCTGCGACGCCATCATGCCGTAGCGCGTGGGCGTGCCGAAGATCACCGCGTCATAGTCGGCCAGTTCCATCGGATCGGCCACCGGGGCCTCCTGATTGGCCTTGTAGTGCGCCTTCGCGGCGACCTCGGCGGGCACGAGCTCAGGCACGCGCTTGACGACCACGTCAGCGCCCGTGGCGCGCGCGCCCTCGGCGGCGGCGTGCGCCATCGCCTCGATGTGACCCCATGAGGAATAATACAGCACAAGAACCTTGGTCATTTCTCTGTCTCCGTTGAACGGTCATGCCAGAGATAACCATTGCGCTCGCGCAAGAAAGCCCTTCGCGCGCAAGCGCAGTCTTGCGCGCCTGCACGCACCCCTAGCGGACGCGCGGAACGGCGTCTCCGGCGCTGGAGAGCGTGCCCTTCACCTGACCGCCAAGATCCTCGATCTGGTCCGAAAGGCCGCTGCGCGTGCGCGCGTCCACGAGCGCGACCGGCGCGGAAATCGCGATGCTCGCCGCCCGGCCCACCGTGCTGGCGGCGCCCTGGGCCACCAGGCCCAGCGTTTCGCCGAGGCCGGCCTTGCCGTCCGACAGGGCCTGGCCGGACACGAGGTTGCCGCCGATCATCTGCACGACCTCGCTGCTGCCCGCGAACTTGCCGTGGTTGAGCGAGTCGGACGATTGCTCTCCCGTGAGGTCGACGACCCGCAGGCCGTCCCGGGCGAAGTCGGTCCGGTAGGGCTCCTGGGCGGGATCGACCGCCCCGAGGCGCGGCGTGTTGCCCCAGAGGCGGCGCGACAGACCCAGCGCCTTGTCGTCCTGGGAGACGAACAGCGTGAAGGGCGGGCGCTTGTCGCCGATGACGCGGATCTGCCGACGGAACACGTCCACGTCCACGTCCGGCGCGGCCAGCATCACGTTCTTGATCTTGGAGGCGACGCGGCCGTCGCGGATCGCCATCTGGCGCAACGCCTCCAGCGTGACCCAATTCCCCATGGAATGCGCGAGGATCGTGATTTCGCCCACCGCAGGATCCTTGGCGAGGTATTGCAGCACCGATTCCAGCGCGTCGCGCGAATAGTTCGCGCTCTCCCGGTCGTACGTGTAGGCCATGAGCTTGCCGCGAGAGGGCCATGTGAACAGCAGCGGCAACGCGGGCGCGCGCGAATCGTGGGTCACCTGCGCCAGGCGGTACACGGCCTCCTCGAAGCGCGTGTTGTAGCCGTGCACGAAGAGCAGCACGCTGCGGTGGGGCGTCACCTTCACGCGCGCGTGGAAGCGGCGCAGCGCTTCCGCCTGGTCCAGCCTGTCGGCCTTGAGGGTCGCGAACTCGCGCATGGGGTCCGGCGGCATCCGGGCCGGCCATTGCACCTCCCCGCGCTGGCGAACCGCGTCCGGCGGAATGGAGACTGAGATGTCGGCGAAGTTCAGGCCGATGGCGCGCTCGCCGCCGAACATTTCCCCTGCCGGCACGTTGTCGGCGCTGCGCGTGGTGGCGACCAGAAGATCGACCCGCGTGGCGCCCGGCGCCTGCGCTCCCGTGGGCGTCAGCACGCCTTCCGGCCGCCCGCCGCAGGCGGCGAGCGACAGCAGGGCGACAAGCGCCAAGGGCGTACGCAGGTTCATGAAACAGCTCTCCGACCCGGAGCAAAATCTTAGCAATTCTGGACCCATGGAGCCACGTCGACGCTGGCGATTCCAGCCAACGTCGCTAAAAAAGCAACACTTCTGCTATAGGCACGGACACGGCTTGTCTTGACGCGCGCTTTGAAGCACGTCACCCAAACCTGCAACAGGCGCGCGAAAACTGATGATCGACTGGCCCGACACCTTCACCTTCGCCGGCGTGGACATTGACGAAGACGCCCGCGAGGCGCGGCTGCGGTATCGGCTGGGCGCGCGCTACGCGTTCGTCGAGCGCATCGTGTTCGACAGCCCCTTGCCGGCAGCGTCCTCGCCCCTGCGGGCGCCGTTCGAGGCCGCGCTGGAGCTGCTGCATCTGGCCGCCGGGGTCAGCTACTACAAGACCTGCGCGCCCCCGCGGATCGTGGTCGAAAGCGCCGCGCTCAGCGACGCCCAGCGCCGCTTCCTGCAAACGCTGTACGTCGATGGCCTCGGCGAATTCGGCGTGCGCAACAATGTGGACGTGGCGTCCCGCGTCGACTTCATCAACGCGCCCTGCGCCCAGGGCCAGCCGCGCGCGCCCTCAAATCCGCCGCTGCCGCGCCGCTCCGCCGTGCTGGTGGGCGGGGGCAAGGATTCGCTCGTCAGCGTGGAGGTCCTGCGCGCGGGCGCCGAGCCCATGGCGCTCTTCGCCGTCAACCCCAAGAAGCCGATCCTCGATTGCGCGCGCGCCAGCGGCCTGCCGTTCGTCAAGGCCGCGCGCTATCTTGATCCGCAATTGTTCGAGCTGAACGCGCAGGGCGCGCTCAACGGCCATGTGCCGATCACCGCCATCGTCAGCTTCATCGCGCTCGCTGCCAGCTTCGTGGAAGGCTTCGACGCCGTCATCCTCTCCAACGAACGCTCCGCCGACCAGGGCAACCTGACGGCGGGCGGCCGGGAGGTGAACCATCAATACTCAAAGACCACTGCGGCGGAGCGCGACATGGCGGCGATGATCGCCGGCCACGTCCACGCGGGCCTGTCGTACTTCTCGCTGTTGCGGCCTCTGTCGGAGGCCCATATCGCGACCCTGATGGCGCGCACGGCGCGCTACGACGACGCATTCACGAGCTGCAACCGCTCGTTCCAGATCAACCCCAAGGCGCCCCCGGCGCGCTGGTGCGGCGATTGCCCCAAGTGCCGCTTCTCGTTCCTCGTGCTCGCAGGCGCCATGGGGCGTCCGCGCATCGAATGCGTGTTCGGCAAGAACATGCTGGACGACGCGGCGCAGCTCGTCGGCTACGAGGAACTGGTCGGCCTTTCCGGCCACAAGCCCTGGGAATGCGTGGGCGAACTCGCCGAATCCGGCGCGGCCCTGCTGCGCCTCGCGGACCATCCGGACTGGCGCGAGACGGCCGTGGTGCGCGCGCTGGCGCCGCGCCTGCGCCCGCTGATGCCAGACCCTGGCGGCGTATGGGCCGACCTGATGACGCCCTCGCGCGACCATCGCCTGCCGCCGCGTTTCGCCGCAATGTTGCAGGATTATCTTTGATGGGCGGCGACGTGTTCGAAGGCGCGCGCAACGTCGCCATCTGGGGCTTTGGCCGCGAAGGCCATGCGGCGCTCGCCTGGCTGCGGGCGCGCCATCCTGAGCTTCCTGTCGCCATTCTCAACGACGCGCCGCTTCCCAGCGCCCCTGAGGGCGTGGACGTATGGACCGGCGAGGACGCCGACGCGGCCCTGCGCCAGGGGCGTTTCGACGTTGTGGTGAAAAGCCCCGGCGTCAGCCTCTACCGGCCCGAGCTTGTGGAGGCCCGCGAGCGCGGAACGCGCCTCGCCTCCGGGGTGAACCTGTGGTTCGCCGACAACCCCAACGCGCACACGATCGCCGTGACAGGCACCAAGGGCAAGAGCACCACCTCGCGCCTGATCCATCACATGCTGCGCGCCGCGGGGCGCGACGCAGCCCTCATCGGCAACGTCGGCGTCGCGGCGCTGGGACAGCCTGCGGGCGCGGACCACACCGTGCTGGAGCTGTCCTCCTATCAGATCGCCGATCTTGACGCCGCGCCCAGCGTCGCGCTGGTCACCAATCTCTATGTCGATCATACGCCGTGGCACGGCGGCGTCGCGCAATACCACCACGACAAGCTGCGGCTGCTGCGCAGCGAAAGCACGCACGCGGTGCTGAACGCCAACAGCGACAAGCTCGTCGCCGCCATGGGCGAGCGCCGCAACGCCACATGGTATGGCCGCCCGGACGGGTTTCACGCGCGCGAGGGGCGCCTGCTCTTTCGCGATCGCGTGGTGGACACCTCCAGCTTCCCCCTGCGCGGCATGCACAACCTTGAAAACCTCGCGGGCGCCTGCACGGTCCTCGACGCGGTCGGCGTGACGAGCGTGCGCGAGCGCGTGGACCTTTCGGGCTTCGCGCAATTGCGCCACAGGCAGGAAGAGTTTCGCGGGCGCGGCGGGCGCCTGTGCGTCAACGATTCCATTTCCACCGTGCCGGAAGCGACGCTGGTGGCGCTGCGCGCCTACGGCGACCGCAGGGTCGCGCTGTTCCTCGGCGGCACCGATCGCGGACAGGACCATGCGGAGCTGCTGGACTACCTCGCGGGCGCGAACATCGCCTGCGCGATCCTGCTGCCCGACACGGGCGCGCGCATCGCGCACGAAATGGCGGGCCGCGAATGGCCGTTTCCCATTGTGAGCGCGGGCGATCTCGCGCAAGGCGTGGAAGCCGCCATGCGCACTGGCGAAGAGTGCGTGCTGCTGCTCTCCCCGGCCGCGCCGAGCTTCGGCCAGTTCCGCGATTTCGAGGAGCGCGGCGACCGGTTCATCGCGCTGTGCGGCGCCTAGAAAGGCGCTAGTCCTTCGACTCCGTCGCCGCTTCCCCCGCAGGCGCCTCGGCCGCCGCCGCCTTTGGCGTGCG
This sequence comes from Hyphomicrobiales bacterium, assembly GCA_028290405.1. Classification (GTDB taxonomy): domain Bacteria; phylum Pseudomonadota; class Alphaproteobacteria; order Rhizobiales; family Beijerinckiaceae; genus Terripilifer. The sequence continues at coordinate 14,387 of JAQGJX010000061.1, forward strand.
CAGGCGCTTGCGCGTCTTGGCCTGAAGACGCGGGCCTTCCACGAGCCGCACCACGGCGCCCCAGAGGGTGCGCACGTCCTGCTGCGTCAGCTCCATGCGATGCACCATGTTGCGCAGGTTGCGCGTCATGTTCGGCTTCTTGCTGGGCGGGCGGAAGAAACCGCTCTCCTCCAGCTTCTCTTCGAAGAAATTGAAGAACGCCACCACCATCTCGCGGGAGGCTGGCACCGAGCGTTCGGGCGTCACGAAGCGCGGACCCTCGTCGTGGGCGGCGCGAAACCATTCGTAGCCCACCAGCAGCACCGCCTGCGCGAGATTCAGCGACGCGTAGGCGGGGTTCACCGGGAAGGTGAGGATGCTGTCCGCGATGGCGATCTCGTCGCTGTCCATGCCCGTGCGCTCGGGCCCGAAGAGGATGCCGACCTTGGCGCCGCCGGCGATCAGCCCGGCGGATTCGTTCATCGCCACCGCCGGTCCCTCCACGCGCTTGCCCTGCCCGCGCTCGCGCGCGGTCGTGGCCCAGACGTAGTTGAGGTCGGCCACCGCCTCCTCCAGCGTGTCGAAAAGCCTGGCCCCTTCCAGCAGGTGCACGGCGCCGGCGGCGGCCGCGAAGGCGCCCTTGCGCAGCGCGCCCGTGCGCGGCCAGCCGTCGCGCGGGTTCACCAGCCGCAGGTCCGAGAGGCCGAAGTTGGCCATGGCGCGCGCGCACATGCCGATGTTCACGGCGAGCTGCGGGCGCACCAGGATAACGGCCGGGCCGCCCTCGATCAGGGGTCGGGTCTTGTCAGTTCCTGCGCCGGTCATGTGTGGGTTCGCCTCTCTCGGGGCGAAGCTCTACCCCCCCGGCGGGGCGGACGGCAACCCGTTCAGCGCGCGCGCAAACGGCGAAGGTAGTCCATCAGCGCGTCGATCTGCGCGGGATCCAGTTCGAACTCGGGCATCTGGCTGGCGCCGTGCCCCACCACGATGCCTTCCGCGAACGCCTCCTCGAGGTTCTCGAGCTTGTATTTGGCCGCCACGGCGCGCAGCGGCGGGGATTTCGGGTTGGGGCTGTCCCCCGTGCGGCCGATGGCGTGGCATGGCGCGCACTTGGCCTTCACCAGCGCCTCCCCGCGCGCCCGCAGGCTTTGGGCGGCGGCAGGCGCAGCGGACAGAACGAGCAGGGCGGCGAGGATGCGGATCATGCGCCACTATGGCGGCGCCGCCCGATCGGCGACATGACCTGTGTCAACCCTTGCGCGCCTACGCCGCTTCCCTCCCGGCCCTGCAGGCCCTAAGAACGCTCCAAACGGAGGAAACCATGACAACGACCCAGCGCATCGACGTCCATCATCACGTCCTGCCCGAGTTCTACAAGGACGTGCAGCGCGCCGCCGGCATCACCGGCAGCGCCTACCAGGCCTTCCCGGAGTGGAGCCCGGAAAAATCCCTCGCGGTGATGGACGAGAACCGCATCGGAACGTCGATTTTCTCCTTCACGTCCCCTGGCATCTTCTACGGCGACCTCGCCCAGACCCGCGATCTGGCGCGCCGGTTCAATGACTGGCTGGCCGAGCTGGTGGCGAGCCGGCCGGACCGGTTCGGCGCCTTCGCGTTCCTGCCCCTGCCGGACGTGGACGCCGCGCTGCGCGAGATCGCGCACATCTACGACGACCTCAAGCTCGATGGCGTATGCCTGCTGACAAGCGTCGACGAACGCTACATCGGCCATCCGGACTTCTGGCCGGTCTACGAGGAGCTGAACCGCCGCGAGGCCGTGGTGTTCATCCATCCCTGCTACCCGCCGGGCACCGAGGCGCGCGGCTGGGACATTCCGCGCATGCTCATCGACTATCCCTTCGAGACCACGCGCGTGGCCACCAACCTCATCTTCAACGGGGTGATGGAGAAGCTGCCGAAGATCAAGTTCATCCTGTCCCACGCGGGCGGAACGCTCCCGATGCTGGCGCACCGCATCTCGATCTTCGACAAGATCACGAAGCAACGGGACAATTATCCGCAAGGCGCGCTCGCCTACGTCAAGCGCTTCTTCTACGACACCGCGCTCTGCGGCCACCCCGCGCCGCTCGACGCCCTGAGCGCCTTCGCGCCGCCCTCGCAGATCCTGTTCGGCACGGACTTTCCCTATGTGTCCGCGCCCATCGCGACGGCGGAGACGCAAGGGTTCGACGCGTACGCCGGCTTTGACGCCCCCGCCCGCTACGCGGTGGAGCGCGGCAACGCCGAGCGCCTGTTTCCGCGCCTCGCGACGCGGTGACGCCGGCGGGCGCCGCCGCAGCGCGGCGCCTTCAGGTGCGCACGACCAGCACCGAGCAGCGGGCGTGGCGCACCACCGTCTTGGCGTTGGAGCCGAGCAGGTAGGTGGACATGGCGGGCCGGTGCGAGCCGATCACGATCAGGTCCGCCCCCCAGTCCTCGGCCTCGGCGAGGATTTCCGGATAGATCCCCCCCACCCGCACGGTTCCGCTGACGCGTTCGCTGGGCAGCGGTATTCTGGCCGTGACCTTGGAGAGTTCGGCCTGCGCCCATTCGCGCTGCTGGGCGTCGAAATCGGCCGGCACGTAGTCCATGTAGGTGGCGGGCAGCAATTGCTGCACGTTGACCAGGCGCAGCGCCGCCCCGGACCATTCCGCCATGCGCACGGCTGCGTCAATCGCGGGCGTCGCCACCTCGAGGTCGGACAAGTCGACCGGCACCAGGATTGTCTTGAACATCGTGACCTCCAGCAAGGCGCGCGCACGCGAACTCTTGCAGGCGGCTTGCAAACGCCCGCACGCGGCAGTCTGCAACGCTGGCCCGGCGGCGCCTTGTCTTGGGTCAATCGCCCATCAGGCCTTTTGTTCACCCTCGGGGTCGGGCGTCGAGGCGCGGCGCGCGTCGGCCGCCGACTCAAGCCGTCGGCGCAGAACCGGGTCGCGCTCCATAAGGGCGGACAGGTCGTCGGCGTCCAGCACCAGAAGGCGCGTCGGCTCCACGGCGCGCACGTCCGCGGTGCGCTTGGTGCCGCGCAGCAGCGCGATCTCGCCGAAGAAGTGCCCCTCTCCCAGCCGCACCGGCCCCTCGGGGGTGTCGACCTCCACCTCGCCGGAGGCCACGAGGTAGATGCAGGACGCGACGTCGCCCTTGCGCAGCACCAGCGTGTTGGCCGGCACGGTCTGGGCGCGCAGGTAATCCATGATCTCGCCGATCTCGCTCGCCGTGAGGTGCGAGAACAGGGGCACGCGGGCCAGCATGCTCCAGGTGACGATGAATTCGCGGCGGTGAATCTCCTGCGAGAACGCGGTCGCCAGCACGCCGACCGGCATCGCCAGCATCACGAGCCCAAGAATGGAGGTGACGCCCGCCAGCATGCGCCCGCCGACGGTCACGGGGATGACGTCCCCATACCCCACGGTGGTCAGCGTCACGATGGACCACCACATGGCGGCGGGTATCGAGCCGAGCTTGTCCGGCTGCGCCTCTCGCTCCAGCAGGTACATGCCGGACGCGGTCAACAGGACCAGGCCCGAGAGCAGCAGGAAGGCCGCACCCAGCGCCCGCCGCTCCGTCTGGAGCGCCAGCGCGAGCGAGCGCATGCCGGGCGAATAACGGGCGAGCTTGAAGAAACGCAGGAGGCGAAGCGCCAGCAAGACCTGGAAGTCGCCCGCGAACAGCACCCCGACGAACAGCGGCAGGATGGTCAGAAGGTCGATCACCGCCAGCGGTTCGCGCATCAGGCGCCAGCGGGCGCGCCAGGGATGCAGTTCCGAATAGCGCGTGTGCTCCGGCGCGCTCCAGACCCGCAGGACGTATTCCGCCCAGAAGACGCACAGGGCGAAAATCTCAAGCCGTTCGAGCCAGAGCCCCCACCGGGCGAAAACGTCCGGCACGGTGTTGAGCACGCCGCCCGCGACGCTGACGAAGACCAGCGCGACCAGCAGGCGACGGACCCACGCTTCGCCCCAGCCGGAGGCGCCGCCTGCTTCCAGAACAGCATAGACACGCCGGCGAAGCCCTCCATGAGGCGCTTCGCCCGCGCGGCTCACGCAGGCGCCTTGGCGAGGCGCTCGGCGATGGCGTCGAGCGCCGCCTGCGTCTGCGACCCGTCGGGGCCGCCCGCCTGCGCCATGTCGGGCCGGCCGCCGCCGCCCTTGCCGCCGAGCTTTTCGGACGCCGCCCGCACCAGATCGACCGCGTTGAACCGGCCTGTTAGGTCGGCCGTCACGGCGACCACGACCCCGCCCTTGCCGTCCTCGGCCGTGTTGGCGATCGCGACGACGCCGGAGCCGACCTTGGCCTTGCCCTCGTCCGCAAGCGCCTTGAGGTCCTTCATGTCGACGCCGCTGACGGCGAGGCGGAAGAACTTCACGCCGTCGACGTCCACGATGTCGGTCGCGCCGCCCGCGCCCCCGCCGCCGCTCATGGCGAGCTTGCGCTTCACGTCGCCGAGCTCCCGCTCAAGCTTCCGGCGCTCTTCGACCAGCGCCGCCAGACGCTCGGAGACGTCGTCCACAGGGGATTTCATCAACGCCGCGACTTCGCGAAGGCGGCGCGATTCAGCGTCGAGGTGGCGCCGGGCGCCTTCCGCCGTCTTGGCTTCGAGGCGGCGCACGCCGGCCGCCACGGCGCCCTCGCCGACGATCGTCACGAGGCCGATGTCGCCGGTGCGCCGCACATGGGTGCCGCCGCACAATTCAACCGAGAACGGGCGACGCGCATTGTCGCCGCCGGGCATGACGCCCATGGAGACGACGCGCACCTCGTCGCCGTACTTCTCGCCAAAGAGCGCGCGGGCTCCCGATTCGATGGCGTCGTCCACGCCCATCAGGCGCGTGACCACGGGTTCGTTCTGCAGGATCATGCGGTTGGCGATGTCGCCGACCTCCGCCAGCTCCGCGTCCGAAATCGGCTTGGGGTGGGCGAAGTCGAAGCGCAGGCGGTCGCCGGCCACCATGGAGCCTTTCTGGGCCACGTGATCCCCGAGCACCTGGCGCAGGGCCTCGTGCAGCAGATGGGTCGCGGAATGGTTCGCACGGATGGCGCTGCGGCGCTCGTGGTCGACTTCGAGCTGGACGGGCATCCCGACGCGCAGCTCGCCTTCCGCGACCTCGACGTCGTGGGCGAACACGTCCGAGAGCTTCTTGTGAACGTCCCGCACGCGGGCGGACACGCCCGCAGCCGACAGGCGGCCGCTGTCGCCCACCTGGCCGCCGGATTCGGCGTAGAACGGGGTCTGGTTGACCACGACGCGCCCGCTCTGGCCCGCCGCGAGGCTGTCGACTTCGGCGCCGTCCACCACGATGGCGGCAATGACGCCCTCGGCCTCCTCGGCCTCGTAACCCAGGAACTCCGTCGCCCCCACCCGGTCGCGGATCGGGAACCAGACGACTTCCGTCGCCGCCTCGCCGGAACCCGACCAGTTCTTGCGGGCTTCAGCGCGCTGGCGCTCCATGGCCTTGGCGAAAGCGTCCGTGTCGACCCCGATGCCGCGCGCCCGCAGCGCGTCCTGCGTCAGGTCCAGCGGGAAGCCGAAGGTGTCGTAGAGGCGGAAGGCGGTCTCGCCGGAAAGGCTGCCGCCCGCGGGGAGGTCGCGCGTCTCGTCGTCGAGGATCGACAGGCCGCGCGCCAGCGTGGTGCGAAAGCGCGTCTCCTCCAGCCGGAGCGTCTCGGCGATGAGCGATTCGGCGCGGGCGAGCTCCGGGAAGGCGCGTCCCATCTCGCGCACCAGCGTCGGCACCAGGCGCCACATCAGCGGATCCTTGGCGCCCAGCAATTGGGCGTGGCGCATGGCGCGGCGCATGATGCGGCGCAGGACGTAGCCGCGCCCTTCGTTGGACGGCAGCACGCCGTCGGCGACGAGGAACGCGGACGCCCGCAGATGGTCGGAGATGATGCGGTGGCTCGCCCGCTGGGGGCCCTCGGCGGAGACGCCCGTGAGGTCGCTCGATTCCCGGATGAGGGCGCGGAACAGGTCGATTTCGAAATTGGACTTCACGCCCTGCAGGATGGCCGCGATGCGCTCCAGCCCCATGCCGGTGTCGATGGACGGGCGCGGCAGCGGCGTACGCTCGCCCGGCTGCACCTGCTCGAACTGCATGAACACGAGGTTCCAGAACTCGAGGAAGCGGTCGCCGTCCTCGTCCGGGGAGCCGGGAGGGCCGCCGGCCAGCTCCGGGCCCTGGTCGTAGAAGATCTCCGAGCACGGCCCGCACGGTCCCGTGTCGCCCATCGCCCAGAAATTGTCTGACGTCGGAATGCGGATGATGCGGTCGTCGTGGAAGCCCGCGATCTTCTTCCACAGGTCGAAGGCTTCGTCGTCGGTGTGGTAGACGGTGACGAGCAGCTTGTCCTTGGGGAGCGCGAACTCCTTGGTGATCAGCTTCCAGGCGAGCGTGATCGCCTGTTCCTTGAAATAATCGCCGAACGAGAAATTACCCAGCATTTCAAAGAAGGTGTGGTGGCGCGCCGTGTACCCGACGTTGTCGAGGTCGTTGTGCTTGCCGCCTGCGCGCACGCATTTCTGCGACGAGGCCGCGCGCGAATAGGGGCGCTTCTCGACGCCCGTGAAGACGTTCTTGAACTGCACCATGCCGGCGTTCGTGAACATCAGGGTGGGGTCGTTGCGCGGCACAAGCGGCGACGACGGCACGACCTCGTGGCCTTCGGCCGCGAAGAAGTCGAGAAACGTGGACCTGATTTCGTTGACGCCGGTCATCCTGATCGTCTCGCCGCATGTCGTTGCAAGGCAAGCCGCCGGTTGGCGGCCCCCGGGCAATACAAACCGCCGGTCGGCGGCTCCCGGCCGCCCCCAGCCGGATTGCGTCCAGCGCGGGAACCGGGGTTTCGGGCGGACAAAGCAAGGACCGCGCCGAAGAAGAGCCCGGGTTCACGCGGGAACCCGGGCCGTCTTCTAGCGGCGGGACAGGCGGAAGTCGAGGGACGACAGCAACCTGTCCCGCCAAACAGCGAACCGAAGGGCGCCCGGCCTGTAGAGGGGACCGTTCTAAATTCCGGAAAGGCCGCATGCGACGTGCGGCCCGGCCCTGTCAGTTCGCCGTCAAACGGCTATTCGGCTTCCGCCTGCTCGGGCCCGGCGTCCAGGATCCGCTCGGCCAGCACGCCGGAATTTTCCCGGATGGCGGCCTCGATGCGGGCTGCGGTCTCGGGATGCTCGCGCAGGAATTGCTTGGAGTTTTCCCGTCCCTGGCCGAGGCGCTGGGAATCGTAGGAGAACCACGCGCCTGACTTGTCCACCACGCCGGCCTTCACCCCGAGGTCGATCAATTCGCCGACCTTGGAGATGCCCTCGCCATACATGATGTCGAACTCGACCTGCTTGAAGGGCGGCGCGACCTTGTTCTTCACGACCTTGACGCGGGTCTGGTTGCCCGTGACTTCCTCGCGGTCCTTGATGGCGCCGATGCGGCGGATGTCGAGGCGCACGGAGGCGTAGAACTTCAGCGCGTTGCCGCCCGTGGTCGTCTCGGGGCTGCCGTACATCACGCCGATCTTCATGCGGATCTGGTTGATGAAGATGACCATGGTGTTGGAGCGCGAAATCGACGCAGTGAGCTTGCGCAGCGCCTGGCTCATCAGCCGCGCCTGCAGGCCGGGCTGCACGTCGCCCATCTCGCCTTCGATTTCCGCCCGCGGCGTCAGCGCCGCCACCGAATCGATGACCAGCACGTCGATCGCGCCCGAGCGCACCAGGGTGTCGGTGATCTCAAGCGCCTGCTCGCCCGTGTCGGGCTGGGAAATCAGCAGGTCTTCAAGGTTGACGCCAAGCTTGCGTGCGTAGATGGGATCGAGGGCGTGTTCGGCGTCCACGAACGCGCACACGCCGCCGCGCTTCTGCGCCTCGGCGATGACATGGAGCGTCAGCGTCGTCTTGCCGGACGATTCCGGCCCGTAAATCTCCACGATGCGTCCGCGCGGCAGGCCGCCGACGCCCAAGGCGATGTCGAGGCCCAGCGAACCGGTGGGCACGGTGTCGATTTCGACCGCCTTCTGGTTCTTGCCCAGGCGCATGATCGAGCCTTTGCCGAACGCGCGTTCAATCTGGGAGAGAGCGGCGTCCAACGCCTTGGTCTTGTCCACGGACGATCCTTCCACGAGGCGGAGATTCGCTTGGCTCACGGGGTAGCTCCCTTCTGACACGACGGCGGCGAACTGCGCAATGGCGACCGCATGCGATAGATGTACGTGGTTTGTTCCTTTTCGCAAGTTCTTTTTTTGTTCTCTCCCTGATTTTCTCGATCGAGGGGCGGACGCACGCCGAGTCGCCCTGCCCCGGCGGCCCGCAGGCCGCCCTCAGGCGGCGAGCTTGCGCGCGTAGTGCGGCAAGGCCTCGAGGGAGGCCCGCAGAACGGACTCGAGCGCCGTGCAGTCCTGCGGTCCTGCGCCGGACGTTTCGATGGCGTGGGATAGACAGGCGGCTTGCTTCAGGCCGAAATGCCCCAGCAGGCCGCACAGAGCGTGGGCCGCCAGCCGCGCAGCCTCGTCGTCTCCCGCCAGATGCGCGCTTCTGATGCGCGCATGATGGCTGAGCGCGGCCGCAGACATGCGGCCCACGAAATCCAGGAAAGTCGCAATGCCCACTTCGGCGATCAATTCTTCGAGCACGCGCTCGTCCAGCAAAGGCGCGTCGGCGGGCGACGCCCCGCGCTCCGCAGTAATGGGAATATCATACGCTTGAGAATACACAGACACAGTGCGCCCCACTTGGTTCTGGATGCACTAGAACTAGGCCATGTTACGTAAGGTCATGCAATCGTCTTCCCCATGGGAACGCCCATATCTTCTGACCGATAGTAAAGCGGATCTGAATGTTTCATTTTGAAATTGACGGCGGCGGCGAAAGCTTCCAAAGAGCGCCCGATGCGCTCTTTGCTCGCGGCGTCAGCGCCAGTTGGCCGGACGCGTCACTTCGCGAAATCCCTGGTAGGCGCCGTCCTGCGCCCGCTGCAGGCCCGCGAAACCGAAGGTCGGCGGCTCGGGCTCACGCTCGCCCGCGAGCGGGATGGTGGCGACCGTGGAGCGGTCCATCGGGATCGAGCGCACGGAGCGGGCCTGCGGCCCAGCGTCGCCCAGGATCGAGCGCGTTTCGCTGCGCGGGCGCAGCTTGCCGCCGGACGTGGTCAGAGAACTCGCCGTCGCCACGGGCTTGCGGGACGATTGGGCGACGCCGTACTTCACCGCGCCGCCGACAAGCACCAGCGCCGCGAAACCCGCCAGGGCGATCCGCGCCAGCGGAGGGAATGCAATCTCGCCGCCGTGGGCTTTCGCCGCGCCGGGGCGCTCACGCAACTGGATGGCCAAGGGACACGCTCCACGTACTCGACGCAACACGCATCAACTTGGGCTCAACAGTTTGACTTGAGGTTAACCGTCAGCCCTCCACGCCGGTTTTCACGGCCTCGATGAGCTGTTTCAGCGAGAAGGGCTTGGGCAGGAATCCGAAGTCTTCCCCGGCTGGCAGGTTCTTGGCGAACGCGTCCTCCGCGTAACCGGAGACGAAGATCACCTTGCAGGTCACGCCACGCTTGCGCAGTTCGCCGAACATCGTGGGGCCGTCCATCTCGGGCATCACCACGTCGGAGACGATGAGGTCGATCTTGCCCTTCATCTCGTCCACCACTTCCAGCGCGTGCAGGCCCGAGCTGGCCTCCAGCACCGTGTAACCGCGCGAGGCCAGGGCCCGGGCCCCGAAGGCCCGCACGGCGTCCTCGTCCTCTACCAGCAGGATGGTGCCGTGGCCGGTGGCGTCGATGGATTTCTTGGGGTCTTCCTTCTTCACCTGCTCTTCTTCCACCGCCGTGTGGCGGGGGAGGTAGATGCGGAACGTGGCCCCCTGTCCGGGCTCGGAGACGCAGGCGATGTAGCCGCCCGTCTGCTTCACGATGCCATAGACCATGGAGAGGCCCAGGCCCGTGCCCTTGCCGACTTCCTTGGTGGTGAAGAAGGGCTCGAACATCTTCTCCTTCACGTCGGCCGGAATGCCGTGGCCGCTGTCGGTCACCTCCACCACCACGTAGTCGGCGACGATGAAGCCCGGCTCGTCCACGTTGGCGCATTCGGCGGCGGTGACGTTGCTGGTGCTCAGCGAGATGCGGCCGCCGTCCGGCATGGCGTCGCGCGCGTTGACGACGAGATTCACCACCACTTGTTCGAACTGGTTCAGGTCCGCCTTCACGAGCCACAGGTCGCGCCCGTGGCGTACGTCCAGCTCGATCTTTTCGCCCACCAGGCGGCGCAGCAGGTTCTGCAGTTCGGACATCACGTCGTTGAGATGCAGCACCTGCGGGCGCAGCGTCTGGCGGCGCGAAAACGCCAGCAATTGCCGCACGAGGCCCGCGGCCCGGTTGGCGTTCTGCTTGATCTGCATGATGTCCTGGAAGGACGGATCGGTCGGCCGGTGGCTCGCCAGCAGCAGGTCGGAATAGCCGATGATGGCGGTCAGCACGTTGTTGAAATCGTGCGCCACGCCGCCCGCGAGCTGGCCGATGGCCTGCATCTTCTGCGATTGGGCGAAGCTTTCCTGCAGGGTGCGCTGCTCGGTGGTGTCGAGCGCGAAAATGTTGACGTTGGACCCCTCGCCGCCGTCGTCCGACGGCGAGACGAAGAAGCGCGCGGAGGCGGGCTTGTCGCCCGACAGCGCGGCGTCGATGGGGGCCACGTCCATCTGGCCCTTTTCGGCCGCCAGGATGGCGTTGCGCAGCGCCTCGCGGTCGCGGTCCGCCAGCCCGGCGTAGATGGAGCGGGCGCCGCCGCCGTCGCCCTTCAGGGCGTCGGGCATCAGGCGGGCGAAGGCCGCGTTGGCGCGCACGATAAGGCCCTTGTTGTCCACCGCCGCGATGGCCATCGGGGTCTGGTTGAAGAAGCGCGCGAAGCGCACTTCGGCGGCGCGCAGGTTCTCGGCGGGCTCCTCGCCCGGCGCGCGGTTGATGACGAGCGTGCGCGAGGGCCCCGCCGTGCGGTCCTGGGCGAACGCAACCCGGTGGACGATGCGCACCGGCAGGCTCTGGCCGCCGCGGCGCTTGAGGTCGATGTCGAACTGCTCCGTGCGCACTTCGCCCGCCCGGCCCGCGACCGCGTTGAGGAGCGCGGCGCCGTCGCCCGCCACCAGGTCGCCCAGCGTCAGCCCGCCCGAGCCCACCTGCGTCAGGTCGTAATCAAGCCAGCCCGCCAGGGTGGCGTTGAGATAGGTGATGCGCCCGGACGAATCGCAGGAGAAGAAGCCCGCAGGCGCATGATCGAGAAAATCGATGGCGTGCTGCAATTCCTGGAACACGTTCTCGTGCCGTGTGCGCTCGCGGGTGACGTCGGCGACGTTCCAAAGGCTGGCGCGCTTGGCGCCGGGCCGGTCCAGCGGCCGCACGCGGATGCGGTACCAGCCCACCGGGCCCTCGCCCGACAGCGGGGGCGAAAGGCGCAATTCCTCTGTGGCGCGCTTGCCGTCGCGCGCCGCCTGCGCCAGCCGGTACACGGCCTCCGACACGTCGGAGGCGCCCGAGAACAGACGCTCCACCGTGCGAAGGTCCGCGCTGTCCTGCGCGCCCGACAGCGTCATGTAGGCTTCGTTGGCGTAGATGACCTGCGATTCGCCCTCGGTGACCAGCAGCCCTTCGGCGCCCGTATCGGCGATCAGCTTGGTGATGTCGTTCCTGCCGGCTTGGCCGCTGAGGTTGATGAAGCCCACCGCGAAGGCGAACAGGCCCACCACGCCCACGATGGCCAGCAGGGCCAGCAGCGCGATCGTCAGCCGCCCGGCCTCTTCCGGCGGGAGGAACGAGAACGACGCGGCCGCGCCCACGAGCACGATCGCGATCAGCAGCACGAGGCCGGGGTTGCCGGCGCGGTCCGTGCGGTCGAGGGCCACCGGGGCGCCGACGGCCGTCCCCCGGGATTCAGCGCCGCCGCCCTTGCCCTGGGGGGCGGGCGCAGCCGTCGCCACGGCCCCCGTGGCGACGGGTCCGGCGGCTGGCTGCGGGGCGGGTTGGGACGCCCCCTCGGACGCTGCCTGGGCCTGGGACGGACTCACCTGGGACATGCGGCGCTCATCTGGACTGCACTGGAATCGTCGTGCGGTGGGACGCTCTCGACCTTTGAACCTCGCGACAATGCGGCGCGCGCAGGATCATTGCAATCTGCAATGACCCCGCGGAAGGTTCAAAACCTGAGCCGTTCCATTTTAAGGGTAATCGATTAAAATTTGGCTGCTCCGAGCCCTGCCGCGCAGGGCGCGGCGGACAGCTTGGCTGCAAGCCCGGCCGCGGCGGCGTTAACCATTCGTTAATGTCCGTGCCTTTCCCGGCGGACGTTGTGTTAATATAAGTGCTTGTCGCAAAGTGGGACGGGCCAAGCGGAGTTCAGATGCAGTTCCTGACGAACATGATAGGCGAGAACAAGGGGATCATGTGGTTGCTTGCCGGCGCCGCTCTGGTGCTCGCCGCCCTGATCCTGGTTCTCCTTTATCGGCTGATCTTCGGCAGCCGCATTCGCAGCGCAGGCGGCCGCGCCCGCCAGCCGCGCCTGGGCGTGGTGGACGCCTACGACCTCGACCGCCAGCGCCAGCTCGTGCTGGTGCGGCGGGACAACGTCGAGCATCTGGTGATGATCGGCGGGCCCAACGACGTGCTCATCGAATCCTCGATCATCCGCGCCCAGTCGGCCTATTCGTCCGGCGAAGCGCGCGCCAACCGGGAGTCCGCCGCTGCGTCCGGCGAGGCGGAGTCCGGCGCGGAGCCGGCGCGAGCGGTCCTTCCCGCCAGCCTCAACGGCCTTCAGGCGCCGCCGCCCGCCCCCAAGCCGGCGGCTCCCGCCCCGATGCCCTCGGCGCCTCCGGTGCATGCGCCCGCCCAGCCGGTCGCGGCGCCTCCGGTCGCCGGCCCCG
>JAQGJX010000126.1 GCA_028290405.1 Hyphomicrobiales bacterium
TGGCCGGCGACCTGTCGACCGTCATGAGCCCGCGCACGGTGATCACCTGGGCCGAGAACGCCGATATCTTCAAGGACGTCGGCTTCGCGTTCCGCCTCACCTTCCTCAACAAGTGCGACGAGCTGGAGCGTCCGCTGGTGGCTGAATTCTATCAGCGCGCCTTCGGCCAGGAACTGCCCGAGAGCACCGTCAACATCGCGCTCGCCTGAGGCGAGCCGATGCGCGCCCTGTTCTTCGACGTCTTCGGCACGCTGGTGGACTGGCGCACAGGCGTCGCGCGCGAAAGCCGCGCGGCGCTCGCCCCGCTGGGGTACGACCTCGACTGGCTGGCGTTCGCGGACGCGTGGCGGGCGCAATATCAGCCGTCGCTCGAGACGGTGCGCTCCGGCGCCCGTCCCTTCGTCAAGCTGGACGCGCTCCACCGCGAGACCCTGCGGCTCGTGCTGCCGGCCTTCGGGGTCGCGCCGCTGGACGACGCGGCGCTGGACGAATTGACCCTCGCGTGGCATCGCCTCGACGCCTGGCCGGACGTGGCGGAAGGGCTCGCGCGGCTGCGGGGGAAATTCCTGCTTGCGCCCGTGTCGAACGGCCATATCTCGCTGATGAGCGCGCTCGCGCGCCGCAACGGCTTCCATTGGGACGCGATCCTGGGCGCCGAGCACGCGCGAAACTACAAGCCGCGCGCAGAGGTTTATCTGGCCGCCGCGGACGCCTTCGACCTGGCGCCGCAGGACTGCGCGATGGTCGCCGCCCACACCAACGACCTCGTGCACGCCGCCCGCCTCGGCCTGAAGACGGCCCACGTGGCGCGGCCCGACGAGCACGGCCCCGGCAAGGGGGAGCGCGCCCCCGGCGCGAACGTCGATCACGCCGCGCAAAGCCTGATCGAATTAGCCGACAAACTGGTCTAGTGTTGAGCCCATGAGCACGTCGAACCGCAAGCCCCCCGCCAAGAACGAAGCCCCGCAGGAGCCCTTCAAGCGGGCGGTGGCGGGCTGCATGCGCGCCATGGCGGGCGTGCGCGACCTGGAAGTGACCTACGCGGCCGAGCGGCCCTCGCTGATCGGCGCTGGAGAATCCGCCAAGGCGCGGCTGCCCGAGCCCGCCCGCAAGCTGACGGTGGCCGAAGCCGCCATCGTGCGCGGACACGCGGATTCGCTGGCCCTGAAGCTCGCCTGCCACGACGCCAACGTGCACCGGCGCCTGACGCCCCAGAGCCAGGCGGCCCGCGCCATCTTCGACGCCGTCGAGCAATCGCGCGTGGAATCCATCGGCTCGCGCCGCATGGCGGGCGTGTCCAGCAACCTCACCGCCATGCTGGAGGACCGCTACCATCGCGGTACCTACGCCGAGGTGAGCGACCGCGCCGACGCCCCGCTGGAGGACGCCGTCGCCATGATGGTGCGCGAGCGCCTCACGGGCCTCGCGCCCCCGCAGGCCGCGCAGAAGATCGTCGATCTCTGGCGCCCGATCATCGAGGACCGCGCAGGCGGCGAACTCGACCGGCTGGGCGAGTCCATCGAAGACCAGCGCGCCTTCGGCCGTGCGGTCCACAAGCTGCTCCACTCCCTCGACATGATGGACGAGGGCGCGATGGACCACGACGACACGGGCGACGAATCGGGAGATTCGGAGCCCGACAGCAAGCCCGAGGATTCGGAAGGGGACGGCGAGCAGGACCAGACCGGCGAAGCCATGCAAATGGAGAAGTCGGACGATTCGACCGAGGACGTCGAGGAAGGCGCCATGGACGCCGACGACGCGCCCGCCGGGGAACTGCCCGAAGACTCCGAGATGGGCGACGCCGACGAAGCGTCCGAAAGCCGCCGCCCGCCGCACCAGAGCCAAGTCGAGCATCGCGGGCCGGACTACAAGGCCTGGAACATGCGCTTCGACGAGACCGTCACCGCCGAGGAGCTGTGCGAGCCCGAGGAGCTGGAGCGCCTGCGCGCCTATCTCGACAAGCAGCTCAGCAACCTCTCCTCCATCGTCGCGCGCCTGGCCAACCGGTTGCAGCGCCGCCTGATGGCGCAGCAGAACCGCTCGTGGGACTTCGACCTCGAGGAAGGCACGCTGGATCCCGCGCGCCTGTCGCGCATCGTGATCGATCCCCAGCAGCCGCTGTCCTTCAAGCGCGAGAAGGACACGGACTTCCGCGACACGGTCGTCACGCTGCTGCTCGACAATTCCGGCTCCATGCGCGGACGCCCCATCACGGTCGCGGCGACCTGCGCGGACATTCTGGCGCGCACCCTTGAGCGCTGCGGCGTGAAGGTCGAGATCCTCGGCTTCACCACCCGGGCGTGGAAGGGAGGCCAGTCGCGCGAGGCGTGGCTGCAGGCTGGCAAACCCGCCAATCCGGGCCGCCTCAACGACCTGCGCCACATCATCTACAAGGCGGCCGACGCCCCGTGGCGGCGCGCACGGCGCAACCTCGGGCTGATGATGCGCGAGGGCCTGCTGAAGGAGAACATCGACGGCGAGGCCGTGGATTGGGCGCACAAGCGCCTGCTGGCCCGCACCGAGCAGCGCCGCATCCTGATGGTGATCTCCGACGGCGCGCCGGTGGACGATTCCACGCTTTCGGTGAACCCCGGCAATTATCTGGAAAAGCACCTGCGGAGCGTGATCGAGGAAATTGAGAACCGCTCTTCGGTGGAGCTCATCGCCATCGGCATCGGCCACGACGTAACCCGCTACTACAAGCGCGCCGTCACCATCGTGGACGCCGAAGAGCTGGGCGGCGCGATGACCGACAAGCTGGCGGAGTTGTTCGACGACAAGCCAGGGTCGGCGCCTGCCCGGGCGCCCGTGCGCCCGCCGCGGCGCGTCGCCGCCGCGCGTTGAACCAGCCGGCTCACGGCGCCGTGACGAGCGGCGCCCTGATCAACGCGCTCGCGATTTCAGGTTACCGCTCCATCCGCGACCTCGTGTTGCCGCGGAATTGTCCGACGGCACGTTGCGCTACCTGCTGCTTCTGGCGGCGCTTCTGACGCGGCGCGCGCCCGGGCTCATGGTGCTCAACGAGCCTGAAACAAGCCTGCACCCGCAGCTTCTCAAGCCGCTCGCGAGGCTCATCGGCGACGCGGCCCAGCGATGCCAGATCATCGTCGTCACGCACGCGGGCCCGCTCGTCGAGGCGCTTGCAGAGGCAGGCTCGCTGAGGCACGAACTCACCAAGACCCTCGGGGAGACGACCGTGGACGGCCTCGCGCGCGCATCATGGGAATGGCCGAGCCGATAGTCGGCGCGCAAGCCGCCGCACAAACGAAAAACGCCGGCCTGAAGGCCGGCGTCTTCAAAGTCAAAGAGGCGTGGCCTCAGGCGGCCTTGGCTTCGGCCTGCTTCTTGAGGATGTCGCGGCGCAGGACCTTGCAGGTCTGCGACAGGTCTTCCTCGCGGGCCTTCATCAGGAACGCGTCGAGGCCGCCGCGGTGCTCGACGGAGCGAAGCGCGGCCGCCGCCACCCGCAGGCGCACGGAGCGGCCCAGCGCGTCGGAGATCAGCGTGACCTGGCACAGGTTCGGCAGGAAGCGCGTGCGGGTCCTGTGGTTCGAATGGCTGACGAGGTTACCTGACTGGACGGCCTTGCCGGTAAGCTCACAACGGCGGGACATGGGACTACCTTTCGATCTCTTGCGTTCCGCCGCCGGCGGGCGAAGGGGTCTTGGAATGACAGGTCTTCGACAGCGCGGCTGAGCAGCAGGACAAACGATTGGCCTGCGCCGCGCGTCGAACCGTCGAATGGAAGCGGTCTCATAGTCGAGGGGGCGGGGCGCGTCAAGTTTTGCGCCACCATGAAACGGTCGGAATCGCCGCCCATCAATGCTAATCGTTGTTACAAATGATTCTCCCGGGGCGCAAACGCCCCAGACGCGGGCTCCTGAAATGAACGCCAATGGTTTCGTGCGTGCGGGTCTGACGGCGCTGGCGCTGGCGGCGGCTTGCGCGCCCGCCGGGGCCGACACGCTGCAGATCGGCTATTCCGTGCGGCTCATCGGCCTGTCGCTGGGCACCGCGGGCCTCTCGGCCACGGTGGACCGGGCGAACTACAAGGTGGACGTGTCCGCCCAGCTGAGCGGGCTGGCGGCCGCCGTGTCGCGCTCCGAGGGCGCCGCCAGCGCCTACGGCAACATCAGCAACGGCCGCATCCTGGCGGAGACCTACGCGACCACCACCTCCAACAGCAAGGAAACCCGCACGGTCCGCATGGCGATGAACGCCGGCTCGGTGCGGGCGGTGGAGATCGCCCCGCCGTTCGAGGAGCCGCCGGGCCGCGTGCCGGTGACGGAGGCGCACAAGCGCGGCGTCGTCGACCCGCTGAGCGCGCTGGTCATGCCCGCCACCGCCGAGGGGCCGCTGGTGGGGCCCAACGCCTGCAACCGCTCCATCCCGGTGTTCGACGGCTACACGCGCTTCGACGTGGCCCTGCGCTTCGTGGGCGTGCGCGACGTGCAGGCGCGCGGCTACTCGGGCCCGGTGGCGATCTGCTCGGCCCGCTACCGGCCGATTTCCGGCCACAGGCCCGATCGTCCCTCCACTAAGTTCATGATCGACAACCGCGACATGGAAGTGTGGCTGATGCCCCTGGAGGGCGCCCGGGCGCTCGCGCCGTTCCGCATCTCGGTCAAGACCATGATCGGCTCCGTGGTGATCGAGGCCACGAACGTGGCCGTGGCGGAAAGCGGCTCCACGAGCCGCGCATCTCGGTAGAAAACCGCACGCGCGGCCGCTTGACTCAAACCCCGTCCGGAGTCCGTGCGCGCACGCCCGCCCGCGTCCCTGCGCACCCAGCGGCGAACACGCCAAAACGCAAAATGTTGGCGCCGCGGCGCGGCCCTCCCCATATGCAGTACCGAACAAACCGTGACTCAAGCTTGAAGGTCGATTCGGACGCGATTCGTTCGCGCCCCGTTCGATCGGCGAACGAACATTAGGCGTGGCGCGTCATTGTGGTACAAGGCGGCCGGGCCGCACGTCGCGACAACAGGCGCCGCACGCATGATGCTAACCACCTCCGCCTCGACGTCCGCCTCCGCGGCGGGCTTGAGCGCGATGCGGGCGCGGCGGGTCACCGCCGTCCTTGGCCCCACCAACACCGGCAAGACGCATCTGGCGGTCGAGCGCATGCTCGGCCACAACAGCGGCCTCATCGGCCTGCCGCTGCGCCTGCTGGCGCGCGAGGTCTACAACAAGGTCGTGGCGCGCGTGGGCGCCGACCAGGTGGCGCTGATCACCGGCGAGGAGAAGATCAAGCCGCGCAACGCGCGCTACTGGATCTCCACCGTCGAAGCCATGCCGCGCGACCTCGACGTCGCCTTCGTGGCGGTGGACGAAATCCAGCTCGCCTGCGACCTCGACCGCGGCCACGTCTTCACCGACCGGCTGCTCTACCGGCGCGGGCGCGACGAGACGATGATGATCGGCGCCGCCACCATGGCGCCCGTGATCGAGCGCTTGCTGCCCCACGCCGCCATGGTCACGCGCCCGCGCCTGTCGAACCTCAGTTTCGCCGGCGAGCGCAAGATTTCCCGCCTGCCCCGGCGCAGCGCCATCGTGGCCTTCTCGGCCGACGAGGTCTACGCCATCGCGGAGCTGATCCGTCGCCAGCGCGGCGGGGCGGCCGTCGTGCTGGGCGCGCTGTCGCCCCGCACCCGCAACGCCCAGGTGGAGATGTACCAGAACGGCGACGTGGACTACATCGTCGCCACGGACGCGGTCGGCATGGGGCTGAACCTCGACGTGGACCATGTGGCCTTCGCGAGCGACCGCAAGTTCGACGGCTGGCAGCATCGCCGCCTCACGCCGGCTGAATTCGCCCAGATCGCCGGCCGCGCCGGGCGCCACGCCAACGACGGCACGTTCGGGACCACGGGGCGCTGCCCGCCCTTCGAGCCTGAGCTGGTCGAGGCGCTGGAGACCCACCGCTTCGAGCCGATGACCACGCTGCAATGGCGCAACGCCCAGCTCGACTTCTCCAGCGTGACGGCCCTTCAGGCCTCGCTGGAGATGGACCCGCCGGAGCCCGGCCTCGCCCGCGCGCCCCTCGGGGAGGACGTTCTGGCGCTGGAAATCATGTCCCGCGACGCCATGGTGCGCAAAAGCGCCGTGACGAAAGCCGACGTGCAGCGCCTCTGGGAAGCCTGCCAGGTTCCCGATTATCGCAAATTGTCGCCCGCCGCCCACGCGGAGCTGGTGCTGACCCTGTATGGCTTCGTGGTGCGCGCCGGGCGGGTGCCGGATGCGTGGTTCGCCAGCCATTTGAACGCTCTGGACCGCACCGACGGGGACATCGACGCGCTCTCCGGACGCATCGCGCAGGTGCGAACCTACAACTTCATAGCCAACCGTCCTGACTGGTTGGGCGATCCTGAGCATTGGCAGGGCGTCACGCGTCAGGTAGAGGACAATTTGTCCGACGCGCTTCATGAACGGCTGACGCATCGGTTCGTCGACCGGCGGACCAGCGTGCTCATGCGTCGATTGAGAGAGAATGCAATGCTTGAAGCGGAAATCACCGCGGGGGGAGACGTCCTCGTCGAGGGCCAGCATGTCGGACTGTTGCACGGATTCCGGTTCACGCCAGATCCTCAGGCGCAGGGCGAAGCGCAGCGCACGCTGAACGCAGCAGCCCAGAAGGCGCTGGCCAGCGAGATCGAAGGCCGCGCCCAGCGCGTGTCGGATGCGGTGGACACAGCTTTTGTGCTCGCCCACGACGGCACGATCCGCTGGCTCGGCGAAGCGGTCGGCAAGCTGGGCGGCGGCGAGCATGTGCTTGTCCCCCGGGTGCGCGTGCTCGCGGACGACCAGCTCACCGGACCGGCGCTCGACATGGTGCAGCGCCGGCTCGACCTGTGGGTCGGCCAGCACGTGAAGAAACTGCTCGGGCCGCTCGTGGAGCTGGAGACCGGCGAGGGCCTCGAGGGGCTGGCGCGCGGCATCGCCTTCCAGGTCGGCGAGGCGCTCGGCGTGCTGGAGCGTTCGCGCGTGGCCGCCGACATCAAGAACCTCGACCAGAACGCCCGCGGCGCCCTGCGCAAGCTCGGCGTGCGGTTCGGGGCGCATCACCTGTACGTCCAGCAATTGCTGAAGCCCGCGCCCCGCGCGCTGGCCGCCCAGCTCTGGGCGCTGAAGCACGGCGGCCTTGAGGTCGTGAAGGGCTTCGACGAAGTGCCCCACCTGGCGGCCTCGGGCCGCACCTCCTTCCCGGCCGACAAGGAAGCCCCGCGCGGGCTTTATCTGGCGGCCGGTTTCCGCGTTTGCGGCGAACGCGCTGTCCGGGTGGACATCCTCGAGCGTCTCGCGGACCTCATCCGTCCCGCCATCGCCTATCGCCCCGGCGTGACGCCCGGCGAGCCCCCCGCGGGCGCAGCCGACGGCGACGGCTTCGTGGTGACGGTCGCGATGACGTCGCTGGTGGGCTGCTCGGGCGAGGCGTTCGCGTCCATCCTGAAGTCGCTTGGCTATGCGGCCGAACAGCGCAAGGGCCCGGCCATCACCGTGCCCCTGCTGGCCGCCGCGCCCACGCAGGCCTTCAAGGCCTCCGAGGCGCAGCCCTCCGGGGCCGGCGAGACTGAAGCGACCGCCCAGGCCAGCGACGCCGAGGCGGGCGAGCCCGTTGAGACCTCTGCCGATTCCGAGGCAGCCGAAGCCCCTGAAGGCGCCCCCGAGGCCGCTGCGGACGCCCCCGAGGCTCCCGAGCCCGAAAGCGCCCTGCAGGAAGCCGAGGAAGCTCCCCAGGCGGCCGCCGACGAGGCCGCGAGCCTTGCGGCCGCCGAAACCGCGCCTGAGGCCCCCGAGGCCCCTGAGGCGGCGAGTGACGACGCGCCGGAGGCGACGATCGAAGCGGCTGCGGACGGAGCCGTCGAGGCGAGCGCAGACCCCGAGGCGAGCGCCGCTCCCGAGGCGGATGCCGCGGCCGAGGCGCCGGCGGAAGCTGGCGCCGAAGAGACGCTGCTCGAAATCTGGCGCCCCCATCGGCAGCAGCACCATCGCCGCCCGGACCGCAACCGGGGCGACCAGCGCCGCGGCGCGCCCCGGCGCGACCAGCAGGCCGCCGCCACTACAACCGAGGGCGCCGCGCCCGCGGCCGAAGGCGGCGCCGTCCAGGAGCCGCGACGCGAGGGCGGACGCCGGTTCGACCGCAACAAGTTCGGCCAGGGCGACCGCCCTCGTCCGGGCCAGGGCGCCGGGCAGAAGCCCGCCGACGGCCAGGCGCCGGAAGGC
>JAQGJX010000138.1 GCA_028290405.1 Hyphomicrobiales bacterium
CGATTCGCCGCGAGCGCGAGGCCGTCGCGGCCGCGTACGCCCAACGGGATTTCGAACCGATCTGGCTGTCGGGCGGCGACTGGAGCCCTGCCGGGCGCGCCGTGCTGGCGCGCCTCTCGCTCGCCCGCGAGGACGGGCTCGACCTCAGCCAGTATCCGCTGCCCGGCCTGACGGACGACGCGCCCGGACTGGCGGCGGCCGACCTCGCCCTGTCGCAGGCCGTGGTGGGTTACGCCCGCCAGGCGAGCGGGGGCCGGATCGAGCCGCGCGCCCTTTCGGCGCTCATCACCTCCAAGCCCGAAGTTGCGGATCCCGCCAGCGTGCTGGCGACGGTCGCCTCCGCGTCCGACGCCGGCGAGGCGCTGAGCGCCTTCAATCCGCCCCACCCCGGCTACAAGGCCCTGCGCCAGAAGCTCGAGGAAATCCGCCGCGAGAAGCCCGCGATGGCGCGGCAGAACATTACCCCCGGCCCCGTGCTGAAAGTCGGCATGAAGGACCCGCGCGTCCCGCTCATCCGGGCGACGTTCGGCATGGACGCCAGCGCCGACGGATCGGTGGACCAACTCACCTACGACACGCGCGTCGCCAGCGCGGTCGCGGACTTCCAGCGCGCCAACGGCCTGCCGGCCAACGGCACGCTGACGGCGCGCACCATCTCGGCCTTGTCGGGCGGCCATCCGGCGCAGCTGGAAGCGGAGATTCTCGCCAACATGGAGCGCTGGCGCTGGCTGCCGCGCGACCTTGGCGAAACCCGCATCGAGGTGAACATCCCCGACTACGAGGCGAAGCTGTCGCGCGGCGACAAGGTGGTGCATCGCACCCGCGTCATCGTCGGCAAGCCGGACACGCCCACGCCCATCTTCTCGGACGCGATGGAGTACATCGTCGTCAATCCGTACTGGAACGTGCCGACCTCGATCATCAAGAAGGAAATGCTGCCCGCCTACCAGCGCGATCCCAGCTATTTCTCGCGGCGCGGCTACGAGGTGATCGAGCGCAAGGGCCAGATCATCGTCCGCCAGCCGCCGGGCGAGCGCAACGCGCTGGGCCTGATCAAGTTCATCTTCCCCAACGAGCATTCGGTGTACCTGCACGACACGCCCTCGCGAGGGCTGTTCAGCAGCGCGCGCCGGGCGTTCAGCCATGGCTGCGTGCGCGTGTTCCAGCCGTTCGCCCTCGCCGAGGCGCTGCTTCCGCCCGAGTACACCGAGCAGCGGCTGCGCAAGATGGTCGGCGGCGGCGAGAAGACCGTGCGCCTGCCGCAGCACATTCCGATCCACCTGCAATACTTCACCGCCTACGTGGACGCGGACGGCAAGCTGCAGGTCCGCGACGACATCTACGGCTATTCGCGCCGCGTGCGGGCCGCGCTGGGCGTCTGAACGGGGCTCGCCGGGCGCGCAGCGGGCGCTCTCCGCGCCTCAGGACACAAAGCCGCCACGATCGGGCGGCTTTAATCGCGGTCTAAAGTATTGCATTCGAGTCGTTTGCGACGCCGCCCCGGCCGTGATTACCCTGTCTTAACGCTTGCCGTTTAAGAGTTCGGTCAGGTTAACCGATTGCTGCGTTCCGGCGTCGGTTGGCTGTTTCAGTCGAGAGGCCGCGCGCGGCCCTCCCCGAAAGGTGAGTTGAGTTGGCCATTTCGCGTCTTCTTCCGGCCCTCGGCCGCCGCGCCGTCTCCGTCAAAGCGCAACTCGCCGCCACCGGCGCGCTGGCCGCGGTTCTTTCCGCCGTCTCGCCCAGCGCCACCCAGACCGCCATCGCCAACGGCGACACCCGCGTCATCAATCTCTTCCATGCGCATACGCAGGAATCGATCTCCATCGCCTTCAGGGTCAACGGCTCTTACGATCCGGCCGCGTTGCAGAAGCTGAACTGGTTCCTGCGCGACTGGCGCAACGACGACGTTACGCGCATGGACCCGCGCCTGTTCGACGTGATCTGGGAGACCCAGCGCGGCGCGGGGTCGGAAGCGCCCCTGCGGGTGCAGTCCGCCTACCGCTCGCCGGACACCAACGCCATGCTGCGCCGCCGGTCCCGCGCGGTGGCCGAACATTCCCAGCACATGCTCGGCAAGGCCATGGACCTCCACGTGTCCGACGTGCCGATCGCCCGCATGCGCGAGACCGCCATGCGCATGCAGCGCGGCGGCGTCGGCTATTATCCCTCTTCGGGCTTCGTGCATCTGGACGTTGGCAGCGTGCGCGCCTGGCCGCGCATGAGCTACGACCAGCTGGCGCGCCTGTTCCCGGACGGCAAGACCGTGCACCTGCCCTCCAACGGCCAGCCGCTCGCCCGCTATGAAGAAGCGCGCGCAGAGCTCGCCGCGCGCGGCGGCGACGCCCCCACGCTGGCGCAGGTTCGCTCGAAGGGCTTCTTCGCCACCCTCTTCGGCCTGGACGACGAAGAAGAGGCGCCGCGCGCCGTCGCGCAGCGCGGCCGCGCCCAGCCGGGCCGGATCCAGACGGCGGGCCTCGCGCCCACCGCCTACGCGCCCTCGCCGGACGAGAATTCAGCCGCCGGCTTCTTCGCCGCCGACGACGCCCGCCGCTCCGGGACCATGGCCCGCGCCGAGGCGAACCGCCCGCGCGGCCAGACCTATATGGGCCCCGCGCCCACCGCCGCCGCCGTGTCGGCCCCCACCCCGGCTCCCGCGCCCGTGCAGGTCGCGGCGCTCCAGGCCCCGCCCGCCATATCGTCGCGCATCGCCCTGCCGCCGGCGGAGTCCGCCAAGCTCAGCGCGCCCAATTACGTCGACATGCCGTTGCCGCCCCGCCGTCCGGCGGACGCGCTCATCGCCGCCTTCGCGCCGGCCGACGTGCCGCTGCCCCCGCAGCGCCCCGGCGAGTTCTCGCTCGTAGCCCGCGCCGAGGCGCCCGCCCCCAAGCGCGCCTCCGGCGACCAGATCGCGAGCCTCATCGGCGCCGCGCCGGTCGGCAAGGTCGCCGCCACGCCCGGCCTGCCGCCGCTCATCACGGACGGCGCCGGACCGGCGGGCCTCCTCTCCTACGCCCCCGCCGAACAGGCGTCCGCTCCCGCGCCGGCGGTGCGCACCGTTCGTCAGGCGCGCGCTGCGCCCGTCGCCACCAACGCCGTCGGCCTGCGCGCCGCCCGCGGCCAGAAGGCCAGCGAACTCAGCGCCGCGCGGCTCGACCGGTCCAATTTCGCGGCCATGACGGCGCCGGGCAGCATCGCCGACGCCTCGCCGTCCACCGCGCTGGGCGCCACCGTCGCGCCGCTGCGGGCGGCGGCCCGCAAGGAAGCTTCGGCGATCATGTTCGCCCCGCCCTCCGAGAGCCCCGTGCTGGTCGGCGCGCTCGTCCTGCGCCGATAGACGCATCGGACGGCGGCTTGCGGCGTTTACCCTGCGGGGACGCGCCTGCTATCGTGAGCTGTGCTGATCCGCACCGGGGACGAACATGATTCTGCGGCAACTGGCCCTGGCCATCGGCCTCCTGATGGGGCTCGTCACATCGCAACTGCCGGAATTCGCCCAGCAGTACCGGCAGCGGCTGGGCGGAGCCATCGATGAAATCAACCGCATGCTGGCCGAGTTCGACGCGGACGCCGCCGCCGTGAAGCTGTCGCGCGAGCAGGGCGTGGAGCGGTTGAGCGCCAATCCTGATCCGCTCGCCAGCCAGCGCGGCGCGCGCGTGCGCGAGGACGGCGCCCGGGCGGCGCGTCTCGAGCGGCAATTGTCGGCCTTCCAGACCGCCGGGCCGGTCGGGCGCCTCGGAGTGCTGGCCGCCGACATCGATCCGCGGGTCGCCTCCCGCGCCTGGTCGAGCTTCGAGCCGGCGCTGCCCCTCACGCTCGAGGGGGCCGTGCTGGCCTTCCTGGGATTCCTGTCCGGCTGGGGCCTTGTGCGCGTGGCCGCCAAGCCGTTCCGGCGGCGTGTCCGCCCTGCGGGTTCTGGAGTGCGCGTATGATCCCCAACGTTCTGTCCATCGCAGGCTCCGACCCTTCGGGAGGCGCGGGAATCCAGGCCGACCTCAAGACGTTTTCGGCGCTCGGCTGCTACGGCATGGCGGCCCTCACGGCCCTCACGGCGCAGAACACCCGCGGGGTGACGGGCGTCCACATCCCGCCGCCTGAGTTCGTGGCCGCGCAGATCGACGCCATCTTCACGGACGTGCGGGTCGATGCGGTGAAAATCGGCATGCTGGCCTCCGGCGCCGTGGTGGAGGCGGTGGCGTCGCGCCTGCGCGCCCATCACGCGCGCAACATCGTGCTCGATCCCGTGCTGGTGGCAACCAGCGGCGATTCGCTGGGCGCCCCCGACGTGGTGGACGCCATGACGCGCCACCTCGTGCCCATGGCGAGCGTCATCACTCCCAACGGGCCCGAGGCCGCGCGCCTCTCCGGCCTGCCCGAACCGCGCACGAGCGCCGACCTCGAAAGCCTCGCCCGCGCCCTCTACGGGCTGCGTCCCCACGCAGTGCTGGTGAAGGGCGGGCATATGGAAGGCGCGGAGGCCGAAGACGCGTTCTTCGACGGCGCGCGCGTCGCCTTCCTGCGCGCGCCGCGCATCGCCACCCGCAACACCCACGGCACCGGCTGCACGCTTTCCTCGGCAATCGCGGCCTTCCTGGCGCGGGGCTACGGCCTTGCGGACGCGGTCGCGGAGGCCAAGGACTACCTGACGGGCGCGCTGGCCGCCGCCGACGCGCTCACCGTCGGGTCAGGCGAGGGCCACGGCCCCGTGCATCACTTCCACGACCTGTGGCCATAGGGCGGGTCAGCCTGTCCGGCGGGCGCCGCCTTGGGCTTCGACATAGGCGCGCAGCACGGCGTTGATCCGCGTCTGGTGTCCGGGTCCCGCCGCCCTGAAGTGCTCAAGCACTTCAGGATCAAGTCTGAGGAATACGCCGGACTTGTTGCGCGGCAGGCTCACGGCGATCTGCGACCAGTCGATGGACAGATCGTCGTCGGGATCGCTTGCGGCGGCGCGTTCGATCTCATCGTTCGTGGGCGGGCGGCCGGGCGGCTTGTCAGCTCCGGACCGCGCGGCCATGGCGCGCAATTCATCAGCCGAATACCTGACGGCAGGCTCTTTTTTCGACATCGCGCGCGCTCCTCAACGAAATGATGCGCTCACAGCGCCTCAAAAATCTCCACCATCTTCCTGCGCGTGGCGGCGTCCGGCAGGCGGCCTTGGCCGGCCTTGAGGTTGTCGGCCATGTACTGGGCCTTGTCGGTGCCGGGGATCACGGCCGTGATGGCCGGGTGGCCGAGCAGCCATTTCAGCGCGAACTGCGCCCAGCTTGTCGCGTCGATCTCCCGGGCGATCTCCGGCAGGGGCTTGCCGGCGGTCTTCTGGAAGAACTTGCCGCGCCCGAACGGCAGGTTGGTCAGGATGGCGCATCCCGCGTCGGCCGCCGCCGGAATCAGCCGCTCATCCGAATTGCGGTCGACCATCGAGTAGTCGATCTGGAAGAAATCCGGCTTCTCGCGGCGCAGGCAGGCCTCGACGGCGGCGTAATCGCGGTCGAACGACGACGTGAGGCCAATGTATTTGCACACCCCCTGCGCCTTCCACTCGCGCAGAAGGTCGAGGCTCTGGCCGGGATCGCGCACGTTGTGGAGCTGCATCAACTCCACCTTGCTCGTCTTCAGCCGGGCGAGCGATCCCTTCATCTCCGCGATGGTGGCGTCGCGGTCGGCCACCCGCACCTTGGTGGCCAGGAACACGCTGTCGCGCAGCCCCGTGGCGGCGAAGAGGTCGCCGAGGCGCGCTTCCGCGTGCCCGTACGAGGGGGCGGTGTCGATGAGCCTGCCGCCCCCCGCCACCAGCGCCTTCAGCACGTCGGCGCGCTCGGCCAGCTTCGCCGGATCGTTCTCGAAGTCGAAGATGATGGCGGTGCCGATGCCCACGGAAGGCAGGCGCTCGCCGCTGGACGGGATCGGGCGCGCCAGCAGGCCGCCCTCCTGGGCGAAGGCCGGGAGCGCCTGCGAGGCGGCTGCGGCCGCTGCGGCCTTGAGAGCGTCACGGCGGGTGAAAGCGGCGTTCATGGATGTCCTCCTGTGATGGTTGGGGCGGCCCGCTCCTGCGAGCGCCCGAGCGCCAGCGCCAGCGCGAACCAGCCCAGCATGATCGGAATGGCGACCAAGGCCGCGCCGTTGGTTCCCACGAGGCCGCGCAGGCCCGTGAAGGCCCACGACCACGCCACGTCCCCGCCCCGGAACACGGCGGTGTCGATGACGTTCTTGGCCTTGTACTTCTCGTCTCGGTGGACGGACGTGAACAGGATCTCGCGCGCCGGATTCGAGAACGCGAAGTTCGCCGTGCGCTGGATCGCCTGGAAGGCGACGACCACGATCAGGCCGGGCGCGACAAGCAGGGCCGCGAAGCCGATGGCGAAGACCAGCGGCAGGATGGCGGCGGCGGGCCCCGCCCCGATGCGCTTCACCAGCGCGCCCGTGGCGGCGAATTGCAAGGCCAGCGTGGCGAGGTTGGCCGCCAGGTCCATGGCGGCGAAGATCTGCGTGCGCACGGCGGGATCGGCCGAGGCGGCGCGCACAACGTCCTGCTGGATGAAATAGAGGAACGTCCCCGCCAGCGAGAGCAGCGCCACCCACAGGGCGATCCCCGCCAGATAGGGCGAGCGCGCCAGCAGCGCGAAGCCGTCGAACACGCCGCCCCCCATCCGGGCCTTCTGCCCTTGCGCCTCCGCCGGCTGCGCGGGATCGCGCACGCCCTCGGCGGCCCGCTCCAGCCGCATGGCGCACACGATGGCTATCTCGAGCATCAGGCCGGCGACGACCAGCAGGTTCGCGGTTCCCAGCGTCTGCGCCAGCGTGACGGTGATGGAGGAGCCCAGCAGCGTGCCGGCGGTGCCGCCCGCGGCGATGAAGCCGAAGAGGCGCTTGCCCTGCTGGGTGGCGAACAGGTCCGCCATGAAGGACCAGAACACCGAGACTGCGAACAGGTTGAACACGCTCACCCAGACGAAGAACACCCGCGCCGTGTCGGCCCGCCACTCGTCGCGCTGGAGCGCCAGCCAGAACAGCGCCAGGCATGCCACGAACACCTGGTAGACAAGGGGAATGAAGCGCCGGCGCGGCAGCCGGGCCACCGCCCAGGCGTAGAGCGGCGAGACCGCCAGCATCACGAAGAACGTGGCGGTGAAGAGCCATTGCAGGTAATCGCGTCCCGCCGCCACGCCCATTTCGTCGCGCAAAGGGCGCAGCACGAAATAGGCCGCAAGCAGGAAGAAGAAGTACGCGAAGGACCAGAGCGCCGCGCCGGCCTCGCGCGGGCTCACGTCCACGACGCGGGTCAGGGCGCGTTCAAGAGCTTTCTGCATGGAGCCTCTGGGTCCGCCCTGTATGCGCATTGTGCTTGAGTTGCGCCCGGACTCAACCATGGACCCGGCAATGGCGCAAGATTGGCGCTGGACGCGAAAGCGCACTAGATAGCTGCGAGCTTGGGAGTGTTTGGGACATGCGGGATCTGGCATTGATTGGGGGCGAGCGCCCGGCGGGCCATCCGCCCGTGGCGTTCGGCAAGGTCGGCGTCCTGCTGGTCAATCTGGGCACGCCGGACGCGACGGACTACTGGTCCATGCGCCGCTACCTCAAGGAGTTCCTGTCGGACCGGCGCGTCATCGAAACGCCGCGCGCGATCTGGTGGCCGGTGCTGAACCTCATCATCCTGACGACGCGCCCCGGCCGCAAGGGCAAGGATTACGACACGATCTGGAATCGCGAGCTGAACGAAGGCCCGCTGCGCACCATTACGCGCTCGCAGTCCGACAAGGTCGCGGCGTGGGTCGCCGCCGGGGGCCTTGGCGACACGCAGCGGCCCGTGGTGGTGGACTGGGCGATGCGCTACGGCAACCCCTCGATGGCGTCCCGCCTCGAGGCCCTGCAGGCGCAGGGCTGCGAGCGCATTCTGGTCGTGCCGCTCTATCCGCAATACGCCGCCGCCACCACGGCGACCGTGGCCGACAAGGCGTTCGACGCCCTGAAGACGATGCGCTGGCAACCGGCCGTGCGCATCGCGCCGCCCTGGCATGACGACGCGGCTTATATCGACGCGCTCGCGTCCTCCATCCGCACGCAATTGTCGTCGCTGGACTTCGAGCCCGAGACCATCGTGGCCTCGTTCCATGGCATTCCCCAGCGCTACTTCGACCAGGGCGATCCCTATTACTGCCATTGCGCGAAGACGACACGCCTGCTGCGCGAGGCGCTGGGGCTCAACGCCGAGCGCCTGATGATGACGTTCCAGTCGCGGTTCGGGCCGGCCAAATGGCTTGAGCCCTATACGGACGCGACCATGAAGGCGCTGGCCCAGAAGGGCGTGCGCCGGCTGGCGGTGGTGACGCCGGGCTTTGCGGCCGATTGCCTGGAGACCATCGAGGAGATCGGCATCGAGAACCGCGACATCTTCCTCGAACACGGCGGCGAGCGCTTCGCGCGCATCGACTGCCTGAACGACAGCCCCGAGGGCGTGCGCGTGCTGCAGGCCGTGGTGGCCCGCGAACTCCAGGGCTGGATATAGGCAGGAGGCGCCATGTCGGGATTTTCCATCGCGCTGACGACGATCGACACGCAGGACAACGCCGACGCGCTGATCGCCCTCGTGCTCGACGCGCGGCTCGCGGCGTGCGTGCAGGCGAGCGCCGTCGTGAGCCATTACGTGTGGCGCGGCGAGCGCAAGCGGGAACCCGAAGTGCTGCTGCAGATGAAGATCAGGACCGCCGACTGGGAGCGCCTGCGGGCGCTGGTCCGCGAGCGCCATCCCTACGAGACGCCCGAGATCGTGCGCGTGGACATAGCGCACGGCGATGCGGATTACCTGCGCTGGATCGGCGACGTGACCGGCTAGCGGCGCTCACGAACCGGCCGGCGCCGGAGAAGCGGACGCGGGGCGTTGAAATCGCCCCAGCGTCTTCGCGACGAGCGAAACTTTCTCCCCGCGGGCGGGGAGAAAGACAGGTCAGCGCGGCAGGAGCGTCGCGCCCATGAGCGCTTCGTCCACCGAGCGGGCGCACTGGCGCCCTTCGCGAATGGCCCAGACCACCAGCGACTGCCCGCGGCGCATGTCGCCGCAGGCGTAGACCTTCTCGGCCGACGTCTTGTACTTCACGGTGTCGGCCGCCACGTTGCCGCGCGCGTCGAGCTTCACCGAGAGGTCGCCCAGCAGGTCTTCCGCCAGCGGCGCCACGAAGCCCATGGCGAGCAGCACGAGGTCGGCCTGCAGGTCGAACTCGCTGCCCGGAATGGCCTGGAACTTCGAATCCACGCGCACGCAGCGCAGCTTCTGCACCTGGCCCTCGCCGGTGAACTCCACGGTGTTGACCGCGAACTCGCGCTCCGCGCCCTCCTGGTGGCTGGAGGAGGTGCGCATCTTCAGCGGCCATTCGGGCCAGGTGAGAAGCTTGTTCTCCTTCTCGGGCGGCCGGGCCATGATTTCGAGCTGCGTCACCGACAGGGCGCCCTGACGGATCGACGTGCCGATGCAGTCCGAGCCCGTGTCGCCGCCGCCGATGACGACGACGTGCTTGCCGGACGCCAGGATCGGCTCGTTGGTGGTCAGCGGCTCGTGGGAGACGCGGCGGTTCTGCTGCGGCAGGAAGTCCATGGCGAAATGCACGCCCGGCAGGTCGCGGCCCGGGATCGGCAGGTCGCGCGGCTTCTCCGCGCCGCCCGCCAGCACGACCGAATCGTACTTGCCGACAAGCTCGTCGATCTTCACGTCGACGCCCACGTTGACGTTGCAATGGAAGGTCACGCCCTCGGCGGTCATCTGGCCGACGCGACGGTCGATGAAGTGCTTCTCCATCTTGAAGTCCGGGATGCCGTAGCGCAGCAGGCCGCCGGGCTTTGCGTTCTTCTCGAAGACGTGGACGTCATGGCCGGCGCGGGCGAGCTGCTGCGCGCACGCAAGGCCCGCAGGTCCCGAGCCGACGACCGCGATGGACTTGCCGGTCTTCGCCTTGGGAACTTCGGGCTTGACCCAGCCTTCCTTCCACGCACGGTCCGCGATGGCCGCCTCGATGGTCTTGATGGTGACCGGCACGTCCTCGAGGTTCAGCGTGCAGGAGGCCTCGCAGGGCGCGGGGCAGATGCGGCCGGTGAACTCGGGGAAGTTGTTGGTGGAGTGGAGGTTGCGCGCAGCCTCCTGCCAGTCGCCGCGATAGACGAGATCGTTCCAGTCGGGGATCTGGTTGTTCACCGGACAGCCGTTGTGGCAGTACGGAATGCCGCAGTTCATGCAGCGCGCCGCCTGGTCCTTCGTCGCGTCCTCGGACAGAGGAATGACGAATTCCTTGTAATGGCGGATGCGGTCCGAGGCGGGCGCGTACTTGCGGTCCTGCCGGTCGATCTCAAGGAAGCCTGTTACCTTGCCCATCGTTCACTCCCCCGCCATCGCTGCGGGCTGCTGGGCCATCAGTTCGTTCAAGGCGCGGCGGTATTCGACCGGCATCACCTTGCGGAACTTGCCCTTCATGGTTTCCCAATTGTCCAGAATGTCCTGCGCGCGGGTCGAGCCCGTGTAGCGCGCATGGTTGGCGACGAGCTGGTGCAGGCGCTCGGCGTCGAAGCGCGTCATGTCGCTCATCACGTCCACGCGGCCGTGCACCTGCAGGTCGCCGCCCTGGTGGTGGAGGCGCTGGTTCAGCTCCTCTTCCTCGGGCACCGATTCCAGATCCACCATCGCAAGGTTGCAGCGGCTCTCGAACGCGCCGTCCTCGTCCAGCACGTAGGCGATGCCGCCCGACATGCCGGCCGCGAAGTTGCGGCCCGTCTGGCCGAGCACCACGACGATGCCGCCCGTCATGTATTCGCACCCGTGGTCGCCCGTGCCTTCCACCACCGCGATGGCGCCGGAGTTGCGCACCCCGAAGCGCTCGCCCGCCACGCCGCGGAAGTAGCACTCGCCCGCGATGGCGCCGTACAGCACGGTGTTGCCCACGATGATCGATTCATGCGGCACGATGCGGGTCGCCTCGCGCGCCGGCTTGATGATGATGCGCCCGCCCGAGAGCCCCTTGCCGACGTAGTCGTTCGCCTGGCCTTCCAGCTCCAGCGTCACGCCGCGCGCCAGCCAGGCGCCGAAGCTCTGCCCCGCCGTGCCCTTCAGGTTGATGCGGATCGTGTCGTCCGGCAGGCCCGCGTGGCCGTACCGCATGGCGATCTCGCCCGACAGCATGGCGCCCGTGGTGCGCGCCGTGTTGTTGATCGTGCCCTCGATGACGACCGGCGTCTTGGACTCGATGGCGCCGCGCGCCTGCGCGATGAGCTTGTTGTCCATGACCTTCTCGAGGCCGTGGTCCTGAAGCTGCGTGTGGAAGATGTCCACGTTGTCCGGCATGTCCGGCTTATGGAACAGCGCCCCGAAGTCGAGCCCCTTGGCCTTCCAGTGGTCAATGGCCTCGGACTTGTCGAGCATCTGCATCTGCCCGATCATTTCGTTGAACGTGCGGTAGCCGAGCTTCGCCATCCACTCGCGCACTTCCTGCGCGACGAAGAAGAAGAAGTTGATGACGTGCTCGGGCGTGCCCACGAAGCGCTTGCGCAGAACCGGGTCCTGCGTGGCGACGCCCACCGGGCACGTGTTGAGATGGCACTTGCGCATCATGATGCAGCCCGCCGCAATCAGCGGCGCGGTGGCGAAGCCGAACTCGTCGGCGCCCAGCAGCGCGCCCACGATCACGTCGCGGCCGGTGCGCAGGCCGCCGTCCACCTGGACGGCGATGCGCGAACGCAGGCGGTTGTACACCAGCGTCTGGTGGGTTTCGGCGAGGCCGATCTCCCAAGGGCTGCCCGCGTGCTTGATGGAGGTCAGCGGAGACGCGCCCGTGCCGCCCTCGTAGCCCGAGATCGTCACATGGTCGGCGCGGCCCTTCGAGACGCCCGCCGCGACCGTGCCGACGCCCACTTCCGAGACGAGCTTCACCGACACGTTGGCGCGCGGGTTGACGTTCTTCAGGTCGAAGATGAGCTGCGCGAGGTCTTCGATGGAGTAGATGTCATGATGAGGCGGGGGCGAGATGAGGCCCACGCCGGGCGTGGAATGGCGCACCTTGGCGATCACCGCGTCGACCTTGTGGCCGGGCAATTGTCCGCCCTCGCCGGGCTTTGCGCCCTGCGCCATCTTGATCTGCATCATGTCGGAATTGACGAGATATTCCGTCGTGACGCCGAAGCGGCCCGAGGCCACCTGCTTGATGGCCGAGCGCTTGCTGTCGCCGTTCGACATCGGCTTGTAGCGGTCGGCTTCCTCGCCGCCCTCGCCGGTGTTCGACTTGCCGCCGATGCGGTTCATGGCGATCGCGAGCGTCGTGTGCGCCTCGCGCGAGATCGACCCGTAGGACATCGCGCCCGTGGCGAAGCGGCGCACGATGGCGGCGGCCGATTCCACTTCCTCGATCGGCACGCTCTTGCGGCCGTCCTCGGTCGCCTCGCGGATGCGGAACAGGCCGCGGATCGTCAGGAACTTCTCGTCCTGCTCGTTCAGCAGTTGCGCGTAGGCGCGATACTTGTCTTCCGCGTTGCCGCGCACCGCGTGCTGCAGCAGCGACACGGACTGCGGCGACCAGGAATGCGCCTCGCCGCGCACCCGGTAGGCGTACTCGCCGCCCACCTGGAGCATGGTGCGATAGATCGGCGCGTCGCCGAACGCGTCCGCGTGGCGCGACACGGTCTCCTGCGAGACCTCGTGCAGGCCGACGCCGCCGATACGCGACGCCGTGCCGGCGAAATACTTGTCGATGAAGGGCTTGGCGAGGCCGATCGCGTCGAAGATCTGCGCGCCGCAATAGGACTGGTAGGTGGAGATGCCCATCTTGGACATCACCTTCAGCAGCCCCTTGTCGACCGACTTGATGAAGCGCTTGCACGCCTCGTAGCCGTCCACTTCCTCCGGAAACTCCTCCTGCATCGCCGCCAGCGTCTCGAACACGAGATACGGGTTGATGGCCTCGGCGCCGTAGCCCGCGAGGCACGCGAAATGATGCACTTCGCGCGCTTCGCCGGTCT
Source organism: Hyphomicrobiales bacterium (assembly GCA_028290405.1). Taxonomy (GTDB): domain Bacteria; phylum Pseudomonadota; class Alphaproteobacteria; order Rhizobiales; family Beijerinckiaceae; genus Terripilifer. The sequence goes on from JAQGJX010000138.1 coordinate 12,991, forward strand.
CGACCACGAGGCCGACGGACGTGCGCAGACCCTTGCGGATCAGGTGATGATGCACGGCCGCCGTCGCCAGCAGCGCCGGGATCGGAATGCGGTCGGGCCCCACCATGCGGTCGGACAGGATGATGATCGTATAGCCGCCGCGCACGGCGTCTTCCGCGCGCTGGCACAGGCGCTCCAGCATGGCTTCCATGCCGTCCACGCCGCGCTCGGCCGCATAGGTCACGTCGAGGGTCTTCGTGTCGAACGAATCTTCGAAATGGCCGATGCAGCGGATCTTCTCGAGATCCTCGTTGGTGAGGATCGGCTGGCGCACTTCAAGGCGCTTGCGCTTCGAATTGCCTTCGAGGTCGAAGATGTTCGGGCGCGGGCCGATGAACGACACCAGGCTCATGACGAGTTGTTCGCGGATCGGGTCGATGGGCGGGTTGGTGACCTGCGCGAAGTTCTGCTTGAAATAGGTGTAGAGCAGCTTCGACTGGTTCGACATGGCCGAGATCGGCGTGTCGGTGCCCATGGAGCCGGTGGCTTCCTCGCCCGTGGTCGCCATGGGGGCGAGCAGGATCGCAAGGTCCTCCTGCGTGTAGCCGAAGGCCTGCTGGCGGTCGAGCAGCGACACGTCGGTGCGCGAGGCGCGCGGCTCGACGGGCTTCAGGTCCTCGAGCACGATCTGGGTGTTGTCGAGCCAGGTGCGGTAGGGGTGCGAGTTCGACAGTCCCGCCTTCATCTCGTCGTCGGAGACGATGCGGCCCTGTTCGAGATCGACCAGCAGCATCTTGCCGGGCTGCAGGCGCCACTTGGTGACGATGCTCTCCTCGGGGATCGGCAGCACGCCGGCCTCCGAGCCCAGGACCACGAGGCCGTCGTCGGTGACCACGTAGCGCGCGGGACGCAGGCCGTTGCGGTCCAGCGTCGCGCCGATCTGCCGGCCGTCCGTAAAGCACATGGCGGCGGGGCCGTCCCACGGCTCCATGAGGGCGGCGTGATATTCGTAAAAGGCGCGCCGCTCCTCGTCCATGAGCGGGTTGCCCGCCCAGGCTTCAGGGATCAGCATCATCATCGCGTGGGCGAGCGAATAGCCGCCCTGCACGAGGAATTCGAGCGCGTTGTCGAAGCAGGCGGTGTCGGACTGGCCCTCGTACGAAATGGGCCAGAGCTTCGCGATGTTGTTGCCGAACAGCTTGGAATCGACCGAAGCCTGGCGCGCCGCCATCCAGTTGACGTTGCCGCGCAGCGTGTTGATCTCGCCGTTGTGCGCCACCATCCGGTAGGGATGGGCGAGGCGCCAGGACGGGAAGGTGTTGGTGGCGAAACGCTGATGCACGAGCGCCAGCGCGCTGACGAAGCGCGGATCGCCGAGGTCCTTGTAATAGGAGCCCAGCTGCGAGACGAGCACCATGCCCTTGTAGACCACCGTGCGGCACGACATCGACACCGGGTAGAACTCGGCCATGTCGCGGCGCTGCAACGCGTAGATCGCGTTGGAGATGCACTTGCGCGCCACATAGAGGCGGCGCTCGAAATCGTCTTCGCTGGTGACGCCGGGGCCATGGCCGATGAAGGCCTGCCGCATGACGGGCTCGACGGCCTTCACGGCCTCGCCGAGATCGGACGAGTCGACCGGCGTGTCGCGCCAGCCCAGGAGCGCCAGCCCCTCTTCCTCGAGCACGCGGGCCACGATGGCCTCGACTTCCGCGCGCGCCTGCGCGTCGCGGGGCGTGAAGAACTGGCCGACGCCGTATTCGCGGGCCGCCGGCAGCTTGAAGCCGAGCGCCGCGCATTCCTCGACATAGAAGTCATGCGGGATTTGCACGAGGATGCCGCAGCCGTCGCCCAGCTTGGGGTCCGCCCCGACGGCGCCGCGGTGATCCAGGTTGAGCAGGATCTGCAGGCCCTGCTGCACGATGGCGTGGGTCTTGCGGTTCTTCACGTCGGCGATGAAACCGACGCCGCAGGAATCGCGGCCAAGCAGCGGATCGAAGAGGCCGCGGGCTTCGGGCAGGGCCGGGTCGATGATGCCGGTCATGAATGAACTCCGGAAACAGGTCTGGCGCTTGTGTCGCGCAGGTCTAACGAACGTGTGGCGGATGCAGGAAAGCGGTCAGGAGCGCACGAACGTTCGGGCGCCGCAGCTCCGTTTTCGGAGGCGGCGTTCAAGCCCGTCGTCTGCCTGCCTGCACGCGTACATCGCCCCGCTCCAGATCGGTATACGATCGAATGAACCCGCGGACCTCTCCGCGACAGTCAACCGCACCCTGCACATGCAGGCTGCGGGCCAGTCCGCCCCCCGGCCGCCAGAAGTCGCGGACGGGGACGCCCCCGGAGACGAACGCCTCCCGGGCGCGGCGCGCCCATAAGGTCAGCAAGGCTGTCCTATCGTGAGCGCGCGAACATGACAGATTTACCTTTCCGGCACAAGCGAGGAAAGGACCTCCGGGAGGGACTTTCGGCGTCCCATGTCGAGGGCGCACCGACGCCCGCAAGCACGGGCCTCACCGGAGCCGTCGCACATTCGGCGCAATCCTGCGCAGCTATGGGTCGCCGTCCCGAACACGGCCCCTTGTGGAGAACCCTTTCATGCTGCGCGCCGCCTCCTCCGCCGTTTCGATCTGCGCCCTGCTGGCCGCCGCGCCCGCCCTCGCGGCCTCGCTGGAGGCGCGCTCGCGCATCGACAGCGTGACGGTCTACCCCGACGGGGCGAGCGTCAGCCGCGCGATCGAGGTGGACCTGCCGGGGGGCGAGACCTCTCTTGTCTTGCGCGACCTGCCGCTCGGGCTCGATCCCGCGTCCCTGCGGGTGGAGGGCGAAGGCGCCGGGGCGCTGACGATCGGGTCCGTCCAGACCCGCGTCGCGCCCGTGCAGGCCGGCGCTCCCGAACCCTCCGCGGCCGCCCGCCTGCAGGCCCTGCGGGACGAGCGCGCGAGCGTGCAGGCCCGGATCGAAGCGCTGGAGGGGCGGCGCGCGATGGTGCAGCGCTATGCGGAGGCCAGCCCCGAGAAGCTCGGGTCCGACGCAGCCCCGCTCGACGTGGACAAATGGTCCGCCGCCTGGGACGCGGTGGGCCGCGAACTCGCCCGCAGCGGCGAGGACCTGCGCGTTGCGCGGATTAGCCTGCGCGAGGCGGACGAGAAGATCGCCGCGCTGGAGGCCTCCACCCGTCCCCCGGACCCGCGCGGCCGCCCGGCGCGCGAGGCCGTGGTGGAGTTGGAGGCGCAGGCGCCCGGCAAGGCGCGCATTCTGGTGACCTACAGGGTGGCGGGCGCAGGCTGGCGGCCGACCTACGACGCGCGGCTGCTGACGCGGCCGGACGGCGCGAAGGCGTCGCTGGAGCTGGTGCGCCGCGCGCAGGTGCGCCAGACCACCGGCGAGGACTGGAGCGGGGTCAATCTCGCCGTCTCCACCGCCCGCACCCAGCGCGGCGCGAAGGCCCCGGAGGTCCACACGGAGCGTCTCGCGTTCTTTGAGCCGCCGATGCTGTCGCAGGCAGCGCCCCGCGCCAACGCGGACGTCGCGGAACGGCTGAAGTCGGCGCGCGTCGCGTCGCCGCCCGCTCCCGCGGCGGTCGCCATGGCGCCCGCGCAGCAACAGGAGGCCGTCCTCGACGCGGGCGCCTATGAGGCGAACTTCCGCGCGCCGGGCCGCATCGACGTGCCGGGCGACGGCTCCGAGCGCGGATTGCGCCTTGGGGCCCGCACCCTCGCCGCCGACGTCACCGTGCGCACGGCGCCCGCCCTTGACCAGACCGCCTATCTGGACGTCGCCTTCGTGAACGAAGACGAGGCGCCGCTTCTGCCCGGCGAGGTCGCCATCCATCGCGACGGCATGTTCGTCGGCCGCAGCCGCCTGGAGCTTGCGGCGCCGGGCGGGGACGTCCGGCTGGGGTTCGGGGCCGACGACGCCGTCAAGGTGACCCGCGCGCCCGTGCGCCGCAAGGAGAACGAGCCGAGCTGGTTCGGCTCCACCAAGCAGGAGGTGCGGGAGTTTCGCACGGTCGTGCGCAACCAGCACGCCTTCGCCGTCAAGGCGAACGTGATCGACCGAATTCCGATCTCCGAAAACAGCGCCATCGTGATCGAGCAATTGCCCGCCACCACGCCCCCGACCGCCAGGAACGTGGACGAGCGGCGGGGCGTGCTGAGCTGGACCTTCGATCTCGCGCCGGGCGCCACGAAGGACATCGTCGTGGCGTATCGCATGAAGTGGCCCGCCGACCGGGAGGTGACGTTCGAGACGCTGCCCAACGAAGGGGACCGTCCCGCGCCGCAGCCCCGGCCGGTCCGCTAGGTCAGTCGAACGGGTAGACCCCCGGCTGGGGATCGTAGGCGTCGGTCAGGCCGCGGATGCCGGACGCCAGCATGGCGCCCCACGAGGCGCGCGTGGTGGCGCCGATGTGGGGCGAGCCGAAGAAGTTCGGCACGTCCAGCAGCGGATTGCCGTTCGCGGGCTCCACGGCGAACACGTCGAACGCAGCGCCCGAGATGTGGCCGGACTCCAGCCGCTCCTTGAGGGCGTGCTCGTCCACCATGCCGCCGCGCGCGCAATTGATAAGCACCGCGCCGGGCTTCATCTTGTCCATCATCGCGCCGGTGTAGAGGCCGCGCGTGGTGGCGTTGAGCGAGAGGTGGATGGTGAGCACGTCGGAACGCGCCAGCATCTCGTCCTCGCTCACCTGCTCGATCCCGTAGGGCTTGCAGAACTCCGACACGTCCACGCGGTCGCACACGATGATGTTGACGCCGTAGGGCTGCAAAAGCTTCACGACTTCCTTGCCGATGAAGCCGCAGCCGTGGATGCCCACCGTCTGCCCGCGCAGGTCCGCCCCGAAGCCCACCGGGCCCTTCCAGGCGCCGTCGCGCAGCATCTGCGAGAAGAAGTGCAGGCGGCGCAGCGTGAACACCATGTAGCAGACGGCGAGCTCCGACACCGAAACCTTGTTGATGCCCGCCGCCCACCACATTTTCTTGCCGTGCTTCTTGAGGATCGCGGGGTCGATGTGGTCGACGCCCGCCGAGCACAGGGACACGATCTTCAACTCCGGCAGCGCCGAACACAGCCGGTCCGTAAAGCGGTCGAGCCCGATGAGCGCCGCGTCGTACCCCTGAAGGTACTCGATGAGGTCGTCCTCCTCGAGCTTGCGCCGGTCGGTGCGGAACTTCGCCCCAGGGTGGGCGGCTTCAAGTTCAGCCTTCAGCTCGGGGAAGAAGTCGAAGTACGGGGTCGTGACGGCGACGCGCATGTGGATGCTTTCGTGTGGGAGTTGGATCAAATGTGGCGAGTAGCGAGTAGCGAGTAGCGAGTAGCGAGTAGCGAGTAGCGAGTAGCGAGTTTGGGCGCCGCCAGGGCAGGCGCGTCAAGCCCGACCTGAACAGAGGCGGCCCTACCGCCTACTGCCTACTGCCTATTCCCTACTCGCTACTCGCCATTCGCTGTTCGCCCTACTGCTTCTCGATCTTCGCCAGCGCGATGTACTTGCCCCAGGCGTCGATCTCGCTGGCGAGCAGCTTGCGCAGGTCCTCCGGCCCGCCCGACCACGTCTCGGTGGCGAACTTGCCCAGGAAGGCCTTGGTCTCCGGATCGTCGTTGATCTGCTGGAACCAGCCCGCGAGCTTGTCCACGATGGGCTTGGGGGTGCCGGCGGGAACCACCACGCCCCACCAGGGCGTCAGGTCGAAGCCCTTGAAGCCCGCCTCCTGCATGGTCGGCACGTCCGGCATGGCCGAGAGGCGCGTCGCGGACGTGACCGCCAGGGGCTTAACCCGGCCGCTCTGCACCATGGCGGCGACCCAGGTGGCGTCGGACGCGGTGAAGTCGACCTCGTCGGCCAGCAGCCCGCGCAGAACGTCCGCGATGCCGCTGTACTTGATCTGCTCAAGCTGTACGCCCGCCATCTCGCGATAGAGTTCGGCCGTCACGATGGCGGTGTTGGTGCTGGCCGCGTACCGCGCCTTCACGCCCTTGGCGCGCAATTGCGCGGTGAGGTCCGCCATGGTGGCGGCGGGCGAGTCGGGCTTCACGACGACGACGAACGGCACCTTCGCGAGGCGCGCAACGGGCTCGAAGTCCTTGATGGGATCGAACGGCACGTCCTTGAACAGGTGCGGCGCGGAGGCCAGCGTGGCGTTGCCGGGGGTTATCATGATCGTGTAGCCGTCGGGCTTGGAGGTCGCGACCATCTGGGTGGCGATGTTGCCCGCCGCCCCGGTCTTGTTCTCCACGATCACCGCCTTGCCGGCGAGCCGCTGCAGCTTTTCCGAATAATAGCGCACGACGATGTCCGCGCCCGAGCCCGGCCCGAAATTGCAGATCGAGCGGATGACCCTGGTGGGATATTCCTGCGCGCCCGCGCCCAGCGGCGTCAACGACGCCACGAAGGCGCCCAGCGCAAGCGCGCGAACCAAACGAACGGCCATCACGTCCTCCCGAATTCTTGCCTGTGATTTCCCGCGATAATGGCCGCATTGCCCCGGCCGCGCCAGAGACAATCTGCGCCCGCCCGCCCCCGCCCCCTTTACGCTTCGCGCCGCTCGGGCAATATGCGCGCAGCCGAACCGTCCGAAAAACGCCCTGAGGAGCGCTCCTGATGAAAACCCGCGCCGCCGTCGCCTTCGCCGCCAAGAAGCCGCTGGAAATCGTCGAGCTGGACCTTGAAGGGCCGAAGGCCGGCGAAGTGCTGGTCGAGGTGAAGGCCACGGGCATCTGCCACACCGATTACTACACCCTCTCGGGCGCGGACCCCGAAGGCCTGTTTCCCGCCGTCCTGGGCCATGAGGGCGCGGGGATCGTGCTGGAGGTCGGGGCCGGCGTGACCAGCCTGAAGAAGGGCGACCACGTCATCCCGCTTTACACGCCCGAATGCCGCCAGTGCAAAAGCTGCCTGTCGCGCAAGACCAACCTGTGCACCGCCATCCGCGCCACCCAGGGCCGGGGCGTGATGCCCGACGGCACCAGCCGCTTCAAGTGCGACGGCGAGCAGGTGCTGCACTACATGGGCGCCTCCACGTTCGCCAACCACATCGTGGTGCCGGAAATCGCGCTGGCGAAGATCCGCGAGGACGCGCCCTTCGACAAGGTCTGCTACATCGGCTGCGGCGTCACCACCGGCATCGGCGCCGTGCTCTGGACCGCCAAGGCGGAGGCGGGTTGCCGCGCCATCGTGTTCGGCCTGGGGGGCATCGGCCTCAACGTCGTGCAGGGCCTGCGCATGATCGGCGCCGAGCAGATCGTGGGCGTCGACATCAACCCGGGCCGCAAGGAAATGGCCGAGAAGTTCGGCATGACCGACTTCGTCAACCCCACCGAGGTCGAGGGCGACCTCGTGCCCTGGCTGGTCAATCTCACGGGGGGCGGCGCGGACTACACGTTCGACTGCACCGGCAACGTGAACGTCATGCGCCAGGCGTTGGAGGCGTGCCATCGCGGCTGGGGCGAATCGATCATCATCGGCGTCGCGCCCTCGGGGGCGGAAATCGCCACCCGGCCGTTCCAGCTCGTCACGGGCCGCGTCTGGAAGGGCACGGCGTTCGGCGGCGCGCGCGGGCGCACGGACGTGCCGCGCATCGTCGACTGGTACATGAACGGCCGCATCAACATCGACGACCTCATCACCCACAAACTGCCGCTGGAGCGCATCAACGAAGGCTTCGACCTGATGCACGAAGGCAAGTCGATCCGCAGCGTCGTGGAGTTCTAGCGCGAGGCGGCGCACAGGTCCGGGGGGACAATGCTCGACACGCCGCACGCCGCCCCTGGGGCCGCGCGAACGCATGCGGCCTCGCGGGCGCTGGCCCGCATGTCGCGCGGGCGCTGGTTCGCGCTTGCGGCGGCGGGCGTCGCGCTGGCCACGTGCGCCTACCTCTTTTCCACCGAGCCCCGCTACACGGGCCTTCACGCCGCCTCGGTCAGCATGGCGCTGGCGGCGCTCGCCGCGGCCCTCGCGCGCCGCCTGCTGCTGGCGGCGCTGGGCGTCGCCGCCATGGTGGGCGTGGTCGCCGCCGTCGCGGAGATCAAGCGGGCGCGCACGGACTTCGTGCTGCACGCCTATGAATTGTTCGAGCCGCTGCGGTGGTCGTTCTCGCCCCTGGAGATCGTCCGCGATCATCCGGAGCTGAGCGCGGTCTTCGCCGTCTCCCTTTTGCTGCTGCTGGCGGGCCCGCTGGCGCTGAGGCGCCTCGAGCCCCGCAACGCGCGGCGCCTCCCGGCGCTCCTGGCGCTCGCCGCCTTCGCGGCGCTGGGCGGCTGGGCGAGCCACATGAAGCGCGAGCCGCGACAGACGCAATACACGTGGGAGGACGTGCATCTCTCCTCGTTCTATTCGTCATGGCCCGAAACGCTCCAGGCGCTGTCGCGCGGCCTGTTCGAGGTCGGGCCGCCGGCGGGCGCCCTTGCGTTCGATCCGCGCCCCGCCTGCGCGCCGTCGTCCAAGCCGCCCCACGTCATCCTCATCCACCAGGAATCCGTGACGCCGCCGACCGGCTTTCCGGGCCTGGCCTATGACCCGAGCGTCCTGCCGTTCTTCGCCTCCCACGACGGGCGGCGGCACGCCCTGCGGGTGGAGACCTACGGGGGCGCGTCATGGCTCACCGAGTTCTCGGTGCTGACGGGCATGTCGAGCCGCTTCTTCGGGGGCCTGCGCAACTTCGTGCAGGTGTACATGGCGGGGCGCACGGACGACGCGCTGCCGGCCGCGATGGCGCGCTGCGGCTACCGGAACGTGATGTTCTATCCGTACGTCAAGGGCTTCATGGGATCGGGCCGCTTCTTCGAGAGCGTCGGCTTCCCGGAGATCTTCGACATGAAGGCGCAAGGCGCGCCCACCAACATGGAGCCCGACAGCGTCTACTTCGCCAACGCCATGGATGAGATCGCCCGGCACGTGGCGGGCTCGTCCGCGCCGCTGTTCGCCTTCGTGCAGACCATGTCGGCCCACTGGCCCTATGACGTGACGATGTGGCCCGAGCGCGCCGTTCCCGGGGGGCCGGGCGCGCATCCGGAGATGAGCGAATACCTGCGGCGGCTCGCGATGGGAAACATCGACCAGGCGTGGCTGCGCGCGGAGCTGGCCCGGCGCTTTCCGCAGGAGCGCTTCCTCGTCGTGCAGTACGGCGACCACCAGCCGCTGGCGAGCCGCATCTATTTCGGGTTCAGCACGCAGGAAGCCGAAGAGATCCTCAGCGCGCTGCCCGCCGCTTCGCCCGCCTATCTCACCTTTTACTCGGCCAACGGCGTCAATTACGCCCCGCCCCCGCTGCCACGGCACGAGACGGTGGACGCGCCCTATCTCGGGGCGATCCTGCTTCAGCAGGCGGGCCTGCCCCTGCCCGATTCCTGGCGCGAGCGGCTGCGCCTCATGGACGCGTGCGAGGGCGCCTACGCCGCCTGCACTGACCGGGCGCTGGTGCTCGCCTTCCACCGCAGGCTGGTGGACTCAGGCCTGGTGCGCGCCCGCTAGCGCGCGCAGCGCCTCCGCGGCGGCGCGCTCGCCGCTCATCCACGCCCCGTGGGCGGTGGAGAAGAAATGCGGATGCGTCGCCTCCCCGGCGAAGAAGATGCGGTTCTCAACGGGCGCGGCGAGCACGGCCCGCTTGTCCCAATGCCCCGGCAGCGCGTGCGAATAGGAGCCCAGCGCAAAGGGATCCCGCGCCCACGCGCTGCACGCCACAGGAGCCAGCCTCGCCCGCCAGCGCGAACCCAGCGCGCCGCACAATTCCTCGATGGCGAAATCCGCGAACGCCGCCATGCCGCCTGATTCGAGCTCGCGCGCGCAGGCGCCGCCGAAGTATCCCTCGATCAGCGGGCGGTCGAAGGGTCGGTAGTGATAGGCGCCGGTCCCCACCCGGTCCGTCGCGCCGAAGAGGCGCCCGTTCTCCGGCAACTCGTGTGCGCCCTCCACCGACAGGAACAGCTTGTCGGCCACGCCCAGCGGCAGGTTCGCGGCCGCATGCAGCGTCTCGGACGGCTCCGGCGAGATGCGCACGCCCCCGCTCGCCAGCACGTTGGTGGGCAGCGCCACGATGACCGCCCGGGCCTCGAGGTCGCCCTGCGGCGTGACCACGCGCAGCCGGGCCCCCGAGCGGTCCACCATCTGCGCCGCGCACCCGAATCGAATCGGCAGGGGCTGCGCCAGACGGGCGATCAGCGCGCCGTATCCTTGCGTGACGCGGTAGTTCACCTCGGTGTCGCAATAGGCGTCGAAATCCTTGACCGAGAGGCGCGCCAGTTCCGTGCCGTTCACGTAGGTGGAGACGGCGTCGACGGCGGCGTTCCAGCGTCCGCCGGGCTCCAGCAACTCGTTGGCGGGCCGATCGTTCGGGGCGCGCGCCTCCTCCTCCATCCGGGCGTAAAACGCGCCCTGCGCGTCCCGGAAAGCGGCGTGCTCGCCGGGCCCGAAGCCCTCCCCGGCGCGAACGTCCTGCCAGGGCGGCAAGGTTTTATCCACAGTGAATCCAGAATCCCCGGCCAGCTCCACCAACGGATTGCGGTCGGCCGAATGCAGCCAGCCGCAGCCCAGATCTAGTGGAAAATCGCTCGATCCTTCAAACGTGTAGGCCCTGCCGCCGGCGCGCTCCCGCGCTTCAAGGATCAGCACGCTGGCGCCCTGAGCTAAAAGGGCGCGCCCTGCCGCAACGCCAGCGGCCCCGGCGCCCAGGATGGCCACGTCGGGTAAGTCGGGAAAGTAAGCCGTTGAACGCATGATGGTCTTCTTGCAGCGGGAGAGGACGGGCGGGCGCGGCGCGCATGAGAACACCAGATAGGCCGCGATGGAACCGCCCGCCACCGCACCTATTGCCAAGCCGAAGTTTATGGCCTAGCTTGCGTCACAGGGCCCGGCGATTTTGGGCCTTCAAATTGATATTGTGGCCAATTCCGGCCTTTTTTGCACGCGGGATCGTCTTGCGAGGCAATCGGCGTCATGCCGGCGGGGTCTCATAAAGGGGATGCTCTCGAGCCCGTCTGCCGCCCCGCGCGGCGGACGGGCTTTTTTTTACGAAACGACCGCCCCCAAGCGCACGCCTGCGCATGGGCCCGGCTGGAACGCGTCTTGCACGCTTTCCGCCCGGCCGCGACGCGCGGCGTTGGCGAAGGACGACATCCTTGCGTATCCTGTGCTCATGACCAGCCCCACCAGCAGCGCGGTTCGTTTCCTCCTCAACGGGCTGGCGCCCGTGTCCGTGGCGGCGCCGCCCGACATGACCGTCCTGCAATGGCTGCGCACCCGGCGCCGCCTCACGGGAACCAAGGAGGGCTGCGCGGAAGGCGATTGCGGCGCCTGCACCGTCGTGGTGGCGCAGGCGCGCGACGGCGCGCTCGAATGGCGCCCTGTCAACGCCTGCATCATGATGATGGGCCAGTTGCACGGGCGCCTGCTGGTCACCGTGGAAGGCCTTGCGGACGGCGAGGCGCTGCATCCCGTGCAATCGGCCATGGTGGAGCGGCACGCCAGCCAGTGCGGCTTCTGCACGCCGGGCTTCGTGATGGCTCTGTTCGCCGCGTTCCGCTCCCGCGAGGCGCCGCAAACCGAGACGATCCACGATTCCATCGCCGGCAATCTCTGCCGCTGCACAGGCTATCGACCCATCGTGGACGCCGCGCACGACGCCCTTTCGGGCGGCGCGGGCGACGCCTATTCGGCCCTTGAGCCGCAGATCGTCGCGGCGCTGGAGGACATCTGCGCCGGTCCCGACCTCGCCTGCGTCACCCCCGAAGGCCGCTTCCTTGCGCCCAGCACGCGCGAAGCCCTGCATGCGGCGCTGCGCGACGATCCCGGGGCCCGCCTGATCGGCGGCGGCACGGACCTCGCCCTCGAGGTGACCAAGCGCCATGCGCGGTTGCCTTCGCTGATCTCCCTCGGCGCGCTGCCGCACCTGGCGCGCATCGAGGTGCGCGATCATGAGATCGTGGCGGGGGCGGCGGCGACCTACGCCGACCTGCTGCCCGCCCTCACGCTCATTGACGAGAGCCTCGCGATCCTGCTGCGGCGCCTTGGCTCGCGGCAGATCCGCAGCCTTGGGGCCATCGGGGGCAATCTCGCCAACGCCTCGCCCATCGGCGACACCCCGCCGGCGCTGCTGGCTTTGGGCGCGCGGGTGCGCATCGACGGACTCAACGGGCCCCGGGAGGTCTCGCTCGACGATTTCTACGTCGGCTATCGCCGCACCGTGCTCCAGCCCGGCGACTATATCGAGAGCGTCGCGATTCCCCGTCCGCGCCCCGGCGCCTTCTTCCGCGTGGACAAGATCTCGCGCCGGTTCGACCAGGACATTTCGGCCGTGTGCGCCGCAATCTCTTTCGAGCGCGAGGGCGCGCGCATCCTGGCGCCGCGCGTCGCGTTCGGCGGCATGGCGGCGACGCCCGCGCGCGCCCGGCGCACGGAAGAGGCCCTCGCTGGCGCGACTTTCAGCAACGAGACGCTTGCGAAGGCAAAGGCCGCCATGGCGGAGGACTTTGCGCCGATTTCAGATTTCCGCGCCAGCGCCGGTTACCGGCTGCGCACGGCCCAGAACCTTCTGGAGCGCTGGCGCCTGCTGGCGCTTGGCGCCGACATGGAGGCGGCCGAATGAGCGTGGTTCCGGACGAGGCGCGCAGCGTCGTCGGCAAGTCGCACGCTCATGACAGCGCGCGCCAGCACGTCACCGGCGCGGCCGTCTATCTCGACGACATGGCGGAGGCCGCCGGCGCCCTGCACGCCGCGCTGGTGAAAAGCCCGCACGCGCACGCGCGCATCCGCGGGATCGACGCCGCCCGCGCCCTCGGCCAGCCCGGCGTGGTGGCGCTCGTCGTCGCCGCCGACATTCCGGGCGTGAACGACGTCGGCCCCATCCTGCACGGCGAACCGGCGCTCGCCGTGGACGTGGCGGATTATGTCGGCTGCCCGGTCGCCGTCGTGGTCGCCGAGACCCACGAGGCCGCGCGCCGCGCCGCCGACCTCGTGGACGTGGACTGGGAGCCGCTGCCGGCGGTCCTCGGCTACGAGGACGCCATCGCCGCCCAATCCTATGTGGCCGCCCCGCAGCATCTTCTCTACGGCGACGCCGCCGCCGCGCTGGCCGCCGCGCCCCTGACGCTGAAGGGCGCGCTCGACATCGGCGGGCAGGATCATTTCTATCTCGAAACCCACATCGCCGTCGCGACGCCGCACGAAGGCGGGCAGATGCATGTGTGGACGTCCTCGCAGCATCCCACCGAAGTGCAGAAGCACGTGGCCCTCGTGCTCGGCGCCCCGCAGGCGGCCGTCACGGTGGAAGTGCGCCGCATGGGCGGGGGGTTCGGCGGCAAGGAAAGCCAGCCCACCATCGTGGCGGCGATCGCCGCCGTGTGCGCCCGCAAGACGCAAAGGCCCGTGAAACTGCGGCTCGATCGCGACGACGACATGATCGTCACCGGCAAGCGCCACGACTTCAGGGTGGAGTGGGAAGCGGGCTTCGACCATGACGGCGCGCTGTCCGCCCTGCGCATGCAGCTTGCGGCCCGCGGCGGGAACGTCGCCGATCTCACGCCCGCGGTGATGACGCGCGCCATCTGCCACGCGACCAATTGCTACTACGTGCCCAACGTCGATCTGCTCGGCCTGTCGCTGAAGACCAACACCGTGTCCAATACGGCGTTTCGCGGCTTTGGGGGCCCGCAGGGCATGATCGCCGGCGAGACGGTGATCGACTCCATCGCCCGTCACCTGGGCAAGGATCGCGACGCCGTGCGGCGCGCCAACTATCTCTCGGCCGAACGGGGCCTGCAGACGCCCTATGAGCAGACCGTGAGCGACATGATCGCCGCGGACCTGATGGCCCGGCTGGAGATCGACGCCGACCTGCCGGCGCGCCAGCAGGCGATCGCGGCGTTCAACGCGGCCAACCGCGTGAAGAAGCGCGCGCTCGCCACCGTGCCGGTCATGTTCGGCATCAGCTTCAACATGCCCAGCCTCAACCAGGGCGGCGCGCTGGTGCACGTCTACACGGACGGCTCCATCCAGGCCAACCACGGCGGGACCGAGATGGGCCAGGGCCTCTACACCAAGGTCGCGCAGGTGGTGGCTGAGACGTTCGGCGTGCCGATGACGTTCGTCATGCCCACATCGACCCGCACCGACAAGGTGCCCAACACGTCCGCCACCGCGGCCTCGTCGGGCTCGGACCTCAACGGCGCGGCGGCGCGCCGCGCGGCGCTGACCATTCGCGGCCGCATGGCGGACGTGGCGGCGGAGCTCTGGGGCGTGAGCGCGGACGCGGTGACGTTCCGCGACGGCGAGGTCTCGTCCGGCAACCACGTGATGCCCTTCGCGGAGCTCGCCAACCGGAGCTGGCTCAAGCGCGTGTCGCTGTCGGCTGCGGGCTTTTACGCGACCCCTGACATCCACTGGGACCAGACGACCCTGAAGGGCCATCCCTTCTATTACTTCGCCTACGGGGCGGCGGCTTCCGAGGTGGAGATCGACACGCTGACGGGCGAGACGCGCTGCCTGCGCACGGACATCATCCACGATTGCGGCGCCTCGCTGAATCCGGCGATCGACCTCGGGCAGATCGAGGGCGGCTTCGTGCAAGGCATGGGCTGGCTCACCATGGAGGAGCTTTATTGGGACGGCGACGGGCGGCTGCGCACCCACGCGCCCTCCACGTACAAGATCCCCGGCAGTCGCGACGCCCCGCCGGACTTCCGCGTGCATCTTCTGGAGAACGCTCCCAACCGGCAGGAGACGATCTTCCGCTCCAAGGCCGTCGGCGAGCCGCCGCTGATGCTGGGCATGTCGGTGTGGCTGGCGATCCGCGACGCCGTGGCGGCTTGCGCGGCGAACCCGCGCGCGCAGATCCCGCTGGACGCGCCCGCGACTCCGGAGCGGATCCTGAAAGCCATAGAGGCGGTGCGGGCTTGAACGCGATGGCGCGACAAGGAGGGACTGCGCGCCCGCCGGCGCGCGGCCAAGGGGCGTCAGCCGCGCAGCGGCTCCACCTTCAGGGCGGCGCGCACGAAATAGTACAGCCCGAGGGCGCCCAGCAGGCTGCCGACGATTTCAAACAGGGTGCGGAAGATGGGCGGCAGGTCCAGCAGGCCGCCGATGGCCCAGCCGGCCGCCCACGTGATGCCGATGAGCTCCGTACCCACCAGGATGGCCACGCTCACGATGGTCGTGACGTTCTGCCAATGGATCGGTTTGGGATCGGCCACGCGACAAGCTCCATGCTCGGGCGCGGCTTTGAGCCCGCGCGCCCCTGACCTATAACATCCCCAGCCCCTCTCGCAAGCCGCCCTGAAAGCCCCTCATGTCTTCGACGCCGACCTTTTCCTCCGCAGCCGTCGCCGCGCCTCATGTCGCCGCCTCCGAATCCGGCCGCAACGTGCTGGCCCAGGGCGGCAACGCCATCGAGGCCATGGTGGCCATGGCGGCGACCATCGCGGTGGTTTATCCGCACATGAACTCGGTCGGGGGCGACGGCTTCTGGCTCATCCGCGAGCCCAAGGGCCGGGTGCGCTACGTGGAGGCGTGCGGATTCGCGGGCGAAAAGGCCCTCATCGGGACGTACCGCAAGCTCGGCCATGACGCGATCCCGTCGCGCGGCCCGCTGGCGGCCGTCACCACTCCGGGGGCCATCGACGGCTGGCGCTGCGCGCTTGAGCTCTCGGCGGCGCTGGGCGGCAAGCTGCCGCTGGCGGACCTGCTGCGCGACGCCGTGCGGCACGCCCGCGAGGGTGTGGCGGTCTCGCCGTCGGAAGCCCGCACCGTTCCCAACAAATTCGCCGACCTGAAGGACGCGCCCGGCTTCGCGCAGCATTACCTTGTGGACGGGGAGCGCGCCCCGGCGGGGCACGTGCGCAAGTCCGAGCGCCTCGCGTCCACGCTGGAGCATCTGGGAACGGCGGGCCTGCGCGATTTCTACCGCGGCGACGTCGGCCGCGAGATCGCCGCCGACCTGGAGCGCATCGACGCGCCCGTCACCCGCCGGGAC
>JAQGJX010000160.1 GCA_028290405.1 Hyphomicrobiales bacterium
CCGCCCGGCGGGCCGCTCGGGCGGCGAACGCCAGCGCGTCGCGATCGGCCGCGCGCTTCTGGCCGCGCCGCGCCTGCTGCTGATGGACGAACCGCTCGCCTCGCTGGACGAAGAGCGCAAGGCGGAGATCCTGCCCTACATCGAGCGCCTGCGCGACGGCGCCGGGGCGCCCATCGTCTACGTCAGCCATTCCATGGCGGAGGTGGCGCGCCTCGCCGACAAGGTGGTGATGATGCGCGAGGGCGCGGTGATCGGGGAGGGCTCGCCGGCCGACATGCTGCACCGGGCCGATCTGCTGGGCCCCGACGCCGCCGACACCTCGACGGTGTTCGACGCCGTGGCGGGCGCGGCCGAGCCCGACGGGCTGACGCGGCTCTCCTCGCCCCTGGGCGACCTGCTCCTCGCCGCGCCCGGCCTGGCCCCCGGCGCGCGGGTGCGCGTGCGCATCCCGGCCCGGGACGTGATGCTGGCCGTCGCGCGCCCGGAAAGCTTGAGCGCCCTGAACGTGTTCCCGGGACGGATCGTGAGCGTCGCGCCCGGCGGCCCCGCGCAGGCGGACGTGGAGGTGGACTGCGGCGGCCAGCGCCTGTGGGCGCGCCTCACGCGCCGCTCCGTCGCAGCGCTGGAGCTTGCGCCGGGACGCGCGGTCTACGCCATCGTCAAGAGCGTGGCGCTGGACTCCCGCATGGTGTCGCGGGAGCCCTGAACCAGCAGGCCTTAAGGCGTCGTCACCTTCTTGGCCTGCTCGACCACCGCGGGCGGCGTGGCGGTGAACTCCGCCCACATCTTGCCGACCGCCTCGCCCGTCATGGGCTCGATGTCGATGCCGGTCTTTTCGGCGTCGGACAGGAAGTCCTTGTCGGCCATGGTGGCCATGAACGCCTTGCGCAGCGCCT
The DNA here is from genome assembly GCA_028290405.1 of Hyphomicrobiales bacterium. Lineage (GTDB taxonomy): Bacteria > Pseudomonadota > Alphaproteobacteria > Rhizobiales > Beijerinckiaceae > Terripilifer. The sequence goes on from JAQGJX010000160.1 coordinate 897, forward strand.
CGATGCGCTCGGCGGGCGCGCCGGGCGGCGAGGCGTAGGCGCGGCCCAGCGTCTGCACGCCGAACAGCAGACCCATGAGCTGGCGATCCTCCTCGGACTTGATGAAGTCCGTGTAGTGCGGCAGCCCCTTCAGTTCCGGGTGCCGGTCGCCGCTGAGCTGGATGAGCGGCTTGAACTCGCCTGTCTCAAGCTCCTGGCGCCAGAACGACTTGATGGTGGACCACGGCAGGCCGCATATGCCCTTCACCTCGCCGCGCGTCATGGCGAGCTTCACGTCCGCGGAGCCTTTGTAGCCCGCGATCACCTTCAGGTTTGCGCCGAGCACGTTCTTCACGGCGAGCGCGGACTTCACCAAGGGGCCCGTGGGGCCCGTGGCGCCGATCAGCGTCTCGGTCTTTTGCAGGTCGGCGAAGGAGTTGATCCCCGACGCCTTGGTGACGCCGCACACCGCGACGCTGGATTCCATGTTGCCGATCCAGACGAACTTCGAGGCGTCGTAGCGGGCCTGGCCGTTGCCGTACATCGGCTCCAGCGGCACCGTCTGGACGAACGTGGCCATGATGGTCCCGTCCTTGGGCGCGATGTTGTAGAGCCAGTTGCCCGCCACCACGCCGCTCGCGCCCTGCATGTTCTGCACGATCATCGTGGGCGCGCCGGGAATGTACTTGCCCATGTGGCGGATGAGCACGCGCGAATACACGTCGAAGCCCGTCCCGGCCTCGTGCCCCACCACGACGCTGACGGTCTTGCCCTTGTAGAAATCCGACACCGCGTCGGCCCGGGCCGCGCCGGCGGCGCAAAGGCTCGCGGCCAGCGACATGGCGGCCGCCCTCATGACCTGTTGCACTTGAAGCACCTCCCTGAGACCTGAAAAACCTGGAAAACTTGGCCGTAACCGGCCGTCGCCGAACACATTAGCCGCTCCGGGCGCGAGGCTCAATCGCGCGCTGGGCAGGGGGCGGAGCCAAGAACGCCGCGGAGCCCATAGAACTGCCGGCTGCGCGGCGCTATTTGATGCGCGGCGGGATCTTGGGCGGCTTTTGTCCATCCATGGAATCTGGTCATCGCAATGAATTGAAAAAAAACGGCGTCATCGACCCGAAAAGCGGGACGCTACAGCAATGCGTTCTGGATGTTTCGACTCCCGCAAGCGGTTCTTGCGAGAACGCGATCAGGCGACGCTGCGCGCGGCCTGATCGCAAAGCCTCACAGCTTGAACAACTTGCACGCGGTGCCCGCCAGGATCGCGTCCTTCTCGGCGCGGGTCAGGTCCGCCTGCTCGACGATGTCGATGGACTTCTGCTTGAGCGACAGCAGCATCGGTGAATCCGAGCCCATCACGAGCCGGTCGGCCCCGATGGTCTTGGCGGCGCATTCGAGCGCGGGCGTGTGGTAGCACGTGGTGTCGAGATACATCATGCGCAGGTAGTCGCTGGGCTTGCGGGTAATGAGCATCGGCTCGTACTTGCCAAGGAAATACGCCTCGTCGCCCATCTCGTAGGCGTAATCCATGCGCCCGATGATTTCGCAAATGCCCCCGCCCAGGTGCGTGCCGATGATTTTCAGCTTCGGGAAATCCTCGAGGATCCCGCGCACGATGAGCCGCGACAGCGCAAGGCAATTGTCGAACGGGCGCCCGACGCTGGACGCCAGCCGGTAATTGTCCATCCGCTCCTCGCCAAAGCCTACGGACGGCGGGTGGATCATCACCGGGATGTCGAGTTCGCACGCCAGCGCGAAGAAATCGCGGGCGTCGTCGTCGTCCGGATAGGCGCCGCGATGGCTCGAGCTGATGAGCACGGCGCGCAGGTCGTCCTGCTTCACGGCGCGTTCCAGTTCGCGCAGGTGCTTCTCGCCCCCGCCCGGAATGCTGGTGGCGATGGCGATCACCTTGTCCTTGTGCTGGTCGCGCAGGGACGCGAGATACTCGTTGGATTCGCGGAGCGCCCCAACGGCTTCCTCCCGTGTCATCTCGCGCAGGTAATGGGCGGCGCTGGAGATGACGCTCACGTCCAGATGCGCCTGGTCGTGCAAGGCCAGCACGTTCTCGATGGTGGCGGGGCACTTGCCCTTCCAGATCGGGCGCGCCTGCTCGCGCAGCGGGTGCACATGGGTGTGGCAATCGACGATCATTCAGGTTTCCTCCCGGGAATGTGGCGGCACTTTAAAGCCCCCCGCCAGCCTTGTCGCGCCCAACCTGAGGCTTGGTCCTGAGCCTTTTCAGCATTGGCGGAACCAGAACGTCGCCTGCGCTTTGTCTCAGCGGTTTAATCCGAGGAGGCAAGGACATGGCTGACAGAATCGTAGAACGTGAGCGGGGCGGCTCAATGGGCGTCATAGGCGTCATCGTGGGCGCGTTGATCGTCATCGCCCTCGCGTACTTCCTCCTGAACGGCAATACGTTCAGCGGCGGCGGCTCCTCCACCAACGTCACCATCGAGGCCCCCAAGGCTCCGTCGGTTCCTGCGGCCCCCGCCGCTCCCGCTGCTCCCCGTTGAGGATCGACACCATGGACAGACGTTTTTTCCTGAGGTCGCTGCTGTTCGCCGCAGCGGCGAGCGCCGTGGGCGGCGCGCTGATCGACAGCGCGGTCGCGCAGCCGGTTGATAGCCTCGCGCCGCAAGCGCCCCCGGAGGCGGATCTTCCTGCCCAAGGCGCCATCGACGCGCAGGGCAGGGGCCGCAAGCGCGGTCATTACAAGATGCGCCGTGGCCACGGGTACGCATGGGGCCGCCGCAGCCGCAGGCACGTTCCGCGCGGCCGCGCCTACGGCTGGCGACGCAATCGGCTCTAGTCGTCGACGCCCGGCGCCGCGAGGCGCCGGGTTTCTGCTCACGTAATGTCAGCAATCTCCCAAAATTTCGATTGATCGTTCGGCCACCGACCATGCGTGTTCACGCAAGCAGGCGGGTTTGTAAGAATCAAGCACACGCAGGCTCCATTATAACGGCGAAGTTGACGCTTGCCCGGAGCCTTTCATTTGTCGCCATTGCGCCGTTTCCAGTCGTTGAAAAGCTCCGATCCGGAGTTCGTGGCCAACGAAGTTCGATCACGCTACAGCGACATTCAGTCCTTTACGGTGCACGTTTGCGACGCCTGGAGCGCGGACGAACGTTACCTCAGCCTCGGCGCATCGGGCGTCGTGGCTGTTTCCGCCTCTCCGCATTCCCTGGCCTACGGGCCAAGCGGCAACGTACGGGTCATGGTGGGCGCCGAAGGGCCTTTCACGATGCGGCGCGGGGCGGAGGCGCGGGAATTCCGCCCGCACAGCGCCGGGCTTGCGCCGGGCGGCGAGTCCCACTGCGATTTTGACGCGCCCTCGTCGGCGATCATCTTTCACTGCCCTGGAGCCGAATTGCGCGAAACGCTGGAGCAACTGGAAGGGCGCCTCAGCATCGACGAACTGCAGAACGGTTTTTTCGGCAGCGGCATGCTGCCGTTGCGCTCCTTCCAGCTGCAACTCACGGCCACCATCCGGGCGTTCGACGAAAACCCGGCCGCGTTGATTTCGGCGCACAGGTTCAAGGCGGCGCAACAGGAACTGCTGACGCTCGCGCTGGCGCAGTGCCTGACGGCGCGCAGCGGAGTGTCGCGCTCGCCCATGGGCCGCAGCGTCTTCCTGGCGCGTGCGCTGGATTACATCCAGGCCCATTACGCGCAGGATTTTCGCTGGTCCACGCTGGCGTCCGCCGCCGGGTGCAGCTTGCGGACGCTGCAATCGCTGTTCCGGTCCGAGCTGGACGCCACGCCCACGTCGTATCTGACCAGTGTGCGTTTGCGGGAGGCTCGCCGCCGCCTCGGCGACAACGAGCAGCAGGCGAGCGTCGCGTCCATCGCCTTGCAAACCGGCTTTGCGCACCTGGGCGAGTTCGCCCGCGCCTACCACAGGGAGTTCAACGAAAGCCCCGCCCAGACGGCGTCCGGTTCCCCGGACGCAAGCACCTTCAGCCGGAGCACAGCCAGTGTCGCGACTGTCCAGATACCCTTACCTGCGGAACACCTGCGCTGACGAGGCGCTCGAACGCATGAAGGTCTTCTATCCGGACCTTCGTTCCTTCGTGCCCAAGCCTGAATCCGGCTCGGTTTGGCGCGCTCACGTCAACGCCCTTGATCTCGGCCGCGCAGCAGTCCTGGTGCTCGACCTGCCGCCGTTCACGGTCCAGGACCATTCAGCCGGGCGCGTGCGCGCCTACGTTCCCTTTGGGCGTCCGTTCGAGATGCAGAGCGGGTCCGTCACCCGTGAATTCCTGCCTTACCGGCCAGCGCTCGCGCCGCAGAGCGACTTGTCGGCCCGTTTCCATCACGGGCTCCGCACAGCCGCCTTCGACTGTCCTGAGGCCGATCTGGGCGCGGCCATCATGCAATTGGAAGGACGCTTCTCGCTGAAAGAATTGCAGGATGGATTCTTCGGCAGCGACATGCTGTCGTTGGGGCGTTTCCATATCCAGCTGAGGGCCACCATTCTCGCCCTTGACGACGCGCCGCAAGCGATCGTCGCCAGTGCGCGCCTCAAGTCCGTGCACCAGGAATTGCTCACGCTGCATCTCGCGCAGGCCTTGAGCGGGCGCCAGCCGGACGGCCCGAAGCTTCAGGACCACGGTCGTTACCTCAGCCGCGCCATCGCATATTTGCGCGCCAATTATGAAAGCGAGCTGCTGCTGTCGGATCTTGCCGCCGCCGCCGGTTGCAGCCTGCGCACGCTGCAATTTCTCTTCCGGCAGGAGATGGGGACGACCCCCATGCGCTATCTCATGCGCGTGCGGCTGCAACAGGCGCAGATGCGGCTCAGCCGCGCGCACGAGGGCGAAACCGTCACCTCCATCGCGCTCGACTGCGGCTTCTCGCACATGGGCGAGTTTGGCGCCGCGTACCTGCGCGAGTTCGGCGAGCGTCCGTCCCAGACCTTGGCGCTGACGCGGCGCACAGGCGTCTAGGGGACGCGCGCCTGCGCTGTTTCCGGCGCGTCTTGCATCCGCGCGACGTTTGTGATCGCTTGACGCAAAGCGCAAAGACGCCGCCCGGAGGCAACACATGAGCACTCAAGAGCCGAACGTCCGCCTATCGCGCCGCGCGCTCATGGCTGGCGCGTTCTGCGCGGCGGCGACCGGTCAGGGCGCGCGCGCCGCCGGCGAGTTCGCCGGCAAGACGATCACCATCATCGTGGGCTTTCCGCCAGGCGGGGGCGTCGACACCGGCGCGCGGCTCATGGCCAAGCACCTGCCGCGCTTTCTCGACGGCGCGCCCGGCATCGTCATCCAGAACATGCCGGGCGCGGGCGGCGTCACGGCCGCCGATCATCTCTTCACGCGCGCCGCCCGCGACGGGCTGACGCTCGGCGTGCCGGGCCGCGACTGGCCGCTGGTGCCCGTGCTCGACCAGCGGGGCGGGCGCTATGAGCCGCTGGAGTTCGAATACATCGGCTCCACCGGGCAGGTGAACACGTTCGTGTGGCTCAGCAAGGCGCTCGGCCTTGAAACCCCGGAGGCCTTCAGGGCCAGCGCCCGGCAGGTGGTCTTCGGCGGGCTAACGCCGGACACGCAGCCCAGCATGGTGCCGAAAATCCTTGGCCTGAACGGCTTTCCGGTGAAGGCGGTGAGCGGCTACCGCGGCACGGCGGACATCGTGAACGCGATCGAGAAGGGCGAGGTGGACGCCATCGCCACCAATGCGGCCAGCTTCGCCCGCCGTCCCGACATGATCGAGAAGACGGTGCGCATCTTCCAGCTTCTGCCCTCGCGGGAGCCCGTGCCGCTGGCGGCCGACTTCGTGGCGCCCGAGTCGCGCAACCTGCTGCAACTCACCGGCTACGCCAGCGCCACCGGCATGCCGCTGGTCGCGCCCCCCAAGGCCCCGCCAGAGCGGGTGGCGGCGCTGGCGGCCGCCTTCGCCAAGATGGCGCGCGATCCCGAATTCGCCTCGGACGCCGAAAAGCTCGGCGAACCCCATGGCGAGCCCATCGAGGGCGCGCGCATCCGCCAGATTCTCGCCGAGACCATCAAGGCGGCGACGCCGGACGTTCTCGCCACGTTCCGCAAGCTGTCGTCGCAGTCCAATTGACGGCGGGCCTCGCGTCCCGCACCATCCGCCCCAAGCAAATTGGAGGACACCCGATGAAGATCGTTCAGGGCGACGAACTGGAATGGAAGCGCGGCCTGCAGCATCGCGGCGGCACGTTCCACTACCGCAACTTGCTGGAGGGCGCGCCGGGGGACATCGACAATTTCCAATTGTCCCTGGGCCGCAGCGACAAGGACTTCCTCTCGCCCCGCCACCGGCACAACTTCGAACAGTTCCGCTTCCAGCTTGAAGGCCAGCTCAAGTTCGGCCGCGACGGCGAGATGAAGCCGGGCATGATCGGCTATTTCCCCGAAGGCGCCCATTATGGCCCGCAGACGCAGGACGCGGACGCGCTGACCATCGTGCTCCAGTTCGGCGGAGCCAGCGGCAACGGCTACCTGTCGCGCAACGAGGTCCTGCAAGGCATGAAGGACCTCGAGGCCTACGGGCGCTTCGAGGACGGCGTGTTCCGCCGCAACGCGGACGCGGAGGGCAAGCGCAACCTCGATGGCTACCAGGCCATATGGGAGCACGTGCGCGGGCGCCGCATGGACTATCCCGAGCCGCGCTATCCCGCGCCGATCATGATGAACGAAGCCAACTTCGCCTGGGCGCCCACGGGCGAGCCGGGCGTGTGGGAGAAGTCCGTCGGAGCGTTCACCGAGCGCCGGGCGCAGGCGGGCCGGCTGCGGGTCGAGGCGGGCGCAACGGCGACGCTGCCCGCGCGCAGCATCCACGTGTGCCTGTCGGGCGCAGGGTCTGTGGGCGCGGCGCCTGTGCGCCAGCTCACGGTGATCCACGTGGCGGCCGGCGAAACCGCGACGCTCACCGCCAGCGAAGAGTCGATCTTCCTGCGCATGATCCTGCCCGATCTCACGGGCCTGAAGCACGAAGCGCCCGAATCCAGCGCCATCGCGGCGGAATAAGCGCGCTGCGAGTCGAAAAGCGCCCTTCACGGGGCGCTTTTTTGCGCGCCGCTCACGCCCTCCTGCGGCCCCGGCGCTTGTCGAGCGTCCGCATCAGGGGCGTCACGGTGACGCCGTGCAGCACGACCGAGATGAGGATGACCAGCGCAGCGCAGCTCCACAGCAGCTCCGGCTGGTCGAACGTCCCGCGCCCCAGCGCGTAGGCGAGGTAATAGGGCGTGCCCAGCCCGCGGATGCCGAAGAACGCGATCACGCCCCGCTCGGGCGCGTCGAGCTTGCAGCCCGCAAGACTCAGCCAGCCGGCGGCGGGGCGGATGACGAAGATGGCGAGCAGCGCGAACGCCGCGACCGTCCACGTGACGCCGGACAGCAGTCCGCCGCTGGTGAGCGCCCCGCCGAACAGCACCAGCAGGATCATCATCAGCAGGCGCTCCAGTTGCTCCACGAAATCGTGCAGCTTCTCATGGTAGCGGTGGTTGCGCTCCACCGCCCGGAAGGCGACCGCGGAGATGAAGACGGCCAGAAACCCATAGGAATGCGCCATTTCGGCCAACCCATAGGAAATGGCCATCACGCCCAGCGCCACGAATCCGTCGCCGGTGCGTGACAGCTTGGCCCTGTTGGGCAGACGGAATGTCAGCCAGCCGAGCGCCCGCCCCAGGAGCCACCCGGTCGCGCCCGCCATGGCGATCTTCCAGACCACGTCGACGGACAGCCAGTGTCCCAGCCACGGCTCGCCCGTCTGGGCCGCCAGCGCCAGGGCGAGCGCGAGGTTCACGAACGGGAACGCCAGCCCGTCGTTGAGCCCGGCTTCGGCCGTCAGCGTGTAGCGCACCTCGTCTTCCTCGCCCTGGCCGGGCGCGGCCACCTGCACGTCGCTGGCCAGCACGGGGTCGGTGGGAGCGATGGAGGCGGCCAGCAGCACGGCCGCGGCCGCGCTGACCGGCAGCAGCAGCCAGGCGGACGCCGCAAGGGCCGCGATGGAGAGCGGCATGGCGACCACCAGCAGCCGCCACGCCAGCCAGCCATGGGTCCGCAGCGCCTTGTCGAGCTTCAGCCCAGCGCCCATGAGGGCGACGATGACGACGATCTCCGTCAGGCGCTCCGTCGCGCCCAGATAATCCTGCGGATGCGGCGCGACCCCCAGCCCGTTTGGAATGGCGAACACCGCCGCCCCGATGGCGACGCAGAACATGGGGAGCGTGAGCGGCAGTTCCCGCAGAACCATCGGCAGCCACGCGGTGAGCAGCACGATGGCCCCAAGGCCGGTGAGGACGACGATGTAGGGATCCATGCCTTGCGCGCCTCACGATCTCGGTAGGCACAACGCCTCAGGCCAAGATGACGTTCCGCCGGCCTCATCCGTTGGTCGCAGGCCGTCTGCGCCGATGATGTTACACCCAAGCATAAAGTCCTTTGTAATCAGCCTGATTGCAATTCGCCGCCTAGGTTGCGCCTGTGCATTCATTTCAAAGGAGTTTGCCAATGCTGAGTCGTGTTCTACTAGGCACCGTGAGCGCCCTCGCCATGGGCGGCGCCGCGCTTGCCGCAGACGCGCCCTCGAAGGCCCCGCCGCTCGCCATCTATGGCCCCAAGCCGGCCTATAGCTGGACCGGCGCCTATGCTGGCGCGCACGTTGGCGGCGGCGTGAGCTCGTCGACCTCGAAGGTCTCCTACCCGGAACTGTCCAGCGGCGGCAACCTCGAGGGTCTGGTCGGCGGCCTCACGAGCCCGGGCAATCTTGAAGGCCTCTCGGGCGGCGTTGCGAGCGTCAACCCGCAGGCGCTGCTCGGCGAGTTTGGGCCCTACGGAAGCCTTCTGGCCCCCAAGTTCGGCCCCGGCCAGACCAATGTCCTGATGTCGCAGACCTAT
>JAQGJX010000192.1 GCA_028290405.1 Hyphomicrobiales bacterium
CCCACGACGACGCCGTTCCATTCACCTGAACGCCGCTCTTTCGTCGAGATGAACCATGCTGAAAATATTGCCGCTTGCGGCCCTGACCGCATTCGCCGTCCTGCCTGCGTCCGCCGCTTTCGCCCATGTGGCCTTCGAGCGCACGGAGGCCGCGCCGGGCGCTTCATACCGGGGAGTCCTCCGCGTGCCGCACGGCTGCAAGGGGGAGGCGACCCATACGGTGCGGGTGCAACTGCCCGAGGAAATGGTCGCCGTGAAGCCGATGCCGAAGGCGGGCTGGTCCGTTTCCACCCGCATCGGCCCATACGCTGCGCCCTATGACGACCACGGACGCACGATGCTTGAAGGGGTGCGGGAGATCGTCTGGGCGGCCGGAAACCTGCCGGACGCCCATTACGACGAGTTCGTCTTCGTGGGCCGCATCGCCCCGGGGGCCCGCGCGGGGTCGGTCATCTACGCGCCTGTGGTGCAGGAATGCGCCAGCGGCATGGAGCAATGGGTGGAGACGCCCGCGCCCGGCCAGGCCGCAAGCGCCCTGAAGGCGCCCGCGCCCTCCATCCGGCTCGTCGCCGACGACGGCCGCGCTGGTTCGCCCGCCGCCCCGGCGGCGAAGAGCTGGCGGTTGGGGGATCTCGTCGTGTCAACCCCGTGGACGCGCGCGACCCCGAGAGGCGCGCCGGTGGCGGGCGGGTATGTGACCATCACCAACGCCGGCTCCCAGCCGGACCGGCTGACGGGGGGCGCGTTCGCCCTGTCCGGAAGCGTGGAGGTGCATGAAATGTCGAACGAAGGCGGCATGATGCGCATGCGCCAGTTGCGCGACGGGCTCGAGATCAAGCCTGGCGCCACGGTGGAATTGAAGCCGGGCGGCAATCACCTGATGTTCACGGGCCTGCGCCAGCCGGTCGTCGCCGGACAAAAGGTGAAGGGCGCCCTGGCGTTTGAAAAGGCGGGGACCATCGAGGTGGAGTTCGACGCCGCGCCCATCGGCGGCGCGGCTCCACCCACGGCGCAAACGGGAGGCGCCCCCGCGACGACCGGTGGCCCCGCCGCCGGCCCGTCAGGCCATCACCACCACTGAGGCGCGTGGGCGGCGCTCAGCGCGCAAGCGCCTGCACGCCGCCCGCCACCGCGAAGAGATCGGCGTCAGCGCCCTCGAAACCGAGCAATTGCAGGCCGAGCGGCAAGCCCTCGTCGCTCATCAGCGGCAGGCTCATGGCGGGCGCGCCAAGGAACGAGCCCGGGACGGCGAAGTTGGGGTCGCCCGTCGAGGCGAGCCCCACCGGCGCCGGGCCGGGGGCGGCCAGCGTGAGGCAGGCGTCGGCCAGTGTCGAGAGACTTGCGAACGCGGCCCGGATGGCGGCGCGCTCGGCCAGCGCGGCGCGATACTCCCCGACGTTCATGCCGTCGCATTCGGCGAGCCGCTCGCGCATGGGCGGGCTGAGCTTGGAGGCGTCGCGCTCGCCATAGGTGCGCAGGGGCCAGACGGATTCCCAGCCGTTGATGTAGCGCGTCAGCGGCATCGCGCGGGGCAGCATCGCCTCCAGCGCCTCCACCTGCGGGCTCGTGGCCCGCGTCAGCAGGGTCACGCCAGCGTCGCGCAGCCGGGCGGCCTTTTCGCCGAACGCCGTCCGGGCGCCCGCCGAGGCGATCTTCCAGCCGGGCGTCTCCAGAACCGCAAGCGTCCGCGGGGTGCGGGCGGGGGGCAGGGCGGCGGGGCCCGCAAGGCCCGGGAAACCCGGATCGCCCCCGCAGCGGTTGGCGATTTCGATCAGCACCTGCCAGGCGTCCGCCAGGGAGGCCGCCAGCACGCCCTGCGCGGACTGGCTCATGTAGTCATGGCTGCCGAGCCGGTTGATGGCGCCCACGCTGGGCTTCACGCCGTAGACGCCGCAGAAGCTGGCCGGACGCACGATGGAGCCCACCACCTGCGTGCCGAGCCCCGCGGGGAAGAAGCCCGCCGCCACGCCCGCCGCCGAGCCGCTGCTGGAGCCGCCGGGGGTGCGGGCGAGATCGTGCGGATTGCGCGTCGGGCCCGGCCATGAGGCGGCGAACTCCGTCGTCACCGTCTTGCCGATGATGATCGCGCCCGCGTCCCGCAGGGCCTTCACGCTGGCCGAATCCTTCTCGCCGCGATAGCCGTCGTAGAGCGGCGAGCCCATTCCGGTGGGCATGTCGATGGTCTCAATGACGTCCTTGACGCCGATCGGCATGCCGTCGATGGGCGACAGAGGCGCGCCGGCTCGCCAGCGCCGGGTCGAGGCCGCCGCGCGCTCCCTGGCGAGGGCGGGGTCCAGCCGGACCACGAAGGCCTTCACGTCGCTTTCGCGCGCCTCGATGGCCGCGAGGCATCGCTCCAGAAAGTCGCTCGGGCTTGAGCCTGCGCCGAACTGGGCCGAAGCGGCGAGGTAGCTGCTGGGAGGCTTCATGGCGTGGGCTCCTGGGTGCTGCGGCGTGCTTATGACGCACTGCAAACAAGATCGCCGACGCGCGCCACGCCTGCAAGCTCTTGTTAAGCATTTCGCCTGCGCGCGCTCCGCACGCCCTCCCGTGGCCGCGGGACCGCCACAATGGCGATCTATCTCCGCCCCAGGGACGCATGATATGAGCGTCCCGGTTACGTTGCGCTGCAAACTGGCGGAGAATGTCTTGACCGAGTTCGATCTGCGCTCCGGCGATGGCGCCGCGCGCGCGCCCGCCGTTCTCCGTCCCGAAGAGTTGCAGACGTCCGCGTTCGCCCCGCCGGTGGCGCCGCCCGACGCTGTTCCGGCCCCGGTCCCCAGGAGCGTTCAGCCGCAGGCCCCGGCCGCGGCGGACGAGGCCGAAAGCCTTGACCGGGCCCTGTGCGGCCTCGCCGAACTGGCGCTCGAGGGCGGCAAAGCCCCGCTGACCCTCGCGCTCCTGGGCTCGGCGGGTTCGGGCAAGAGTTTCGCGCTCGCCCGCCTGTTGCAAGCCGTGGACGCGCTGGCGCCGGGGATCGGCGCGCGCGTAGCGGTGGCGCGCGTCGAGGCGGGCGCGGGGCGCGAGCCCGCCAGCGCGATCGCCGCAAGCGTCTTCGCCGCGCTGGCCGCCAATTCCTCAACGGCCGCGCTCGCCCATGAGGCAGCCGCCGCCGGGGCCGATCCACACGCGGCGGCCCGCTCCGCGAGCGAGCGGCTGGTGGAATTGCGCCGCAGGCTGGACGTCGAGCGTCAGGCCTTGCAGGACCTCACTGGACGCAAGGCGCGGCTCGCCGAAACCGTGCTGTACCGCGCCGCGGGTTCGCGCATCGACGGATGGGCGCGCGCCAACCGAGCCCGCATCGAGGCGCGCCTGCGGGCGTTCGGATTTGGCTCCGCCGATCCGGTGGCGACCTACAAGGACCTTGTGCGCGACCTCTCCGAGCGCCGCGGACTGACGGGCCGGTTCAGCGCCTTCCTGCACGCCATGTGGGGCTTTCGGGCGCAGGTGAAGCTGTTGGTCTATGCGGCGCTGCTGTGCCTGCTCGCGTGGGGTCTCGGTGTGGCGCAGGCGCCCGGCGGGCTGGTGGATTCGTTGCAGGGCAGGGGCGACGCGCTGGCCCGCGCCGGCGCTTTGATTGAGGCCAACAAGTCGTGGATCGATCTGGCGCGCACCGGCGCCCTGTGGCTGGCGGCGGCGCTTGTGGCCCTCAACGTGGCGCGCGCGGCGCGGTTCGTGTCGCCGCTGTTTCGCGGCGTCAGCCTGCTGGACACGGACGTGCAGGCGAGCCAGCGCGATCTGGATTCCATGATCGCCAATCAGGCGCGGCTGGTGGACAGCCTCTCGCACGAGGGCGAGGCGCAGGCCCAGCGGGCGGAGGAGGCGGAGCGCCGCGTCGCCCTGCAGGGCTCGCGCGCCGGCGCAACGCCGCTGGCGTCCTCGCCGTTCGAGGAGGGCGTGGACGCGCCCGCCCAGCAGGCGCGCGCCTTCCTGGCCGCGCTCTCGCGGGAGATTTCGCAGGACGCCTCTGGCGCTGCGCCGCAGCGCATCTTGGTCGCGGTGGACGATCTGGATTCCCTGTCGCCGCGCGACGCCGCCGCCTTCGTGGACGAGGCGGCCGCGGCGTTGGGCAAGGCGCCGTTCGTGACGGTTCTGGCCGTCGATCCCAAGCGCCTGCTGGCCGGCTGGGGCGACGGCGAAAGCTGGGGGGCGGAACGGCTCGCCCGCCGGGTGCAGGCCGCGCTGCGCATCGACGCCG
>JAQGJX010000069.1 GCA_028290405.1 Hyphomicrobiales bacterium
AGCCAGCGCGAGGCCTTGCCGGGCGCGGGCCCGCCGGGCGCGCCGCTGGTCTGCGCCAGCGCGATGGCGAGCGCGTTCGCGGTCTGCGCGGGACTGAGCGACAGCAGCACGCTGGCGCTCGCCGCCGCCCCTATCGGGGCCGCAAGATAGGTCGGCCACATGCCGCGATAGAGGATGGAGGGGCCGTCCACCGCGACCCCGAACCGCATCATGGTCTCGTAGCCCGCCCGCAGCGCGCGGGCGAACAGCGCGCCGTCCGCCCCCACGCGCGCCGCCAGGATGAGGGCGGCGGGCACGACGACCGACCCGCACGTGGTGCAGGAGCGCGCATGGATGTCGTCGATCTCCGTCAACCGGGTCGCCGCCACCGCATGGGCGATGCGGTCCAGCGGGCCTTCGTCCAGCAGGGGCGGATCGCCCGCGCCCGCCAGTCCGCGCCCCTCCAGCGTCCCCGCGCCGGCGATCCACGCGCCCAGCGTATCGGCCAGATGCAGGCGCAGGCGATCGTCGTCGCCGGGCAGGGCCGCGATGGCGCGGGAATGGTCTTCAAGCAGGGTCATGGGGCAGGGATCTCGGGCAAGGGGTTGGCGAAGGCGCCGCCGTGGCGGCCATTATGATGCCGCCGCGCCCGCCGCGCCAGCGCGCAGGGCGCAAGCCTGAGGCCCGCCTTGCAACCGCTGGCGAGTCGGGGCATATGAGGAGCGACGCGGGTGTAGCTCAATGGTAGAGCAGCAGCCTTCCAAGCTGAATACGAGGGTTCGATTCCCTTCACCCGCTCCAGCTTCTTTTCCTTCGGCAGTCCTGACTGCGAACCGCGGCGCCGGTGCGGCGCCGCGTTCCTGTGCGTGCGTCGGCCCTTAGGCCGGCTTGCCGGATTCTTCCTGTTCCATCGAGACCGCCACCGAGGCGTTGGCCGAGAGGCGCACCTTCTGGCCTTCCACGCCCGCCACGAGGCTGAGGTCCACGTAATGGTGGTGGCCCTTGTGGCCGCCCTGGCCGCTGTCGGCCTTGGTGAGCTTGATGCGGCCGTCCTCGACCTTGTCCACCGTGCCGACGTGGACGCCGTCCGCGCCGACGACTTCCATGTGTTCCTTGACGCCCTGATCGTTCATGCCGCTCTCCCGCTGTGGTTGGATTGCCGGGGGGCGAACCCTCTAGCTGCGGGTATGTTCCCTCAGGGGCGCAAGTTGGGCGTCGAGCGCGCCTTCATTTGCAAGAGGGCTGCTGCAAGAGGGCTGCGCGCCGCGAGGCGCGCGGTCCAAGGGTGGCCAGGGACCGCGCGCGCCGCTACTCGAACTTGAGGTTCGCGGCTTTCACGGTCGCCGTGTAGGATTCGATGTCCGCGTCGATCATCTTGCGGAATTCGTCCGACGAATTGCCGCCCGGGTTCACCGCCATGCCCTTGAGCTTGGAGCTGACGCCCGGGTCCTTGATGGCCGTCTGGATGGTTTGCTCCAGCTTCTTGGCGATGGCGGGCGGGGTGCCGACCGGGGCGAAGAAACCGGCCCAGAGCTTGGTGTTGACTTCCGGATAGCCGGCTTCGGCCATGCTGGGCACGTCGGGCAGCTCGGGCGAGCGTTCGGCGCCGGTGACGGCGAGCGCGCGCAGGCGGCCGTCCTTCACCTGCGGGATCGTCGGCGGGCCGTCCACGATGGCGAGCAGGCAATCCTTGCGGATGACGCACTGGATCATCTCGCTGCTGCTCTTCACCGGCAGCGCGATGGCGGGCATGCCGGTCTTGAGCTTCAACAGCTCGGTCGACACGGTGAAGGCCGGGGAGGTGGTGGCGTAGTTCGACTTGTCCGGATTGGCCTTGGCGTAGGCCACCAGTTCCGAAACGGTCTTGGGCGGCAGGTCGATGGGGCTCGTGACGATCAGCGGGAAGTTCGCGATCATCGTGAGCGGAATGAAGCTCTTGGTGGGATGGTAGGCCAGGTTGGGGTAGATGGCGGCCGCGATGGACATGACGCCGCTGGCGCCCACGAACAACGTGTAGCCGTCGGGCGCCTGCTGGGTGACGAACTCCGCCGCCACGCGCCCGCCCGCCGCCGGGCGGTTTTCGATGATGAGCTGCTGGCCGAGGATCTCCGACACCTTGGCGCCCACGAGGCGCGCGAAGATGTCGTTGCCGCCGCCCGCCGCGAACGGCACCACGACGCGGATGGGCTTGCTGGGAAAGCTCGCGGCGGATTCGCCCTGGGCGAACGCCGGCAGGGCCGCGCCGGCAAGCATGGCGGTCAGCGCCAGCGCGGCGCGCCTTGTGGTGTGAGATTTGGTCATGGTCCCCTCCCGGTTCAGGTCGCGGCGGCTCCGCGATTCACGTAAGCCCCCATCTTAGCAGGCCTGCGCCGTCAGTCGAACCCCGCCCGGGCGCGCTGCTCGCGGGCGTCGGCGCCGCTCAGCAGGGCGACGAGCGCGCGGGCGAGGTCGGGCGCGGCGGCGTCGGCGCAAACCCCCGCCGTGTAGACCGTCGCCAGGTCATACGGCGCGGGCAGGGGGCCGATCAGCGTGACGCCCTGCACCTGCACGATCTCCGTCGCCTGCGTGCAGCCGAGGGGCCTCGCGCCCGTTGAGGCCGCCATGGCGCGCATGGCCGTCGCGCCGTTGGGGTAGGGGCGAAGGCGACCCGCGACTGCGTCCGCGACCCCCATGGCGTCCAGCATGCGGGCGAAGTGGATGCCCGCCGTGGCCTGCTGCGAATCCGGGTAATAGATTTCGTCCGCCGACAGCAGGGTCGCCTTCAGCCCCTCGGCGGTTTCTACGTGGGGCGTCGCGTCCCCGTCGCGGATGGCGAGCGCGGTCTGCACGGCGCCAAGGTCCGCGCTGGTGCCGGGGACCACGAGCCGTTCGCGTTCCAGCTCCGCGATCGCCTTCGCGGTGAGGATCAGCAGGTCCGCCGGTGCCCCGGCGCGCAGCTTGTCCACCATCATGCCCACGGCGCCGAAGTCGCCTTCGATCGACGCGCCGGTCTGGGCCCTGAACTGCGGCTCCAGCGCCTTGACGAGCCCGTGGGCGGCGCCGCCGCTCAAGATCCTGAGTGCGGTCATGCTCGTCTCCGTTGGTTGCATCGGGCTATTGCACCTTGGCGCCGGTGACGCGCACGACCTCGGCCCATTTGTCGATGTCGGCGCGCATGTAGGCGTCGAATTCGGCGGGGGTCATGCGCATCGGCACGGCGCCCTGCTTCGTCCATTGCTCCTGCACCTGCGGGCGGGCGAGGATCTTGTTGATCTCGCCGTTCAGCCGCTCGACGATGGGCTTGGGCGTGCCCGCAGGCGCCATGATGCCGACCCATATGGTGGCCTCGTACTTCGGCACGCCCGCTTCCGCGATGGTGGGCACGTCGGGCAGCACGTTCGAGCGCTTCAGGCCCGTGACGCCCAGCGCGCGCATCTGCCCGGCCTCGACGTTGGGAGCCATGGTGGTGATGGCGTCGATCATCATCTGCACGTGGCCGGCCAGCACGCTGTTGCGCGCGTCCCCGCTGCCGCGATGGGGCACATGCACAAGGTCAGTGCCGCTCAGGGCTTTGAAGAGTTCGCCCGCCATGTGGTAGGGCGTGCCGGGCCCGGAGGACGCGTAATTCATAGACCCCGGCTTCGCCTTCGCGAGCGCGATGAACTCCTGCAGGTTCCTGGCGGGCACGTCGGGGTTGATGACCATCACGAGGTCGGAATAATTGATCGGCGCGACGGCGACGAAGTCGCGCATGAGCTGGTAGTTCTTCTTGGCGATCAGCGTTTCGTTGGTGGTGTGCGCGTTGGACATCATCAGCAGCGTGTAGCCGTCCGGCGCCGCGCGCGCGGCTTCCTCGGTGCCGATGACGGCGCCTGCGCCCGGGCGGTTCTCGATCACGAAGGGCTGCTTCAGCGCTTCGGACAATTGCGCGCCGATGAAGCGCGCGTACACGTCCGCCGGCCCGCCTGCGCCAAAGGGCACCACGAGCTTCACGTTGCGGGCGGGGTAGTCCTGCGCCATGGCGGGCGCGGCGAGGGCGCCGAGCAGGCCCGCTCCCATGAGGCAAACTTGAAGCATCCTGCGTCGCAACATGGCGCCCTCCCTTTTTTCGTGTTGCGGCATCATCCGGCGGGGGCAGCGCAAGTGTCAAGGGAAGCTGCGGACGGCGCGCGCCGCACCGGTTTTGCGCCTCAAGGCCAAACGAAAGGGGCGGCGTCATGGACGCCGCCCCCGGACTTGTCTTGCGCTCGCGGCCGCAAAGCGGCCCGCAATTACTCGATGATGGAAGCGACGACGCCGGCGCCGACGGTCCGGCCGCCTTCGCGAATGGCGAAGCGCAGCTTTTCTTCCATGGCGATCGGCACGATCAACGCGACTTCCATCGAGATGTT
>JAQGJX010000070.1 GCA_028290405.1 Hyphomicrobiales bacterium
AACATCTCGATGGAAGTCGCGTTGATCGTGCCGATCGCCATGGAAGAAAAGCTGCGCTTCGCCATTCGCGAAGGCGGCCGGACCGTCGGCGCCGGCGTCGTCGCTTCCATCATCGAGTAATTGCGGGATCAGTTCGGCGGCGCGGGCCTTGCGCCCGCGCCTGTCGCACAGAGGACGAACCTATGAACGGCCAGAATATCCGCATCCGCCTCAAGGCGTTCGACCACCGCATCCTTGACGCTTCGACGAAGGAGATCGTCTCCACCGCGAAGCGGACCGGCGCCCAGGTGCGCGGTCCCATCCCGTTGCCGACGCAGATCGAGAAGTTCACCGTGAACCGCTCGCCCCACGTCGACAAGAAGTCCCGCGAGCAGTTCGAGATCCGCACGCACAAGCGCGTTCTCGACATCGTCGATCCCACGCCCCAGACCGTCGACGCTTTGATGAAGCTCGACCTCGCGGCCGGCGTGGACGTCGAGATCAAGCTCTAAGCCAGTACCAGGGGAAACCCGGGCGCCTCTACGAAGGAATGCGCCTTCAAGGACGATAAAACATGCGGTCAGGTGTCATCGCACAGAAGGTCGGCATGACCCGCGTCTTCAAGGACTCGGGTGAACATGTGCCGGTCACGGTCCTCAAGATCGACGGCTGTCAGGTCGTCGCTCACCGGACCAAGGAGAGGGACGGCTACACGTCTCTTCAGCTCGGCATCGGCCGCGCCAAGGTCAAGAACGTCTCGAAGGCCGAGCGCGAGCGTTTCGCCCGCGCCAGCGTCGAGCCGAAGATGAAGCTCGTCGAGTTCCGCGTCGAAGAAGACGGCGTGATCCCGGTCGGGGCTGAAATCACCGCGGACCATTTCGTCGTCGGCCAGTTCGTCGACGTCACCGGCACCTCGCTGGGCAAGGGCTTCGCGGGCCCCATGAAGCGCTGGAACTTCGGCGGTCTGCGCGCCACTCACGGCGTGTCCGTCTCCCACCGCTCGCACGGTTCGACCGGCGGCCGTCAGGATCCCGGCAAGACCTTCAAGAACAAGAAGATGGCCGGCCACATGGGTGTGGAGCGCATCACGACGCTCAACCTGCGTGTCGTGCAGCTCGACGTCGAGCGCGGCCTGGTGCTGGTCGAGGGTTCGGTCCCCGGTCACGCCGGCGGCTGGATCACGGTTCGCGACGCCATCAAGAAAGCGCTGCCGAAGGACGCTCCCCAGCCCGGCAAGTTCCGGATGGCGGAAGCTGCTCCCGCAGCCGACACCAACAAGGAGGGTTGAGCCGTGAAGTTCGACATCACGTCTCTGGATGGCGCATCCGCCGGCTCGATCGAGCTCAGCGATGACGTTTTCGGCCTTGAGGCCCGCGAGGACCTCATCGTCCGCATGATCCGCTATCAGCTCGCCAAGCGTCGCGCCGGCACCCATGCGGTGAAGAACCGCGCCGACATCGCGCGCACCGGCAAGAAGATGTACAAGCAGAAGGGCACCGGCGGCGCCCGTCACGGCTCCGCCCGCGTGCCGCAGTTCCGCGGCGGCGGTCGCGCCTTCGGCCCGCAGGTTCGCAGCCATGCGCACGACCTTCCCAAGAAGGTCCGCGCCCTGGCGCTGCGTCACGCCCTGTCGGCCAAGATGCGCGAAGGCGGCATCGTGGTCTGGGACAACGCGTCCATCGACGCTCCCAAGACGAAGTCGCTCAAGGCGTCCTTCGAGAAGCTCGGCCTCAAGTCCGCGCTGATCATCGACGGCTCGGAGCCGCAGGAAAACTTCGCGCTCGCCGCGCGCAACATTCCGAACATCGACGTGCTGCCGATCGAAGGCATCAACGTCTACGACATCATCCGCCGCGAGACGCTCGTGCTGACCAAGGCGGCAGTGGATGCGCTGGAGGCGCGATTCAAATGAGCCAGGTTTCGCGCTTCGCGGACACGCGCCATTACGATGTGATCGTTTCCCCGATCATCACCGAAAAGGCGACGATCGCGTCCGAACAGAACAAGGTGGTCTTCCGCGTCCGCAAGGACGCCACCAAGCCGCAGATCAAGGCGGCTGTGGAACGTCTCTTCGACGTCAAGGTCGAGAGCGTCAACACGCTGGTGCGCAAGGGAAAGACCAAGATTTTCCGCGGAACCCGCGGCACCCAGAGCGACGTGAAAAAAGCGGTCGTGACCCTCGCTGAGGGTCACCGGATCGACGTCACGACCGGTCTGTAAGAGCTTCGAGGACAGGAACCATGGCGCTCAAAACATTCAAGCCGGTCACTCCGGGCCTCCGACAGCTGGTCATCGTCGACCGTTCGCAGCTGTGGAAGGGCAAGCCGGTCAAGTCGCTGACCGAAGGCAAGTCGTCCTCGGGCGGCCGCAACAACACGGGCCGCATCACGGTGCGATTCCGCGGCGGCGGTCACAAGCAGACCTACCGCATCATCGACTTCAAGCGTCGCAAGCTGGACATGCCGGCGAAGGTGGAGCGGATCGAATACGATCCGAACCGCACCTCCTTCATCGCGCTGATCCGCTACGCCGACAACGAGTTGGCCTACATCATCGCTCCGCAGCGCCTGTCTGTCGGCGACGAAGTGGTGTCCGGCAACCAGGTCGACGTGAAGCCCGGCAATGCGATGCCGCTGGCCAACATGCCGGTCGGCACCATCGTGCACAACGTCGAGCTGAAAATCGGCAAGGGCGGCGCCATGGCGCGGTCGGCCGGCGCTTACGCGCAGGTCGTCGGCCGCGACCAGGGCTACGTGATCATGCGCCTGAACTCGGGCGAGCAGCGCCTGGTTCACGGCCAGTGCTTCGGCACGGTGGGGGCGGTGTCGAACCCCGACCACATGAACACGTCGCTGGGCAAGGCGGGCCGGTCCCGCTGGCTGGGCCGCATGCCGCATAACCGCGGCGTCACCATGAACCCGGTGGACCATCCGCACGGCGGCGGCGAAGGCCGCACCTCCGGCGGCCGTCATCCTGTCACCCCGTGGGGCAAGCCCACGAAGGGCAAGAAGACGCGCAGCAACAAGTCCACGACGAAGTTCATCATCGCTTCTCGTCACGTTCGCAAGAAGAAGGGCTGATCCATGGCGCGCTCAATCTGGAAGGGCCCGTTCGTCGACGGCTATCTGCTCAAGAAGGCGGAAACCGCTCGTGCTTCGGGTCGTAACGAAGTCATCAAGATCTGGAGCCGCCGCTCCACGATCCTGCCCCAGTTCGTCGGCCTTACCTTCGGGGTCTACAACGGGCACAAGCACATCCCGGTGAACGTCACCGAGGACATGATCAACCACAAGTTCGGCGAATTCTCCCCGACGCGGACCTTCCACGGTCACGCCGCGGACAAAAAAGCGAAGAGAGGCTGACGCGCATGTCGAAGCCCAAGTCACCGCGCGCGTTGAAGGACAACGAGGCCAAGGCGGTTGCGCGCATGCTGCGCGTCAGCCCGCAGAAGCTCAACCTTCTCGCCCAGCTCATCCGCGGCAAGCGCGTCGAGACGGCCCTGGCCGACCTCGAGTTCTCCCGCAAGCGCATCTCCGGCGCCGTCAAGAAGGCGCTCGAGAGCGCCATCGCCAACGCCGAGAACAACCACTCGCTGGACGTGGACGATCTCGTGGTCGCCGAAGCCCACGTGGGCAAGGCGCTCGTGATGAAGCGTTTCCACGCTCGCGCCCGCGGCCGCGCCGGCCGGGTCGAGAAGCCTTTCTCGAACCTGACGATCGTGGTTCGCGAAGTGCCGTCCGAAGCCAAGGCCTGAGGAGAAAACGATGGGACAGAAAGTCAATCCGATCGGCCTGCGCCTCGGCATCAACCGCACCTGGGACTCGCGCTGGTACGCCTCGCGCGCCGAGTACGGCAAGCTGCTGCACGAAGACATGAAGATCCGCGAGATCCTCATGAAGGAGCTGAAGCAGGCCGCCGTGTCGAAGATCATCATCGAGCGCCCGCACAAGAAGTGCCGCGTCACGATTCACTCGGCTCGCCCGGGCGTCGTGATCGGCAAGAAGGGCGCGGACATCGACAAGATCCGCAAGACCGTCGCCAAGCTGACGAATTCGGAAGTGGTCATCAACATCGTTGAAGTCCGCAAGCCGGAGATCGACGCCACGCTCGTGGCTGATTCGATCGCTCAGCAGCTCGAGCGCCGCGTGGCGTTTCGTCGCGCCATGAAGCGCGCCGTGCAGTCCGCGATGCGCCTGGGAGCCCAGGGAATCCGGATTAACTGCTCCGGACGCCTCGGTGGCGCAGAAATCGCGCGTCTTGAGTGGTATCGCGAGGGCCGGGTGCCGCTGCACACGTTGCGCGCGGACGTGGATTATGGCACTGGAACCGCACACACCGCTTATGGCACGTGCGGAATCAAGGTCTGGATCTTCAAGGGCGAGATCCTCGAGCACGATCCCATGGCGCAAGACAAGCGCATGAACGAACAGGACAGCGGTGGCGAGCGTCGTCCGCGTCGTGAAGGCCGTGACCGCGATGAGCGCGGGCGTGGCAATCGCGGTCGCGACGCGGCCTGAGCTGGCTTAGGAAGATCGAGAGCATTCAATCATGTTGCAACCCAAGCGCACGAAGTTCAGGAAGGCCTTCAAGGGCCGTATCCACGGGAACGCCAAGGGCGGCTTCGAGCTCAACTTCGGCCAGTTCGGCCTGAAGGCGATGGAGCCGGAGCGCATCACCGCGCGTCAGATCGAAGCGGCTCGCCGCGCCATGACCCGCCACATGCGCCGCGCCGGCCGCGTGTGGATCCGGATTTTCCCGGATGTGCCGGTGTCCAAGAAGCCCACCGAAGTCCGAATGGGCAAAGGCAAGGGCGCCCCGGAATATTGGGCGGCTCGCGTCGCCCCCGGGCGCATCATGTTCGAGATCGACGGCGTTTCGCCTGAGCTCGCCCGTGAGGCCATGACGCTGGCGGCCGCCAAGCTGCCGATCAAGACGCGCTTCATTCAGCGCATCGTTGAATAAGGGGAACCGGGATGGCACAGAATCAACGCATCTCGGATCTGCGCGTCATGTCCGATGACCAGCTGAAGGAAGAAGTCCTGAAGCTGAAGAAGGAACAGTTCAATCTGCGGTTCCAGCGGGCCACCGGCCAGCTGGAGAACACCTCGCGCGTGAAGGTCGTCCGCCGCGACGTCGCCCGCGCCCTCACTGTCGCCGCGCAGAAGCGCGCCGAAGCGAAGAAGTAAGGATCCGCAGATGCCGAAGCGAATTCTCCAGGGCGTCGTCGTCAGCGACAAGCAGGAAAAGACCGTGGTCGTGCGCGTCGAGCGCCGTTTCACGCACCCCTTGCTGAAGAAGACGGTGCGCCGGACGAAGCACTACCACGCTCATGACGAGGCGAAGGCCCACAAGGTCGGCGACACCGTGATGATCGAAGAGACACGTCCGATCTCGAAGCTGAAGCGCTGGGCCGTCCTCGACCAGGCGCCCCAGTCCTGAGCATTTAATTTCACAGAGGGAGCGAGGATCGCTCCCTTCAGGCGAAGTCCGGGGCGAGAGCCGCCGGAAACCGATCTGAGAAGAAAGGCGCGTTGCCATGATTCAGATGCAGACAAACCTCGACGTGGCGGATAATTCCGGTGCGCGCCGCGTGATGTGCATCAAGGTGCTCGGCGGCTCCAAGCGGAGATACGCCGGTGTGGGCGACATCATCGTCGTCTCCATCAAGGAAGCCATTCCCCGCGGCCGCGTGAAGAAGGGCGACGTCATGAAGGCGGTCGTCGTTCGCACCGCCAAGGACATCAAGCGGGCCGACGGCTCGGTGATCCGTTTCGACTCGAACGCCGCGGTTCTGATCAACAATCAGTCCGAGCCGATCGGCACCCGCATCTTCGGGCCGGTTCCGCGTGAACTGCGCGCGAAGAACCACATGAAGATCATCTCGCTTGCGCCGGAGGTGTTGTAATGGCCGCGAAGATCAAAAAGGGCGACAAGGTCGTCGCTCTCGCCGGTCGCGACAAGGGCCGCACCGGTGAAGTCGTCAAGGTGAACCCCACCGAGGGCCGCGCCCTCGTGCGCGGGATCAACATGGTCCGCCGCCACCAGCGCCAGACCCAGACCCAGGAAGGCGGCATCATCTCGAAAGAGGCGCCGATCGACCTGTCCAACCTTTCGTTGATCGACCCGAAGGACGGCAAGCCGACGCGGGTTGGATTCAAGACCCTCGAAGACGGCCGCAAGGTCCGCTTCGCCAAGCGTTCCGGAGACCTGATCGATGGCTGAGGCCCAAAAGGACAAGGCCGCCAAGGGCGGCAAGGAAAAGTCCAAGCGCGGCGAAGCCGGCGCTCCCGCGATGATGGCGGACGCAGCCTCGAACGCCGTGCCGCAGGGCTATTCGCCCCGCATGCGCCAGCATTACGAGGACGTCGTCCGCGCCAAGATGATCGAGGAGTTCGGCTACAAGAACGCCTTCGAGGTTCCCACGATCGAGAAGATCGTGCTGAATATGGGCGTCGGCGAAGCCGTCAACGACACCAAGAAGGTGACTTCGGCGGCCGCCGATCTCGCGCTGATCGCCGGCCAGAAGCCGGTCATCACCCGGGCTCGCAACGCCATCTCGACCTTCAAGGTGCGCGAGAACATGCCGATCGGCGCGAAGGTCACCCTTCGCCGCACGCGCATGTATGAATTCCTCGACCGCCTGGTCACGATCGCGCTCCCGCGCATTCGCGACTTCCGCGGCCTGAGCCCCAAGTCGTTCGATGGCCGCGGCAACTTCGCCATGGGCATCAAGGAGCACCTTGTGTTCCCCGAGATCGACTACGACAAGGCTGAATCGCAGCTTGGCATGGACGTGATCGTGTGCACGACGGCCAAGACCGACGACGAGGCGCGTGCGTTGCTTCGCGCTTTCAACTTCCCGTTCCGGCAGTGAGCGTTTCGTCTCAGACGCGGGACCAAGAGGTAGAGATACATGGCTAAAAAGAGTTCAATCGAGAAGAACAACCGGCGGATGAAGCTGGCGAAGAAGTTCGCCGGTCGCCGTGAGCGCCTGAAGGCGATCTCCAAGGACAAGTCGCTCGACGTCGTCGAGCGCTTCGAGGCGGCCATCAAGCTTGCTGAAGTGCCGCGCAATTCCTCGAGGACCCGTATTCGCAATCGTTGCGAAGTGACCGGTCGTCCGCGCGCCTATTACGGCAAGATGAAAATGTCGCGTATCGCGGTTCGGGACCTGGGCTCTCAGGGCCTCATCCCCGGCCTCGTGAAGTCGAGCTGGTAAGGAGCGCGCCATGAACGATCCTCTCGGCGATATGCTGACGCGCATCCGCAATGCGCAGATGCGTCGCAAGACCAAGGTGATGACCCCCGGCTCGCGTCTGCGCGCCAACGTGCTTGACGTGCTCAAGGACGAGGGCTTCATCCGCGGCTATTCGAGCACGGACTACGGCAACGGCCGCACCGAGTTCGAAATCGAATTGAAGTACCACGAGGGCCTGCCGGTCATCCGCGAAATCGAGCGCGTCTCGAAGCCCGGACGCCGCGTCTACAGCGCCGTCGCCGCCATGCCCCGTGTCGCCAACGGCCTGGGCATCACCATCGTATCGACTCCGAAGGGCGTTATGGCCTACCACTCTGCTCGCGAGCAGAACGTGGGCGGCGAACTGCTCTGCCGGGTCTTCTGATCTGAAGGCGAAGATTTATGTCTCGTGTCGGTAAGAAACCCGTTCCCGTTCCTGCAGGCGTCACCGCGAAGGTGGACGGCCAGAACGTCGCCGTTAAAGGCGCGAAGGGCGAACTCCAGTTCGTCGTTCCCGATGATGTCGCCGTCGCCATGGACGGCGACGCGATCAAGGTCGACCCCCGTTTCGAAACGAAGCGGGCCCGCGCCATGTGGGGCATGTCGCGCGCGATGATCAACAACCTGGTCACGGGCGTATCGAAGGGCTTCGAGAAGAAGCTCGAGATCACCGGCGTCGGCTACAAGGCCGCCGTGGTGGGCAAGAACCTGCAGCTGTCGCTGGGCTACAGCCACGACGTCAACTACGCGATCCCCACCGGGGTGGCGATTGTGACGCCGAAGCCCACCGAGATCTCGATCTCGGGCATCGACAGGCGCCAGATCGGTCAGATCGCCGCTGAAATCCGCTCGTTCCGTCCGCCGGAGCCCTACAAGGGCAAGGGCGTGAAATACGCCGGCGAGTTCATCTTCCGCAAGGAAGGCAAGAAGAAGTAAAGGAGCCGCCATGGCCAAGGACAACAAGGCTACCGAGCGCCGCAAGGCGCGCGTACGCCGCTCGATCCGCGCCCGCGCCTACGGCAAGCCCCGGCTTTCCGTGCACCGGTCGTCCAAGCAGATTTACGCGCAGATCATCGACGACGCGAACGGCGTGACCCTGGTCGCCGCCTCTTCGCTCGAGAAGGATCAGCGCGGCGCTCTGAAGACCGGCGCCGACACGGCGGCGGCTTCCGCGATCGGCAAGCTGATCGCGCAGCGCGCTGCGGAGAAGGGCATCAAGGACGTCGTGTTCGATCGCGGCTCCTACATGTACCACGGGCGCGTCAAGGCGCTCGCGGAAGGCGCCCGCGAGGGTGGACTGAATTTCTGACGCATTTTCTCTCCTCTCCGGCGCGTGCCAGGCACGTGCGGAGGGGAGGGCGCGTCGTCCCAGCGAGCGGTTTGCGTTGCGAACCGCGCAAGTGACGGAAGAGAGATATGGCACGTGAAGGTGAAGGCGGTCGTCGAGACCGCGACGATCGCGACAACGAGTTCGTGGACAAGCTCGTCCACATCAACCGTGTCGCGAAGGTTGTTAAGGGCGGCCGCCGCTTCGGCTTCGCCGCCCTCGTGGTCGTTGGCGACCAGAAGGGCCGCGTCGGCTTCGGCCACGGCAAGGCGCGCGAAGTTCCCGAGGCCATCCGCAAGGCCACGGAAGCCGCCAAGCGCGGCCTGATCCGCGTTCCGCTGCGCGAAGGCCGCACGCTGCATCATGACGTGCACGGCCGTCACGGCGCGGGCCGCGTCATCCTGCGGGCGGCGCCCGCCGGCACCGGCATCATCGCCGGCGGCCCGATGCGCGCCATCTTCGAGACGCTCGGCATGCACGACGTCGTCGCGAAGTCGCAGGGTTCCTCGAACCCGTACAACATGATCCGCGCCACCTTCGACGCCCTCAAGCGCGAAGATTCGCCCCGCACCGTCGCGGCGCGCCGGAGCATGAAGGTCTCGACGTTGCAGTCCCGCCGTCAAGGCGTCGACGCCGACGCCGTGGACGCGTGAGGGGAGTTCGATAGATGACGAACGAATCCAACGCGACCAAGAAGACCGTCACGCTTGAGCAGGTCCTCAGCCCGATCGGTCGTCCCCTCCGCCAGCGCGCTACGCTCGTCGGCCTGGGTCTCGACAAGGTGGGCCGTCGCTCCTCGCTCGAGGATACGCCCGCCGTTCGCGGCATGATCGCCAAGGTCGCGCACCTTGTGCGCGTCATCGACGAGAAGTGAGGAGGGCGCCATGAAGCTCAACGAGATCACTGACAATCCCGGTTCGTCGAAGCCGCGCATGCGCGTCGGCCGCGGCATCGGATCCGGCAAGGGCAAGCAGTCCGGCCGCGGCGGCAAGGGTCAGACGGCCCGTTCCGGCGTGCGCATCAAGGGCTTCGAAGGCGGCCAGATGCCGCTTCATCGTCGCCTGCCGAAGCGCGGCTTCAACGCCCCGTTCTCGACGGACTACAACGAGGTGAACCTCGGCCGCCTGCAACAGGCCGTCGACGCCGGCAAGCTGGACGCGGGCAAGCCCGTGACGCTTGAGGCCCTGATCGCCGCCGGCGTTTGCGCGAAGGCGCGCGACGGCGTGAAGATCCTCGGCCGCGGCGAACTCACCGCGAAGCTCGTCCTCGAAGTCGCCGCCGCCTCGAAGTCCGCTGTCGCGGCCATCGAGAAGGTTGGCGGTTCGGTGAAGCTGCTCAACGCGGCTCCCGCCGAGGTCGCCTGATCGCATCAGGCGCGGCTCAGGCCGCGCCTGTTCGTTTTCAGGGCTACCCGGTCGGCCAGTATAAAATTCCGAACGGGGCGTGAGGCGTCGACCTTTCGCCCCGTTCATGTGTCAGGCCTTGCGCGTCCCTTCTGCGCAGCGCCCGCGACCACATCCCCCGGATCCGGCGCGGCAGGCCGCGCCATCGGAGCGCTCATATGGCATCGGCAGCCGAACAGCTCGCAGCCTCGATCAACTTCTCGGCCATCGCCAAGGCGGACGAACTCAAGAAGCGCATCTGGTTCACGCTCGGCGCGCTGCTCGTCTACCGCCTGGGCACATACATTCCCCTGCCGGGCATCGATCCGGTCGCGTTCGAGCAGAGCTTCACGGGCAAGCAGCAGGGCGTGCTCGAACTGTTCAACATGTTCGCCGGCGGCGCCGTGCAGCGCATGGCGATCTTCGCGCTGAACATCATGCCCTACATCTCCGCCTCCATCATCATCCAGCTCATGACGTCGGTGATCCCGTCGCTTGAATCCCTGAAGAAGGAAGGCGAGTCCGGCCGCAAGGTCATCAACCAGTACACCCGCTACCTCACGGTGATCCTCGCGGTCTTCCAAGCCTGGGGCATCGCCATCGGCCTCGAGGGGCAGGGCGGCGTCGTGGCCAACCCCGGCCCATTCTTCCAGATTTCAACCGTATTGTCGCTCACGGGCGGCACCATGTTCCTGATGTGGCTCGGCGAGCAGATCACCGCGCGCGGCATCGGCAACGGCGCGTCTCTCATCATCTTCGCAGGCATCGTGGCCGCCTTCCCGTCGGCCATCGTCTCGACGCTGGAACTGGGTCGCCAGGGCGCCCTGTCGACCGGGCTCATCCTGCTCGTGCTGATGCTGTCGGTCGTCGTGGTGGCGTTCATCGTGTTCATGGAGCGCGCCCAGCGGCGGCTGCTGATCACCTATCCCAAGCGCCAGGTCGGCCAGAACCAGATGGTGGGCGGCCAGACGTCCTTCCTGCCGCTGAAGCTGAACACGTCCGGCGTCATTCCGCCGATCTTCGCGTCCTCGCTGCTGCTGCTGCCGACCACGCTGGCCAATTTCTCGGCCTCGAACCCGACGGGCTGGCTGGCGACGTTCAACGCGTATTTCGCCCACGGGCGTCCGCTCTACATGCTGACCTACGTGGCGCTGATCGTGTTCTTCGCGTTCTTCTACACGGCCATCGTGTTCAACCCGAACGAGACGGCCGACAACCTGAAGAAGCACGGCGGCTTCATCCCGGGCATCCGCCCCGGTGAGCGGACGGCGCAGTACATCGACCAGGTGCTCACGCGAATCACCGTCATCGGCGCCGCCTATCTTTCGGTGATCTGTCTGTTACCCGAAATGCTGATTTCCTACGCGGCTCTTCCGTTCTATTTCGGCGGGACGTCCTTGCTCATCGTCGTCAGCGTGACGATGGACACGGTCGCACAGGTCCACGGTCATCTGCAGGCGCAGCAATACGAGGGACTGGTGCGGAAAGCGAAGCTGCGGGGGAGGCGGAAATGAGGTTGATTTTGCTCGGGCCGCCTGGAGCGGGCAAGGGCACGCAGGCCACGCGGCTTGTCGAGAAACACGGCATTCCGCAGCTCTCCACGGGAGACATGCTGCGGGCCGCCGTGAAGGCCGGCACGCCGGTGGGCTTGCAGGCCAAGGCGGTGATGGAAGCCGGCGGGCTGGTGTCCGACGAGATCGTGGTCGGCATCATCGCG
Source organism: Hyphomicrobiales bacterium (assembly GCA_028290405.1). GTDB lineage: Bacteria > Pseudomonadota > Alphaproteobacteria > Rhizobiales > Beijerinckiaceae > Terripilifer. The sequence goes on from JAQGJX010000070.1 coordinate 11,643, forward strand.
GACCGCATCAAGGAGGCGGACGCCCACAAGGGGTTCATTCTTGACGGGTTCCCGCGCACGGTGGCGCAGGCGGAGGCGCTCGACGTCATGCTGGCGGACGCCGACATGAAGCTCGACGCCATCGTGGAGCTGAAGGTCGATGAGAACGCCCTGATGGCGCGCATCGAGAAGCGCGCGGCCGATACGGTCGCTGCGGGCGGCACAGTGCGTGCCGACGACAATCCGGACGCCTTCAAGAAGCGGCTGGACGCCTACCGGATCCAGACGGCTCCGGTGTCGGGCTATTACGCGGGTCGCGGCATGCTCAAGATCGTCGACGGCATGGCGCCGATCGACGACGTGACCCGGGCGATCGACGCGGCTCTGGCCTAGTCCGTCGCCTGAGAATTCGCGCTTTTTGTTTGACGGGGGCTTGCTGCCGTCCTAAAAGCGCGCATCCACCGAGATCGCTTGCGTTCCCGGACCTTTCCCTATTGGGGCGGGAGCCGGGATCGTCTGCGTCTCACCCCCGCATGGGCCGGCCTCCACCGGCGCGGGGTTTCCCAACGCCGCCATCGCGCGGCATCACATGGAGACGGCCTGTGGCTCGTATAGCTGGCGTCAATATCCCCACGAACAAGCGCGTCGTCATTGCGCTCCAGTATATTCACGGCGTCGGCGCTAAGGTCGCGCAGGACATCTGCGAGAAGGTGAACATCCCGGCCGAGCGCCGTGTGTCCCAGCTCACGGACGCTGAAGTGCTGCAGATCCGCGAAACCATCGACCGCGACTTCCTCGTCGAGGGCGACCTGCGCCGCGAAGTTTCGATCAACATCAAGCGTCTGATGGACCTCGGCTGCTACCGCGGCCTGCGTCATCGCCGCCAGCTGCCCGTCCGCGGCCAGCGCACGCACACCAACGCCCGCACCCGCAAGGGCAAGGCGAAGCCGATCGCCGGCAAGAAGAAGTAATCTTCTTCCTCTCCAGCAGGCGGGCCGCCTTAAGGGCGGCCGGCCTGCGATCACCTTGAAGACCATCCCCAGCGCCTGGTGATACGGGCGCGCCAGAAGGAAAAGACAATGGCAAAAGAAGCAGCCCGCGTCCGCCGCCGCGAACGCAAGAACATCGCCTCGGGCGTCGCCCATGTGAGCTCGACGTTCAACAACACGATGATCACCATTTCCGACGCGCAGGGCAACACGATCGCCTGGTCGTCCGCCGGCACCATGGGCTTCAAGGGTTCGCGCAAGTCGACCCCGTACGCCGCCCAGATGGCCGCTGAAGACGCGGCCCGCAAGGCGTCCGAGCACGGCATGCGCACCGTGGAAGTCGAAGTCTCCGGTCCGGGGTCGGGTCGTGAGTCCGCGCTGCGCGCGCTGCAGGCGGCGGGCTTCACCGTCACCTCCATCCGCGACGTGACGCCGATCCCGCACAACGGCTGCCGCCCGCGCAAGCGTCGGCGCGTTTGATCCTTCGCTGATATCGACCGCGCGCGGGCCGACGGGTTCGCGCGCGCGTTCGCCTACCCCCGACATCGTGGGCCAGGGTCGACGGACCGATATGCCTGCGAGCACAGAAAGGTGCAGTCGTGATCCAGAAGAACAGGCAAGAACTCATCAAGCCGAACAAGCTCGAAGTCACTTCGGGCGACGATCCGCGCCGCGTCGCGACCGTCGTGGCGGAGCCGCTCGAGCGCGGTTTCGGCGTGACGCTCGGCAATTCGCTGCGCCGGATTCTGCTGTCGTCCCTCCAGGGCGCAGCCATCACGTCCGTCCACATCGACGGCGTGCTGCATGAATTCTCCTCGAGCCCGGGCGTTCGCGAAGACGTCACCGACATCATCCTGAACATCAAGGACATCGCCATCCGCATGCAGGGCGATGGCCCCAAGCGCATGGTGCTGAAGAAGCAGGGTCCGGGCACGGTCGTGGCCGGCGATATCGGCGTCACGGGCGACGTGATGGTTCTCAACCCCAACCTCGTGCTCTGCACGCTGGACGAGGGCGCCGAGATCCGCATGGAGTTCACGGTCAACACCGGCAAGGGCTACCAGCCGGCCGACCGCAACCGTTCGGAAGATTCGCCCATCGGCCTCATCCCGGTCGACAGCATCTTCTCCCCGGTGAAGAAGGTCAGCTACCGCGTCGAGAACACCCGCGAGGGCCAGATCCTCGACTACGACAAGCTGACCATGACGGTCGAGACCAACGGCTCGGTGGGCCCCGAGGACGCCGTGGCGTACGCCGCGCGCATCCTGCAGGACCAGCTCAACGTGTTCCTCAACTTCGAGGAGCCGCGCCGCGAGGAAGCCACGCCGTCGATCCCCGAGCTCGCCTTCAACCCGGCGCTGCTCAAGAAGGTGGACGAGCTGGAGCTTTCCGTGCGTTCGGCCAACTGCCTGAAGAACGACAACATCGTCTACATCGGCGACCTGATCCAGAAGTCGGAAGCCGAGATGCTGCGCACGCCGAACTTCGGCCGCAAGTCGCTCAACGAAATCAAGGAAGTCCTTGCGCAGATGGGTCTCCATCTGGGCATGGAGGTGGCCGGTTGGCCGCCTGAGAACATCGAGGATCTCGCGAAGAGGTTCGAGGAACACTACTAGCTGGTCGCGCATAGCGAGCAGCGAGTTGAGAGATCGGGCGGGGGGCGTTTGTCGGGTGGTAAAAAGGTCGTGCGGTCCGCATGTCCTTCGCCACACGCCATACGCCGCTCGCTCATAACACCGGCCGTACCGTGGCACGGCGGCCGCAAAAACGAAGGAGACAGCCATGTATCACGGTCGCGCCAAGCGCCGTTTCAACCGCACCGCCGAGCACCGCAAGGCGATGTTCGCCAATATGTGCCAGGCCCTCATCAAGCATGAGCAGATCGTCACCACGCTGCCGAAGGCCAAGGACCTGCGTCCGGTCGTCGAGAAGCTCGTGACGCTCGGCAAGCGCGGCGACCTGCACGCCCGTCGTCAGGCGATCGCCCAGATCAAGGACGTGGTCCTGGTCCGCAAGCTGTTCGACATCCTGGGCCCGCGCTACAAGGAGCGCAACGGCGGCTACACCCGCGTGCTCAAGGCCGGCTTCCGCTTCGGCGACAATGCCCCGATGGCCGTGATCGAGTTCGTCGACCGCGACGTGGACGCCAAGGGCAAGGATTCCGGCCCGTCCCAGGCGGACGACCAGGCGGCCTGATCGGCCCTCCTGTTCCAGAGATTTCAGAGGCCCGCCCACCCGGCGGGCCTTTTTGTTTTCCGCCGGCCCCGCGAGCGCTGCTGGACGCGCGCCGGGGCGAGCGGCTAGAGAAGACGCATCATCAGAATCAACAGGGTGGACACGATATGCTGCGCATCTGGGGCCGGTCCAATTCGCTGAACGTGCAGAAACCCCTCGTGGCCCTGGAGGAACTGGGCATCCCGTATGAGCGGATCGACGCCGGCCTCGCGTTCGGCGTCGTCAACACGCCCGAGTACCGCGCGCTGAACCCCAACGGGCTCGTGCCGACCATCGACGACGACGGGTTCGTGCTCTGGGAGTCGAACTCCATCGTGCGCTACCTGTGCGCCAGCCGTTCGCCGGGGGGCATGTGGCCCACCGACGCCAAGGTGCGGGCGCAGGCCGAGAGGTGGATGGACTGGCAATTGACCACGCTGCTGGCGCCCATCAACGTGTTGTTCCTGCCGTTGGTGCGCGCCCCCGGCACGGGCGACCCCAAGTCCTTCGACGCGGCGCGAGCGACCTGCGAGCGCAATTTCGGCGAGCTCGACGCGCTGCTGGCGCGCCAGCCCTTCGTCACCGGGGACGCGTTCGGCATGGCCGATTGCACCATGGCCCCCGTGGCCCATCGGTGGTTCAACCTGCCCATGGAGCGCCAACCGCGCCCGCACCTCGAGGCGTGGTATGCGGGCGTGCGGGCCCGCCCCAGCTCCAAGGTGCTGGAGCTGCCCCTGTCGTGACCGCGCCAGCCCCGTTGCGGGGCTGAGCCTTTTTGCGCAGATATTGAGGCGGGCTATGTTTTTCGTCGTCTCGAAGATTTTTTGGGTTCTGGCCTCGCCGGGCAATTTATTGCTGTTGCTGCTCGGGCTGGGCGTCGCGGGGTTGTTCACGCGGTTTTTCAAGCGTGCGCGGGTCCTGCTGGCGGGCTGTGTGGTCGCCCTGGCGCTCGCCGGGCCGCTGCCGCTCGGCGTGTGGCTGCTGCGTCCGCTTGAAAACCGTTTCCCCCAGCCCCCTGCGGACATGGCGGCGCCCACGGGGATCATCGTGCTCGGCGGCGGCGTGGACGACGTGATCTCCGAGGCCCGGGGCACGACGGAGCTGACCGTGGCCGGCTCGCGCATGACCGAGGCGGCGGGGCTGATGCGGCGCTTCCCGCAGGCGCGGCTGGTTTTCACCGGCGGCTCGGCGGCGCTCACGGCGAGCGGCACGAACGAATCCGACGTGGCCCGCAAGCTGTTCCCCGCCATTGGGCTCGCGCCCGAACAGGTCGTCTACGAGGACCGCTCGCGCAACACGTGGGAGAACGCGGTCTTCACCAGGGAGCTCGTGGGGCCGAAGGCAGGGGAGACCTGGCTTCTGCTCACCTCCGCCGTCCACATGCCCCGCTCGGTCGGGGTGTTCCGGCAAGCGGGTTTTCCGGTCGTTCCCTATCCGGTGAACTACAGCACGACAGGGCGTAGCCGCGAGTTGTGGCGGCCGAGCTTCCTGACCTCGGAGGGCCTGACGCAGACGGACCGCGCGGTGCGCGAGTATTTCGGCCTTGTCGCCTATTGGGCGGCGGGCCGCAGCAGCGCGCTGTTTCCAGCGCCCTGAGGGGTCACTCGCTGCGTGGCAGCCCGAGCCGGTACACGCCGCGGAAATCGTCCGGGTCCGCCGGCTTGCCCTTGCGGTAGATGACGAGGCGGCCTTGCCGGGCGAGCCCCACGGCCTCGCCGCGAACCTTGCTCAGCCAATGGCGCCAGGCCAGTTCGTCCTCGCCGCGATTGTGCGCGAAGGCGCGGGCGGCGTCGGTCGGGCAGATGGACTTGCCGGGGCCGCGCTCGGCGCACAATTCCAGAATGGTGTCGGCCAGGGTGAGCCGGCTCTTGGGCGCATCGGAGGGGGCGGATTCGTTTTGCATCACGGGGTGATGGGGTCTCGGGCGGGGCGCGTCAAGGGCGCGGCGCGCGCGCGCCCTCCGCCGGCGGCTCCCACATCATCGCCTCGCGGGCGCCGGACGTGTACTGGCGCGCCCACATGACGAGCAGCACGAACGTCGTCATGGCGATGAACACCCATGGCCCCAGGAACCAGCCCAGATACGCGAGGGCGAAGAAGAACGCCCGCTGACCGCGCGTGAAATGCCGCGCGGCCACGATGCCCATGCGGGCGGCGCGGCCCGCGACCCGCGCCCGCTCAAGGGCATCGGGCGAGCGCGCGGACGGCGTGGCGCCCACCAGGATCGCCGAATAGTTGAACAAGCGATACGACCAGCCGAACTTGAAGAACGCGTAGCCGAAGATCAGCAGCAGGCCGATCACCTTCGTCTCCCAAAGGGCGCGCGAGGTCTCGATGCCCAGCGGCAGGTCGCTGGCGATCTTCGCCGCGTCCTCGCTGGCGCGCAACAGGGTGGCGGAGGCGCCTATGGCGAGCAGCGAGGTGGACGCGAAGAAGGCCGTGCCGTTCTGCAGCGAACTCATAATGGCCGAATCCACGATGCGCACCTCGCGCTCGGCCATCTCGTTCATCCAGCGAATGCGGTATTGCGCCATCATGCCGTTGAGGCCGCTCACGCCCCGCCGCTCCACCGCCACGTGATAGAGACCCCAGGCGGCGGCGAAGAACGCGAAGGCCAGCAGGTCCGGCCAGGTGAAGCCGGGAACGTGCAGGCTGGCCATGCTGAATGCGGACATGAAGGGGCGCTCCGAAGCCGCGTCGAATCGCCCAGATGCTAGGGCATGGCGGCGAATGCGTCGATACGCGAGCGCGAGCAAGAGGCTTGCCATTCCCGCCCGCGAGGGCGAACAATCGGCGCCACGCGAGAATCTTTGGGGAGACGCATGCCGCTCGGGCTCATCATCGGCAACAAGGCTTATTCGTCATGGTCCATGCGGCCATGGATTCTGCTGGCCACGCTGCATATTCCGTTCGAGGAAACGCTGGTCAACATCTACGACGACAAGGGCAAGGCGAAGCTGCGCAAGCTGTCCCCCACCGGCAAGGTTCCGGTGCTGACGGACGGCGACGTGCGCGTGTGGGAATCCCTCGCCATCATGGAATATGTGGCGGAGAAGTTTCCGGCCCGCGACGTCTGGCCCAAGCGCAAGGCGGCGCGCGCGCACGCTCGCGCGCTCGCCAGCGAGATGCACGCGGGATTCCGCGACCTGCGCATCCATTGCCCCACCAACTTCCGAAGAGAGCCCAAGGCGCGCGAGATGACCCCGGAGGCCATGGCGGACGTGGCGCGGCTCGAGGCCGCGTGGGCGGAAGCGCGCGACGCGTTCGGCCGCGGCGGTCCGTTCCTGTACGGCAAGTTCAGCGCGGCCGACGCCATGTTCGCTCCGGTGGTGAACCGTCTGCACATTTACGACGTGCCGGTGTCCGCCCGGACCCGCGCCTACATGGACGCCGTCATGGCGCTGCCCGCCTGGGCCGCCTGGCACAAAGACGCCGCGAAGGAGAAGTGGCGGGTGGAGAAGTACGATTCGATGTGACCGTCCCTCCAGGGAGCAAACGCATGGCTCTGATCGGCGCCCCGCTCGACCCCGCGTCGCCTGACGCGCAGGCCAATGCGCAGGCGTGGGCCGCACTGGAGGAGGAGTTGCGCGCCCGTCGCGCGCTCGCCGCGCTGGGCGGGCCGGAGCGGGCGCGCGAGCGGCACGCGGGGCG
>JAQGJX010000052.1 GCA_028290405.1 Hyphomicrobiales bacterium
TCGTGGGCGGCCTGGCGCTGGGCGCCCTGGCGGCCGGCGCCGCCAACGGCGGATACGGCTATGGCTACGGCGCGCCTGTGTACGCCGCCCCGCCGGTCTACGCCGAGCCTGCGTGCTGGTATGAGCGTCAGCAGGTGTGGAACGGCTACGCCTGGGTGCTGGGGCGCGTGCGCGTCTGCCAATAATCCGCACGGCGCGTTCCTCGGCGCCTCCTGAATCAGAAAGCCCCGCGGCGCGCCGCGGGGCTTTCGATTTTGCAGCGTCTCAGACGAAGCGGATTACTTCGTTTCGACGGAGTAGATGTCGCGGTCCTTGGTCTCCGGCACGAAGATCAGGCCGATGACGACGGTGCCGAGGGCGATCACGACCGGGTACCAGAGGCCGTAGTAGATGTCGCCGGTCGAGGCCACCATGGCGAAGGCCGTCGGGGGCAGGAAGCCGCCGAACCAGCCGTTGCCAATGTGATAGGGCAGCGACATGGCGGTGTAGCGGATGCGCGTCGGGAAGAACTCCACCAGCGCCGCCGCGATCGGGCCGTACACGGCCGTCACGTAGAGAACGAGGATGGTCAGAATGCCGATGAGCTTCAGCGACTGCGCGTTCGTCAGAGCCTCGAAGAAGCCGTTCAGCTTCATGATGCTCGCATCGCCCGCCTTCGGGTAGCCGGCTTCCTGGGCGGCGGCCGCGAAGGTCGCCATGTTCTTCGGGATGGCGGCGTCGATCGCCACTTCCTTGCCGTTCACGAGCACCTTGGCGGGCGAACCGGCCGGGGCCGCCACCAGCTCATACTTGATGGCCGAACGGGCCATCGCCACGCGAGCCACGTCGCAAGGCGCCGTGAACGTGCGGATGCCGACCGGATCGAACACCGAGCCGCAGGTGGCGGGATCGGCCGAGACTTGCACCTTCACCGTCTCGATGGCGCGAGCCAGCGTCGGGTTGGCGATTTCGGTCATCTGCGTGAACAGCGGGAAGTAGCTGATCGCGGCGATGAAGCAGCCGGCCAGGATCACCGGCTTGCGGCCGATGCGGTCGGACAGCGAGCCGAAGAAGATGAACCCGCCCGTGCCCAGGATCAGCGACCAGGCGATCAGCACGTTGGACGTGAACAGATCGACCTTGAGGATGCTCTGCAGGAAGAACAGGGCGTAGAACTGGCCCGTGTACCAGACCACGGCCTGACCGGCGACGAGGCCGAGCAGCGCGATGATCACCATCTTGCCGTTCTTCCACTGGCCGAAGGCTTCCGACAGCGGCGCCTTGGACTGCGTGCCCTCTTCCTTCATCTTCTGGAAGGCCGGGGATTCAGACATCTGGAGACGAATCCAGACCGAGATCGCCAGCAGGAAGATCGACATGAGGAAGGGGATGCGCCAACCGTACGCGGCGAAGTCCTTTTCGCCGAGATAGGTGCGCAGCATCAGGATGATCATCAGCGACAGCAGCAGGCCGATGGTCGCCGTGGTCTGGATCCACGAGGTGTAGAAGCCGCGACGCCCGACGGGCGCGTGCTCGGCCACGTAAACCGCCGCGCCGCCGTCTTCGCCGCCCAGCGCCAGGCCCTGGAGCATGCGCAGCACGATGAGGGTGACGGGCGCGATCCAGCCGATCGACTCATACGACGGCAGCAGGCCGACGATGAAGGTCGAAAAGCCCATGATCAGGATGGTGATGAGGAACGTGTACTTGCGGCCGACGAGATCGCCGATGCGGCCGAAGAACAGCGCGCCGAAGGGGCGCACGAGGAAGCCGGCCGCGAAGGCCAGCAGGGCGAAGACGTTGCGGGTCGTGGGGTCGAACGCGGAGAAGAACTGCGCGCCGATGACGGCCGCCAGCGACCCATAGAGGTAGAAGTCGTTCCATTCGAAGACCGTGCCGAGCGAAGAAGCCAGTATGACCTTCTTCTCCTCCTTGGTCATCGGGCGCGTCGTTGCGCCCTCTGCGGTTGTCGAAGCCATGCTCATATCTTCCTCCACCATGACCTGATTGAAATTCCGGCGGCCCGCGTGCTGCGGCGCTGCTCGTCGAGATCGAAAATCTGGTTTGCAGGCCCGTCGCGGGACCGTGCTTTCCTCTCCGCCAGCGGCGCCGGACCTGAGCCCTGCTGCCGTTCTTCCTCGACGACCTCGTCGCCCCCGCCGTTCGCGCGGCGCGCCTTTTGCGCGGACCGCTGAGCGACAGGGCCTCCCGACCATTTCGCCTGATACGATTTGAGCCATTTGGAAGGGGGAGTCGAATGGGACGATGGTCTATGTCCCTCGCGCCCCGGCGCGCGTCGGACGCGGGCGGCCGCCCCCGAATGTTTACAAAACCCTTGCAGGGCAGGGACTTTCTTAACCACTGCCACGGGGACGCACCGGGCGGGCGTGGATATATACTTTCGGCGTAGAGGGACGCGGGGGATCGCGCGAGGCCGTCGAGGGTCGCGGGCTGCGAGGGGTTCGGGCGGGATTGCGTTCCCGCCGCAGCGCGCCCGCCGGGGCGGCGTTCACCGTGGTTGTTATGGTTAACCTTAAGGCTCCGTAAACATGGGCTTCACCTTTGCGGCCATGGGCGCTAGGTTCGTCGTTGAGGAGGCCGCCTCACGGAGTTTGACATGTCAGTCCTGCAGAAGAGGGCCTCCTGGCGCGCGCACGCCGCGCTAGCCGCCACGGCGCTCGCGATCACCGGTCTCCCGGCCTTCGCCGGCCAGGGGCACAGCGCCCCCCAGACCTTTGCGCCGCGCCACAATGCGCCGGCGCCGCACGCGCGGCCCCACCATGCCGCCCCGCACCATGCGGCCCCGCACCATGCGGCCCAGCAGCATTCGGCCCCGCATCATGCGGCCCCCCGCCATGCCGCTCCGCGCCACGCCGCGCCCCAGCGCCACGCGGCGCACTGGGGCGCGCCCCAGCCTCCCCGTCACCATCATGGGGCCCCGCACGTCGCGCCCGCCGCGCGCCACGCTGCGCCGATCGCTTATCTGCCGCCGCGCCCGGCGCCGGCC
>JAQGJX010000128.1 GCA_028290405.1 Hyphomicrobiales bacterium
TCGTGGCGCGCGGCGCCAAGCGCGGCGTGCTGGAGACGGTGTTCCGCGAGTTGCGCCACGTGGCGCCCGCGCCCGTCGCCGTCGTGCCGCTGGAGAAAGGCGCGCCGTTCGGCGGGGTCACGCTGGACGCCGCGGGCTGCACGCTGTGCCATTCCTGCGTCACCGCCTGCCCCACGGGCGCGCTGGCGGACAACGCCGACAAGCCGATGCTGCGCTTTTCGGAAAGCCTGTGCGTGCAATGCGGCCTGTGCGAAGCCACGTGCCCCGAGAAGGTGATCTCCATAGAGCCGCGCCTCGACTTCGACGCCTGGGCCATCGGCCACAAGGCGCTGAAGGAGGAAGAGCCCTACGCGTGCATCGTCTGCGCCAAGCCGTTCGGCACGAAGGCCACGGTGGAGCGCGTGGTGGCGAAGCTGCAGGAAAAGCACTGGATGTTCTCGGGCGAGCACGCGCGCCGCATCGACGTGGTCCGCATGTGCGAGGACTGCCGCGTGCAGGCGGTCATCAACGAGGGCTTCGATCCCCACGGCGCGCCCCCGCGCCCGCCGGTGATGACGACCGAGGATTACCTGAAGGCCCGCGAGAAGCTGGGCGACCTTGGGTGATGCGCCTGCGTTCGCGCTTAACGCGCGGCGCAAAGCCCGCCGGGCGATCCTCCTGGCAAAGCTGAACTGGCGGGCGGGGCGCAACTTGCCTATATGCAGCCGGAGGCGAGCCTCACACCGGAGTTCCATGTGTCCGTATCCCGCGACGACGTTCTGCGCGCACTCGAAGCCGTGAAGCTCCCCGACGGCGGGTCGTTGCCAGCCTCCGGGCGCCTCACGGAGATCGTGGCCGACGGCGGCAAGGTGATCTTCGCCATCTCCATCGACCCCTCCGAGGTGAACGCGCTGGAAAGCGTGCGCGCCGCCGCCGAAGCCGCCGTGAAGCGTCTGGCGGGCGTCACCCAGGCGCTCGTCGGCCTCACGGGCGAGAGGCCGCAGGGGTCAGGGGCCCCGGCCCCCGCCGGGCCTACGCCGTTGCGCAGCGGCCCCAAGAACCCCGCCCCGGCGACCGCCAAGGCCACAGGCATTCCGGGCATCAAGCACATCATCGCGGTCGCGTCCGGCAAGGGCGGCGTCGGCAAGTCCACCACTTCGTGCAACCTCGCGCTGGGCTTGGCGGCGCTGGGCCTCAAGGTCGGCATGCTGGACGCCGACATCTACGGCCCCTCGCAGCCCAAGCTCTTCGGCCTTTCCGGCAAGCCGCGCGTGAGCGCCGACCGCAAGATGGAGCCGCTGGAGCGTTACGGCGTGAAGGTCATGTCCATCGGCTTTCTGGTGGACGAGGAGACCGCGATGATCTGGCGCGGCCCCATGGTGATGAGCGCGCTGACGCAGATGCTGCGCGAAGTCGCATGGGGCGACCTCGACGTGCTCGTGATCGACATGCCGCCCGGCACCGGCGACGCGCAGCTCACGATCGCGCAGCAGACGCCGCTCGCGGGCGCCGTGATCGTCTCCACCCCCCAGGACCTCGCCTTGCTGGACGCCCGGCGCGGCGTCGCCATGTTCCGCAAGGTCAGCGTGCCGGTTCTTGGGATCATCGAGAACATGGCGAACTTCTGCTGCCCGAACTGCGGCCACGTCTCCCCCATCTTCGGCCACGGGGGCGCCAAGGCGGAAGCCGAGAAGACGGGCGTTCCCTTCCTGGGCGAAATCCCGCTCCACATGGACATCCGCGCGACCTCGGATGAAGGCCGTCCGGTCATGGCGACCGCCCCTGACGGTCCGCACGCGCAAGCCTATCTGGCGATCGCGCGCCGCGTCTGGGACTCGCTGGAGACCGGCGCCGTGGCGCGTGCCGCGCCCCGGATCGTCATCGAATGAGCGGCGAGGCGCCTCTCCCAAGCACGGTCGGGGTCATCCTCGCGGGCGGCCTCGCCCGGCGCATGGGAGGCGGCGACAAGCCGCTGCGGACGCTGGGGGGCAAGACGATCCTGGATCACGTCATCGCGCGCGTCGCGCCCCAATGCGCCGCCCTGACGCTCAACGCCAACGGCGACCCGGCGCGCTTCGCCCCTTGGGGCCTGCCCGTCGAGCCTGACAGCGTCGAGGGTTTCGTGGGCCCGCTGGCGGGCGTTCTGGCGGGCATGGACTGGGCGGCCCGCACCCGCCCGGACTGCCGCTGGCTGCTGAGCGTGGCGGCCGATTGTCCTTTTCTTCCTGAGGACTTGGTGGAGCGTCTTCATGCGGCGCGCGAAGCTGAGGACGCCGATGTCGCCGTCGCAGCCTCGGACGGCCAGTCCCATCCGGTGATCGCCCTCTGGCGGGTGTCGCTGCGCGAAGACCTCCGCCGGGCCCTGCTGGAAGAGAACATGCGCAAGATCGACCGTTGGACGGCGCGCTACAAAACCGCGACCGTGGAATGGCCCGTCGCGCCGCTCGACCCCTTTTTCAACGCCAACGCCCCAGAGGACATCGCTCTGGCGGCGAAGCTGCTCGGCGGTTAATTTGCCGCAAATGGACCGCGCGCCTCCCGGCGCGCATGGCTCCGCGTTTCCCGACGCAGGGACTGCGGGCAGATGCGCGCCGGGAGGCGCGCGGTCCCGCTCAGCAGCCGTCGTTCCAGTTGCCCATACGCGCCCGGAGACCCTCCACATGACCACGTTCGAATTCCCGCCCCGCGGCGCCAAGCGCGACCTCGAAGAGGGCCCGGTCTTCACGCCGAAGTTCGACGCCGACGGCCTCATCGTGTGCGTCGCGAGCGAGGTGCGCACCGGCGACGTGCTGATGGTCGCGTACATGAACGCGGAGGCGTTGCGCCTCACCATGGAGACCGGCGTCGCGCATTACTGGTCGCGCTCGCGCCAATCCCTCTGGCGCAAGGGCGACACCTCCGGCCAGGTGCAGCGCGTGCAGGAGATGCTTGTTGATTGCGACCAGGACGCGATCCTGCTCAAGGTCGAGGCGGGCGGCGACGGCAAGGCCTGCCACACGGGCCGGCGCTCGTGCTTCTACCGCTCCGTAGAGGGTGGCGCAGAAAGCGCGCGCCTCGTGCCGAAGCCGGACACCCTCGCGCCTTAAAGTTTCGGTCACTTTCGAAGGACAGCCTGACGCAATGGCAGGAACGTCGCTCCGGGGCATGCGTTGCCCCTCAGCGTCAGGCCTCAGGTAGCGTCATGAACCTCTTCGGCACCAAGACCATGGATCAGGCCAGGGAAACGGGCGGCGGGCAGCCCGCGCCGCATCGCCCGCATCGGGGGGTACGGATCGGCGTCGCGCTGGGCGCGGGCGCGGCGCGCGGCTGGGCGCACATCGGCGTGCTGCGCGAGCTTGAGGCCTGCGGCCTCGTGCCGGAGGTCGTCGCCGGCGCCTCCATCGGGGCTGTCGTGGGCGGCTGCTGGGCTGGCGGGGCCCTGGACGACCTCGAGGACTTCGCCCGCTCCCTCACCAAGCGCCGCGTGTTCAGCCTGCTTGACCTCTCCTTCTCGGGCGCGGGGCTGATCGCGGGCAACAAGCTGCGCCAGCGGCTGGAGAAGGCGCTCGGCGACCAGCGCGTCGAGGATCTGAAGACCACCTTCGCGGCGGTGGCGACCGAGATGGGCGCCGGGCACGAGATCTGGCTCACAAAGGGCAATCTCGTGGAGGCGCTGCGCGCGTCCTACGCCCTGCCGGGCATTTTCGAACCCGTGCGCGTCGGCAAGCGCTGGCTGTTCGACGGCGCGCTGGTGAACCCGGTGCCGATCACCGTCTGCCGGGCCCTTGGGGCGGAACTGGTCATCGCCGTCAATCTCGTCGCCGAGACGCGCTGGCGGGCGACCGTCATCAGCGACGAGGCGAGCCTCGACGAGACGCTGGTTGGGCTTGAGGCGCAGGCGGTGAACGCGGGCGCGGCGCCGCCCAGCGGCTTCCTGCCGAACCTGCGCGGCCGACGCGGCCTGTTCCGGGGCTCATCGGAGACCGTCAACGCGGCGCCGGGGGTGGCGGCCACGATGGTGGACGCCTTCAACATCACCCAGGACCGCATCGCGCGCTCGCGCCTTGCGGGCGATCCGCCCGACGCGTCGATCAACGCGAAGCTGGGACGCATCGGCCTGTTCGATTTCCATCGCGCCGACGAGATGATCGCCATCGGGCGCGAGTCCGTGCGCCGCGCCATGGCGGACATCGAAGAGCAGATCGCCCTGCTGGCGCCCTGAGGCTCAGGCGGTCGCGATATACTCGCGAAGAGCTTTCTGCTCTGTCTCCATCTCGGCGAGACGGTGCTTCACCACGTCGCCGATGGAGACGATGCCCACCAGGCGCCCCTCCTCCACCACCGGGATATGCCGGAAGCGCCCCGTGGTCATCTGCTCCATCAGGGAGGGCACCGTCGTGCCCTCGCGCGTGGTGACCACGTTCTGCGTCATCCAGGCGGCGACGTCTTCCTTCAGCGCGCCGGGGCCTTTGCTTGAAAGCATGCGGACGATGTCGCGCTCGGACACGATGCCGCGCACCGCGCCCGTGTGGTCCGTCACCACGATGGCGCCGATGGAGCGGCGGGCCAGAAGTTCGGCCGCGTCCGCAATCGTGCGGTGTGGTTCAATGGTGACGACGTCGCGGCCCTTGGCCGCCAGAATGCGCCCAACCGTCATGCTCGCCTCCTGCCCCGAAGGACCTTCGATCCTGAACGTCCCGCCGTGCGGCTCTGCGCCCGCATCGGTTCGGTTACATTCATGATGGGCCGGTCGGCCCTTGCAGGCAAGCCCCTCTTACATAGGGACTTTCATCAGTTGGCGGCGCTCGCGCCTTCGTCGTCCCCGTCGTGCGCGTAAGCGTCGGACGAGGGGCGATCGAAGAACCGGAAGAGCAGGAACCCGGCGACGAACCCGCCCGCATGGGCCTCCCACGCCACGCCCGTTTCCGAGATGCCCAACGGCACCGCCACCAGCCCGATAATGAGGTTCACGGCGAACCAGAGCAGCGAGAATTGCAGCACGCGGGGGTCGCGGAAAGCGCCGCGCACGGTGAGCGCAGGCTGGCGCACCGCAAGCTCTGGCGGCAGGCGGCCGTACTGCGCTGAGCCGAGCGGCGCGCCCGGCTGGAACACGAAGCGCACGGCGGCCGCCATCGCGCCGGAGACGGACGCGGACGCGCCGATCACCGGGGTCAGGTCGTTCATATGCGCCAAGAAATGCACGAGCGCGCCCGCGATCGCCGTCACCAGCAGGAACGAGAGGAACCGCGACGCTCCGAACCGCGACGCCACGGGCGCGCCGAAGGCCGCCAGCCACAGGCTGTTCACGCCCAGATGCGTCCAGTCCGCGTGCAGGAAGGCGTAGGTGAACAGCGTCCAGGTGTGCGCGCGGCCGTCGGCCAGGAAGAATTGCCCCAGGGCGAGGCGGTCCGCCGCCCCTTCCCCGGCCAGGCGCGTCAACTCCGCCGCCACCGCGTCGGGATTGAACGCAAAGAGCAGGCGCCCCGGCACAAAGGCCAGCCAGCGCAGGAACTCGGCGTCCGTCTCCGGATCGAACCAGTATTCGCGCGCCACATGCACGCCCGCCAGAACCACGATCGTCAGGACGATCACGTTCGGCAAATTGAACATCGGTTCGCGCGGTCTGTCGGCTGCCATGAATCACCAACGTAAGCGGCGGGGCCGCGATGTCGCATCCTTGGAGGTTCCGGTCCGGAAGGGCAAGCGCCCCCGCGCAGCCTCTGGCACGGCCCTCGCTCAGCGTCGTCCACATGAACAATTCACCGCCCGATGTGTCCCGATGCGACGCGTTTGGGCGGCTTCGAGGATCGATATGAGACATTCCGCCACCCGTCATCTGCTCGACTACTGGGAAGGCCTGCGCGAGGGGCGCTCGGTTCCGGCCCGGGCCCAATCGGATACGGCGTCCGCCTTCGCGGCCATGCGGTCCGCGCTCAGCGACACGTTCATGCTCGACGTCGATCCCGAACGCGCCTTCCCCATCTGCGCGGCTGGCGGGCGGCTCGAGAAGTTGCTGCTGTCGCCGGGCTTTGGGGCGTCGTTCGTGGCCCATTGGCGCGAGGAGCAGCGCGAACAGGTCGCGGACTTGCTGGAAATGGTCTGCTGCGACTTCACCCCCGCGGTGGCGACGGTCTGGGCGGCTCCCGCCTGCGCTCCGCCGCTGGAGTTCGAAATGCTGCTGCTGCCGCTGCGGCGGGGGCCCGGGCACGCGACCCTGCTGGGCGGATTGTCCCCCAGCGCTGTGCCGGATTGGTACGGACGCGAGCGCGTGGAGCCGCTGCGGCTGGCGGCCTGGCGGCTGCTGCATCGCGGCGGACGAACGGGCGGGCGCAGCACGGCCCGCGAACGCCTCGTGCTGATACAGGGCGGCCTGATGGACCGGGAGGGCCCGGTAAGCCAGCCTTAAGAGTAAGCGCGCTATCGTGGGGCCTCACATCATCGCCTCGCGGAGCGTTCCGCGAACGAAAGGTCCGTTCGATGACGAGTTCCGCCGCAAGGGCGCTGCTTGGCCCCGCCGAAGACGCGCGGCTGGACAAGCGCCGGCACGCGCGCGTGAAGGTGGCGCTGCTGGGCCGATTCCTGCTGCCGGACAGGACCGAATGCCCTTTCCAGACCATCGATATGTCGCCCGGCGGCGTCGCGGTCTTCGCGCCCCTGCGGGGCGACGTGGGCCAGCGCATCGTTCTGTATATCGACGAACTCGGGCGGCTCGAAGGCGAGATCGTCCGCCGCATCGCTGGCGGGTTCGCGGTGAAGTTCAGCGTGACGCCCGGCAAGCGCGACCGGCTCGCCGACCAGCTTACATGGCTCGCCAACCGGGATGAACTGGGCCTCGTCGAGGACCGCCGCTACCAGCGCATCACGCCCGCCAACCCCAGCGCCACGATGACCCTGTCGGACGGGCGCAAGCTGCAGGTCTCGATCATCGACGTGTCCCTCTCGGGCGCGATGATCGCGTCCGAAGTCATGCCGGAAGTCGGCGAACTCGTGCTCGTGGGCTCGACGAAGGGGCGCATCGTGCGCGCCGACGGAGAGCGCTTCGCGATGGAGTTCGTGCGCCTCCTGCCGTCGGACGCGTTCGACGAATCCATCGTTCTCTGATCAGGGCTCGATGAGCCGCAGGCCTTTCTTGTAGGCGCGCGCGTTGGCGACATAGAAGCCCGCGCCGCGCTGCATTTTCGCAATGGCGTCCGCGTCCATGGTGCGCACGGCTTTCGCCGGCGAGCCCACGATGAGGCTGTTGTCGGGAAACTCCTTGCCCTCCGTCACGAGGGCGTTGGCGCCCACGAGGCAATTGCGCCCGATGCGCGCTCCGTTGAGGATCGTCGCGCCCATCCCGATCAGCGACACCGCGCCGATGGTGCAGCCGTGCAGGATGCAGCCGTGCCCAATGGTGACGTCCTCGCCTACGTCGAGCGTAAAGCCGGGATCGGTGTGCATCACCGTGCGCTCCTGCACATTGGAGCGTGCGCCGATGACGATCCATTCGCGGTCGCCCCGCAGCACGCAGCCGAACCAGACGCTCGCGTCGTCCTCCAGCCGCACCTTGCCGATGAGGGTCGCGTCCGGCGCGACCCAATAGCGCCCGTCGGCGGGCAGGACGGGAACGGAATCGTCGAGTGCGTAGATGGGCATGGTCTGTCTCCCTGAGGGGCTCTGTATATCACGCCCATGGCGGCCCGCGACATGGCTGCGCCTATGGTCCAGCTCGCCGAATCGCGCCATCGTGGCCCGCATGAGACTTGCGCGCATCATATGGGGCGGCGTGGCGATCGCGGCGGCCGCAGGGCTGGCGCTGTCCGCTTTCTATAGCGGCGCGCCCGCGCGCGTCGTCGCCCCGGCGGGCGCGCAGATCGTCGACGTGCGGGTGGGCGAGGTCGCGCTGCGCGTGCCGGCCGGACATCTGCGCCATGCGCAGGACAGGGTCGGCGGGCGCATGGACGAATTGCACCTGGCGGCCAGCGCCATCGACTTCGGCCCGCCGCCCGCCCCTCGCCCGCTCGCGCCGGGTGAGACGGAGGCTGCGCGCGATACGGTGTACCTGACGCTGCAACCGCCCGAGACGGCGCTCGCGCCTTTCGAGCGCATGGCGAAACTCTACGCCCGCTTCCTGAAGCGCGGGAGCGAGCCGATGCAGACCGAAGGCGGGCTGATGATGCGCGCGTTCGAGCCCTCGAGCCCATACGAACATGAGACGCTGTACTTCAATCCGCCGGAGGGCGGCCTGTTCGCCGCCCGGTGCATGCGGCCGCCCGAAGACCCGGACGGTCCAAGCGCCCTGGCCAACGGGTGCATCGCGGACTTTCGCCTGCAGGGGCTGGACGTGCGCCTGCGCTTCTCCGCGTCGCTCCTCGATCAATGGGAGCGGATGACCATGGAAACGACGCGCTTCATCGCCTCCATGGCTGCGCAATAGCGGCTAGAAGTCTTCCAGGTCGAAGTCGAGAATCGCCATCTGGAGGGTGTAGGACGAGCCGCGCGCGTCGTCTGCGGACACCACGCCGAGGAAGTCCGGGCCGTTGTTCAGTTCTACGGAATCCGTCTTCTTCATGCGGCCGACGACCTTCAGCTCTTCGTTCTCGAACAGCCGGCGCAGGTATTCCTGGATGACCTCGCGGCCGACGGGAATCTTCATTTCGAACGCGAAGGAGCGGTCGCCGTCCTCGTCGTCCACCGACACGGTGGCGATTGCTCGCTCGCCCAGATGAACCGCAGCCTGCTCCGTATTGCGCGGGTCGAGCGCCACCTTGAGGTCCTCGTTGCCGAAGGACTGGCGCAGGAACGCCTGCAATTTTTGCAACTCGGTCTTGTCCAAAGCGCCTCTCCGCAATCCAATTTCAAGGGGCGGAGCCTTGCCAGAAAAGCCCCCCGGGAGCAAGGCGAGCCGGATCAATCCGCCGCTGCGCTCACGTCTCGAACTTGTCGGCCAGGATCTGGTCCATGCTGCGCGCGGGCTCCGCGCAACCGGCTTCCCCGACCACGCGCGCCGGCACCCCGGCGACGGTCGTGCGCGGCGCCACGGGCGACAGCACCACGGAGCCGGCCGCGATGCGCGAGCACATGCCCACCTCGATGTTTCCGATGATCTTCGCCCCGGCCCCGATGAGGACGCCCCGGCGTATCTTGGGGTGGCGGTCGCCGCCTTCCTTGCCGGTGCCGCCGAGAGTGACGTTGTGTAGGATCGACACGTCGTCGCCGATCTCCGCCGTGGAGCCCACCACGAGACCCGTGGCGTGATCCAGGAAGATGCCCGTGCCGAAGCGGGCGGCGGGATGGATGTCGCACTGGAACACTTCCGACGAGCGGCTTTGCAGGTAGAGCGCGAAGTCCTTGCGGCCCGCCTTCCAGAGCGTATGCGCGAGGCGGTGGGTCTGGATGGCGTGGAAGCCCTTGAAATAGAGCAGCGGCTCGATGAAGCGCGTGCAGGCGGGATCCCGGTCGGCCACGGCCATCAGGTCGGACCGCATGGCCTCCGCCAGCGAGGAATCGCGCGAGATCACGTCAAGGTATGTCTGGCGGATGAGGTCGCCCGGCACTTCCTGATGGTCGAGCCGGTCGGCGATGCGCTGCACGATGGCGCTTTCCAGCCGCACATGGTTGAGCACAGTGCCCAGCACGAAGCCCGCGACCTCGGGCTCGCGACGCACGATCTCCTCGGCCTCCGCGCGGATGCGGGCGAACATCGGATCGACCTCGCCGAAGCCGACGACGTTCCGGATCTGGCTCGATGGCGTCATGGTGTCTCAAGCTCCGCCTGGCGCACCCTGCCCCGCGCGCAAGTCGATGATATGACTCCTGCGCCCTGAAAGGACAAGGGTTGGGCCGTTCCGCCCCCCGGGCGCCCTCACGCTTCGGCGAGAAAGTCCAGCACGCCCCGCTTGTAGACCTTGTCGCCCACGGCCAGGTTGTGGTCTTTGCCGGGAATGTCCAGCGCCCGCCCATGGGGCAGCAGGCGCGCCAGCGCCGGGCCGTCGCCCGACACCTCGTCGGTCGTGCCCACCGCGACCAGCGTGGGGCACGCGATGGCCGAGACGCCCTTTTCGGTTAGGCTCTGGCGCGAGCCGCGGATGCAGGCGGCGAGCGCGCGCAGGTCGCTTCGGGTCTGCTGCGCGAAGGCGCGGAACATGCGCTGCATGGGATCGGTCAGCACGTCGAGCGAGGGCGCCTCCATCGCCTGCGCGATGTTGCTCGGCAATGCGGCGCCCGCCACCAGCCTGTAGCCGAGCCCGCCGAGGATCGCCCTGCGCACCCTCGCCTTATGCTCCAGCGCCATGAAGGCGGTGATGCGCGCGCCCATGGAATAGCCCATGACGTCGGCGCGCTCCACGCCCAGGTGGTCGAGAAGGTTGGCGGCGTCGCGCGCCATCAGCGACGTGGCGTACTGGGCGGGCTCATAGAGCTTCTCGCTTTCGCCGTGGCCCCGGTTGTCGAACGCTATGACGCGCCGGCCGTCCTGCGTGAGCGTGCGAATCCACAACGTGTTCGCCCAGTTCACCGCGTGGTTGGAGGCGAAGCCGTGGATGAGGAGGATCGGCTGGCCGCGGTCCGCCCCCTCGGGCGCCACGTCCACATATGCCAGCCGCACGCCGTTCGATGAAAAGAAGTCCATGGGAGCCCCGTGAGCAGTGCGCTTATTACGCGGGCAAGCGGATGGCGCAAGCGCGGGCGCCGCTGAAATCCTGTGCGCCTCCCGGCCCTCGCGAACGCCCGCCTCCCCGGCGCGGGCGCGGCGCGGCGTCGCAACCTCCCCCGGTGGCACGCGCCATGCTTGGCAGGGCGCACGGTTCGCGGCTGCGACGCCGCGGGGCGCAAACGGAGGGAAACAACATGACATCATCACCGGAGGTCGTCCTGACGGGCTGCCTGACGCCCATCGACAAGACGGGCCTCGAGGGCCTCATCGCGGCCGGCAAGGCGAACCCGCAGGTCATCAAGACGCTGAAGTGCAAGACCGTCGCGGAAGGCCGCTTCCGCCACGCCAACTACATCCGCAGCCTGCCGCCCTACATCGTCGACGAGCCCCCGGCGCTGCTGGGCGACGACACGGCCCCCAACCCCTCCGAAGCCTCGCTGGCGGCGCTCGGCTCCTGCCTGGCGGTCGGCCTGCACGCCAACGCGGTGCATCGCGGCTGGATCGTGCGCAAGCTCGAACTGCAACTTGAGGGCGACCTCAACATCACCGGCGTGTGGGGCACGGGCGACATGAGCGAGAAGCCCGTGGGCTTCACGGACGTGCGCATCAAGGTCGACATGGAATGCGACGGCGTCGCGGCTGACGACATCGAGGCGCTCATCTCCCACGTGAAGAAGTGGTCGCCGGTCGCCAACACGTTCATCCGCCCGGTGAACGTCGAGATCACCGCCTGATCCTGACGGCGCGCTGGCGACAGCGCGCCCTTTCCTGAGAGGAGCAGCCATGTCCTTCGCTTTCGCAGAGCCGAGCCCGTCTCCCGCCGCAATGCCGCCCGTCGAGACGAGCCTCGTGGAGCGCGTGCGCGCCATCGCGCAGACGGACCTCGCGCCGGTGGTGGAGGCCATCGACCATGGCGCGCTCTATCCGGCGAGCATCCTGCGCCAACTGGGAGCGGCGGGCGCCTTCTCGTCCCATGTTCCCGCTGGCCCGCAAGTGGATCTCAATCCCGCCATCGACGCGATGAGCGAAGTGGCGGCGGTCTGCGGCGCCTCCGGGTTCATGACGTGGTGCCAGAGCACGCTCGTCTGGTATCTCGCCAACACTGAGAACGAGAAGCTGCGCGCCGCGATGCTGGAGCGCGCCGCCAGCGCCGACCTGCTGGGCGGCACGGGCTTGTCGAATCCCATGAAGAGCTTCTTCGGCATCGAGAAACTGAAGCTCAAGGGCAAGCGCGTCGACGGCGGCTACATCGTGCGCGGCGCCCTGCCGTGGGTGTCCAACATCGGCCCGCACCACACGTTCGGCACCATCTTCGAATGCGCCGACGGCGAGAAGGTGATGATCGTCGCCGATTGCAGCGACCCGAAGATCGAGCTCGCCCCGTGCGATCCGTTCCTCGCCATGGACGGCACGGGCACCTACGCGGTCCACTTCAAGGACACGTTCGTCGCCGACGACCTGGTGCTGGCCCACGCCGCCCTGCCCTTCGTGAAGAAGATCCGGGCCGGATTCATCCTGTTGCAGATGGGCATGGGCGTCGGGTTGATCCGCGATTGCATCGCCATGATGCAGCAGACGCGCACGTCGCTGGGGCACGTGAACAAGTACCTCGTCATGCAGCAGCCGGAGGATTTCGCCGGCGTGCTGGCGAAGCTCGACGCGCAGGTGCGCGAGCTCGCCGCAGACCCGTTCAACACGACCGACGCCTACTGGCGCGAGGTCGTGCAATTGCGTCTCGAGGCTGGCGAGGCCAGCGTGGCGGCGGCCCACGCGGCCATGCTGCACGCGGGCGCGCGCGGCTATCTCAAGAGCCATCGCGCGCAGCGCCGTCTGCGCGAGTCCTACTTCGTGGCGATCGTTACGCCGGCCACGAAGCAGTTGCGGAAGATGCTGGCCGACATGGCGGCATGAGGCGTTTTTTCAGCGGAAAACGTGAGGAGCGAACATGAGCGAAGTTCTGATCTCGGCACCCGACATCGCCCCGCTTGGCGAGACTGAAAAGATCGTCGTCATCGACACCCGCAATCCCGCGGCCTACGCGGCGGGCCACGTGCCCGGCGCGGTGAACCTGCACGAGATCTTCACCTTCCTGGCCACCTCCACGCCCGAGGGCATCGCGGAGCTGAAGTCCACTTTCGCGAAAGCCTTCGGGGGCGCGGGCCTTTCAGGCGCCGAGACGGCGGTGGTCTACGAACAGTCCATGAACTCCGGCTTCGGCCAGTCGTGCCGCGGCTATTATCTGCTGAGCATGCTTGGCTATCCCAAGATCAAGGTGCTGCACGGCGGCTATGAGGCCTGGGTGGCGGCGGGCCTGCCTGTAACGACCGAGGTCCCCACGCCGACGCCCGCGGCCTTCCCGGTCGACGAGTCCGCCGGCGCCATCCTGCTTGACGCCGCCGACATGCTGGCCGCGCTCGACAAGCCCGAGATCGCCATTCTCGACGTGCGCGACGTGGACGAGTGGATCGGCGACAGCTCCTCGCCCTACGGCAAGGAATTCTGCCCGCGCAAGGGCCGCATCCCCGGCGCCCGCTGGCTCGAATGGTATCGCATGATGAAGCCGACCGGCGAAGGCCCGCGCTTCAAGGCGAAGGACGAGATCCTGGCCGAATGCGCCACCGTCGGCGTCGCGCCCGACACGCCCGTTTATCTCTACTGCTTCAAGGGCGCGCGGGCGTCGAACACCTTCCTGGCGCTCAAGAACGCGGGCGTGAAGGACGTGCGCATGTACTTCGGGTCGTGGAACGAATGGTCGCGCGACCCTGCGCTGCCCATCGAAAGCGGCTCGCCCTTCGCGTCGGCCGCCTGAGCGGGAACAGCCCTTGCGCATCGTCCACTACTTCTCGCCCATGTCCGGATACGCCTATCTGGGCTTTGGCGAATTATGCGCCGTCGCGGAACGGTGCGGGGCCTTGATCGAACATCGCCCGGTGGACATCCAGCAGGTGTTCGCCGCGACGGACACGGTCGCGCCGGCCAAGCAATCGCCGGCGCGGCTCGCCTGGCGCCGCACCGACATGCTGCGCTGGGCCGAGCGGCGCAGCCTTCCGCTGAACGCGGCGCCGCGCCACTGGCCGGTGGACGCCTCTCTGGCGGCGCGCGCCATCATCGCCGCCGGATTGGGCGGCTTCGGGCAAACCGCGCTGGCTGAGGCGATCCTCGCGGCGGTCTGGGCGCGCGACCTCACCATCGCCTGCCCGGACATCCTGGCGGGCCTTGCGCGAGAATGCGGGCTCGACGCCGCCGCGATCCTCGCGCTCGCCGACGGGCCGGAAGCCCACGCGCGCTACGCGCAGAACACGCAGGACGCCATAGCGGCGGGCGTGTTCGGCTCGCCCACGGTCTTCATCGGCGAGGACATGTATTTCGGGCAGGACCGGCTGGACTTCGTCGAACGCGCGCTAGCCCCGGCGCGGGAGCCGAGGACGCGGACGTGATCGGGCGCGCTCCTGCCTATTGGAACAGGAACGCGTCCATGGCCAGCAAGCCGTAATCATAGCTCGCGTGCACGCGCTTGCCGGGCGCACCCAGCCCTGCGCCCATCGCGAAGGGCAGCGGCAGGAAGTGCTCGGCGCGCGGGTGGTTCTCGCGCGCGAAGGGCGCGCGGGCGCGATAGTCGGCGATGTCGTCCTCGGCGCCCGCCTGCACCTTGTCGGCGATCCAATCGGTGAAATCGGCGACCCAATGCTGCACCGGGGCGTCCATCTCGCGGCCGGAGCGCGACAGCTCGTAAAGATTGTGCGTGAGGCTGCCCGAGCCGACGATCAGCACGCCCTCGTCGCGCAACGGCGCCAGCGCCCGGCCCAGCGCAAGGTGGTAGGCGGAGCCTTGCTCGGGTTGCACGGATAGCTGCACCACGGGAATGTCGGCGTCCGGATACATGAGCTTGAGGGGAACCCACGTGCCATGGTCGAAGCCCCGGCCGGTGACGGCGTGGGACTCATAGCCGGCCTCGCGCAGCAAATGCGCCGCGCGGAGCGCGAGGGCGGGCGAGCCCGGCGCGCCATAGACGATTTCGAACAGCGGCTTCGGAAAGCCCCCAAAATCGTAGATCATCTCAGGCTTTTCATCCGCCGAGAGCAGCGGAATGCGGCTTTCGAAGTGCGCCGTGGCGATGAGGATCGCCTTGGGGCGCGGCATTTCATGCGCGAACCCCATGAGGAAGTCGCGGGCGGCGCTCGGCTGGATCGCCGTCATGGGCGAGCCATGGGACACGAACAACGCGGGCATGCGATCGGTGGGTTGCGTGGACATTTCAGCTCCGGTGCGAGCGAACGGGTTGTCCTCAAGATAGCCCCCGCCCCGCGCGGCGCAAAGGCTCGCGGCGCAAGGGCGGGCTTGCGGCGCTGCGCTAGCTCTCCTCCGCCAGCGCGCGCCGCAGGCGGCGGATGACGCGGGCGCGGCCCTTCTCGTCCGGCTCGCGGCGCACAGCTTCGTCCAGGTCGAGGATGAGGCGCGACAGGTCGTTGTGCCAGTCCAGATGGGCCATGCTCTCGGGCTGGAGGCGCGCGGGCGGCGCTGAGACTGGCGCAGCGCGGGCCGGCGTCAGCTCGAAGGCCTGGTCCAGCGTCGGCATGAGGACGCGGGCGGAGCCCAGCCGCGCCGTCAGAGCGTCCATGGCGTCCTGTTCGCCATGCACAAGGAACACGGAGCCCGCAACGGGCAGGCGTTTTTCCACCCAGCGCTCCAATTCAGGGCCGTCCGCGTGGCCGGAATAGATGTCCAGCGAGCGGATCGTCGCCCGCACTTCGATCTGTTCGCCCATGATGCGAACCCTCGGCGCGCCTTCCAGCAGGATGCGGCCCAGCGTGCCCTGCGCCTGGTAGCCCACCAGCAGCACGGTCGCCTCGAAGCGCCACAGCCAGTTCTTCAGGTGATGGCGGATGCGGCCGGCGTCGCACATGCCGCTCGCGGCGATGACGATGTGGAACCCCCGCAGGCGCCCGATGGATTTGCTCTGCTCGGTGGATTCCGTGAAGCGCACCATCGGCGCCCGCATGGCGCGCAGGAAGGCCGCGCCGTCCTGCAAGTCGCGGGCGTGTTCGCTGAACACCTTCGTGGCGGCGCTCGCCATGGGCGAGTCGATGAACAAGGGGCACTGCGGCAGCGCGCCGCTTTCCATCAGGGAGACGAGATCGACGAGCAATTCCTGGGTGCGCTCCACGGCGAAAGAGGGGATGAGCAAGGCGCCGTCGCGCCTGGCGGCGGCCTCGACCTCCTTCAGCAGGAGCGCGCGGCGCGCTTCGAGCGAAACGTCCTGCCGGTCCACGTCGCCATAGGTGGATTCGCAGATCAGGTGATCGAGCCCTTGCGGCCCCTCGGGGTCCGAGTGGAGCAGCTTGCCGTCCGGGCCGATGTCGCCGGAGAACAGCAGCCGCAAGGGCTTGGCGCCCCCGTCCTGCGCCGCCTCCACCTCGATGGAAGCCGAGCCGAGCAGATGCCCGGCGTTCCAGAAGCGCACGCGCACGCCCTTGGCGACCTCGGTCCATGCGTTGAACGCCACAGGGCGGAATTGCTCCATGCAATCCTCGGCGTCCTGCGCGGTGTAGATCGGCTCGACCTCCGGCTTGCCGCGCCGCTCGTTGCGGCGATTGAGCTGCTCCACCTCCATTTCCTGGATGTGGCCGGAATCGGCCAACATGATCGAGCACAAATCGCGGGTCGCGCTTGTGGCGTAGACAGGACCCGTAAAGCCCTGCCGGGCGAGCTTGGGAATGAGCCCGCTATGGTCAATGTGCGCATGGGTCAGCACGAGCGCGTCAATGGAGCCGGGCGCGAACGGGAACTCCCGGTAGTTCAGCTCTTTCTCGGTCTTGGAGCCTTGCACCATGCCGCAATCGACAAGGACCTTCGCGTGCGCGCCCACGATGAGGAAGCAGGAGCCGGTGACGCTGCGGCAGGCGCCGTGGAAGTGCAGGCGGACCATTGGGCTTCTCCCCTCGTTCGACATTCTCAGGAAAGACCTTAGGCTTTCCAACGGCAAGCGCATTGATCTGGAGCCAGACAGGATGGTGCGGGCTTGAGCGACGACGGCGGGCGCGCTGCGCCAAAAGGCCTGACCACGCAGGAGGCGCAGGCGCGGCTCCGCGCCGAGGGGCCCAACGAGCTTCCCCGGAGCGAGCGGCGCACCGCCCTGCGCATCGTCGGCGAAGTGGTGCGCGAGCCCATGCTGGCGCTGCTGCTGGGCGGCGGGCTGATCTACCTGCTGATCGGCGACCTCAAGGAAGCGCTGATCCTGATGGCGTTCGCCACGCTGTCTGTCGTCATCACGGTCGTGCAGGAAACCCGCACCGAGCGCGTGCTAGAAGCGCTGCGCGACCTCACAAGCCCGCGCGCGCTCGTCATCCGCGACGGCCGGCGCCAGCGCATCGCGGGGCGCGACGTGGTGCGCGGAGACGTCGTGGCGCTTGGCGAAGGCGACCGCACCCCGGCAGACGCCGTGCTGTTGCACGCCCATGACCTGCAAAGCGACGAATCGCTGCTGACCGGCGAATCCGCGCCCGTGCGCAAGCGCGCCGATCCCGAGCGCACGGCGGCTGCGCAAAGGCCCGGCGGGGAGGATCAGCCGTTCGTCTATTCCGGCTCGCTCATCGTGCGCGGCTCGGCACTCGCCGAAGTCACCGCCACCGGGCCTCGCAGCGAGATCGGGCGGATCGGCCAGTCGCTGAGCGCGCTGGAGACGGAGCCCCCTCGCCTGCAGGCGCAGACGCGCCGCATCGTGCGCAGCTTCGCGCTGCTGGGCGCCGCCATCTGCGCGCTGGCGGTCGTGCTGAACGGCCTGCTGCGCGGCGATTGGCTCCAGGCGCTGCTGGCCGGCATCGCGCTGGGCATGGCGATGATGCCGGAAGAATTCCCTGTGGTGCTGACGGTCTTCATGGCCATGGGGGCGTGGCGCATCTCGAAAGCGCGCGTGCTGACGCGCCGCGCCAGCGCCATCGAAACGCTGGGCTCGGCCACCGTGCTGTGCACCGACAAGACCGGCACGCTCACCGAAAACCGCATGAGCCTTGCGGAACTGCGCCTGCCGGACGGCGCCGTGGCAAACCTGAGGGAGGCCGGCCACGCGCCCCCGCAGTCGTTCCACGACCTCATACGCACAGGCGTTCTGGCGAGCGCCAGCGACCCCGTGGACCCCATGGAGCGCGCGTTCCACGCTTTCGCGAACGACCATCTGGACGGGCATGGCGCCCCCGCTCGCCAGCTTGTGCGCTCCTACGGGCTGCGGCCGGAGCTCCTCGCCATGTCGCAGGCGTGGCGAGAGGGAGCGTCGGGCGACGCCCTCGTCGCCGCGAAGGGCTCGCCGGAGGCGATCGCGCAGCTTTGCCGCATGGACGAGCCCGCCCGGGAGGCGCTGACCGCGTCCATCGACGCCATGGCGGCCGAAGGGCTGCGCGTGCTGGGCGTGGCGCGCGCGACGTTCGAAGGGGACCAGTGGCCCGAGGCCCAGCAGGCGTTCGACTTTCAATTCGTCGGGCTCGTCGGCCTCGCCGATCCGCTGCGCGCCAGCGTGCCGGCGGCCATCGCGGAGTGCCGCACGGCGGGCGTGCGCGTCGTCATGATTACGGGCGATTATCCTGAAACCGCGAAAGCCATTGCGCGGCAGGCGGGCATCGACGCGGGCGAGCCGGTCAGCGGCGACGCGCTGGCGGCGATGAGCGACGAGGACCTGGCGGCGCGCGTGGGCTCCACCAACGTCTTCGCCCGCATCCTGCCCGAACAGAAGCTGCGCATCGTGACGGCCCTGAAGGCGCGCGGAGAGATCGTCGCCATGACGGGCGACGGCGTCAACGACGCGCCGTCCCTCAAGGCCGCGCATATCGGCGTCGCCATGGGCGGGCGCGGAACGGACGTCGCTCGCGAGGCCTCCAGCATGGTGCTGCTGGACGACGATTTCGGCTCCATCGTCGCCGCCATCCGGCTGGGGCGGCGCATCTATGACAACCTGCGCAAAGCGATGGGCTACATCCTCGCCGTGCACGTGCCCATCGCCGGACTGGCGCTGATCCCCCTGCTCTTCGGGCTGCCCACCCTGCTGACCCCCGTCCACATCGCGTCGCTGGAGCTGGTGATCGATCCAGTCTGCTCGCTTGTGTTCGAGGCCGAACGCGAGGAGAAGGACGTGATGCGCCGGCGCCCGCGCGATCCCAACGAGCCGCTGTTCTCGCGCGCCCTTATCGCCTGGGGTCTGGCCCAAGGCCTCTTCGCGCTGGCCCTGGTGGCGGCGATCTACGCCGTCGCGCTCCAGCGCGGCATGCCGGTGGACGAAGTGCGGGCGCTGGCGTTCTTTTCCCTCGTCATGAGCATTCTGGCGCTTGTGTTCGTCAACCGCTCCTTCAGCGCCTCGCTGGCGACCGCGATCGGGCGGCCCAATCTTGCGCTCGGGATCGTGCTCGTCACCGTGGCGAGCCTGCTGGCGCTGACCCTCGCGTGGCCAGTGGCCCGCGACCTTTTCCGGTTTGGGCCGCTGCACGCGGACGATCTGCTGTTCACGCTGGCCGCCGGGCTGGCGCTGCTCGTGACGCTGGAAACCATCAAATACCTCGCAGCCAAGCTTCTGCGCGGCGCCTTCAGCTCGGCCCCCCGGGGGCCGCCAGCCTGAGGGCGGCGGGTAATTTCATCGACGCGGGCGACGCAAGGGTCTAAGCACAGCCTAACCCCAAATCACTCCAAAGATTGGTTGCCCCCGTTTATGCCGTTTCCCGCCACGAACCCGAGCCTCGAACGCGCCCTCGCCGACAAGGGCTACGCTGAGCCCACGCCCGTCCAGGCCGCCGTTCTCCAGCCAGAGGCCGCAGGCCGCGACCTGCTCGTCTCCGCCCAGACGGGCTCCGGCAAGACCGTCGCGTACGGCCTCGCGCTCGCCTCCACGCTGCTGGGCGAGGAAGAGCGCTTCGGCGCCCCGGGCGAACCGCTGGCCCTCATCATCGCGCCCACGCGCGAACTCGCCCTGCAGGTGCAGCGCGAACTCGTCTGGCTGTACGGCCCCGCGGGCGCCCGCGTCACCTCGTGCGTCGGCGGCATGGACGTTCGCCGCGAAGCCCGCGCGCTGGCGGACGGCTGCCATGTCGTCGTCGCAACCCCCGGCCGCCTGCGCGACCATCTGGAGCGCGGACGCCTCGACACATCGTCGCTGCGCGCCGTGGTGCTGGACGAGGCCGACGAGATGCTCGACCTGGGCTTCCGCGAGGACCTCGAGTTCATCCTCGACGCCGTGCCGGAAGAGCGTCGCACGCTCCTGTTCTCCGCCACCATTCCGCGCGACATCGCCGCGCTGGCCCGGCGCTTCCAGAACGACGCCTTCCGCATCGACACGGTGGACCAGAGCCAGCCGCACGGCGACATCGAGTATCGCGCCATCCGCATCGCGCCCAACGAAATCGAGCATGCGTGCGTGAACGTGCTGCGCCTGTTCGAGGCGCGCGGCGCCATGATCTTCTGCCACACGCGCGAAGCGGTGCGGCATCTGCACGCCAGCCTGCAGGAGCGCGGGTTCAACGTGGTGGCGCTGTCGGGCGAACTTTCCCAGACCGAGCGCACCCATGCCCTGCAGGCCCTGCGCGACGGGCGCGCCCGCGTATGCGTGGCGACGGACGTGGCGGCGCGCGGCATCGACCTGCCCGACCTTGGCCTCGTGATCCACGCGGAACTGCCGAACGACCGCGACACCCTGCTCCACCGCAGCGGCCGCACGGGCCGCGCGGGCCGAAAGGGCGTGTGCGTGATCCTCGTGCCCTACACGCGCCGCCGCAAGGCCGAGGGCCTGCTGGCCCAGGCGCGCGTCGACGCCACGTGGGGCTCGCCGCCCACGGCCGAGGAAATCCGCGCCGCCGACCAGGTGCGCATGATCGAGGACCCGGCCTTCTCCGAGCCCACGACGGAGGAAGACCTCGCCATGGCGCAGACGCTTCTGGCGGGCCGCACCCCCGAGGAGATCGCCGCCGTGCTGGTGCGCCTCTATCGCGCCCGCCTGCCCGCGCCGGAAGAATTGTTCGAGGCTGGCGCAGCCCCCGAACGCGCGCCGCGCGAGCGCCGCGAACGCGTGACCAGCGACCTGCGCGAGCAGCGCCCCGAGCGGGCGCCGCGCGAGCGCGCCGGCACGTCGTTCGACCGCAGCCCGCAGGAGCGCGGCTCCTACGACAAGCCCCCGCACGAGCGTCCCCAGCGCGAGCGCACAAGCCATGACCGGCCCACAGGCCCCATGGTGTGGTTCCGCATGAACGTCGGGCGCCGCAACCAGGCCGATCCGCGCTGGCTGCTTCCGATCATCTGCCGCATGGGCCATGTGACCAAGTCGGACCTCGGCACGATCCGCATCTTCGACCGGGAAACGAAGTTCGAGGTGACGGAAGCCGTGGCGGCGAAGTTCGCCGGCGCGGTGCGCCGCTCGACCAACGACGAGAACATCACGATCGAGCCCGCCCACCCCGGCACCGTCGTCACCACGGAGGCCGTGAAGCCCGAGCGGGTGAAGTACGAGGGCGGCAAGCCCGAGCGGCCCAAGCACGAGGAGCCGGAGCATTCCCCGGCGCCCGAGGCCGAGGCGCGCAGCCACGACAAGCCGAAGTTCGATAAGCCGAAGTTCGACAAGCCCAAATACGACAAGCCGAAACACGACGGCCCCAAGCCCGAGCGCCGGCCCTACGAGGGGTCCAAGCCCCGCTATGAGCCGCTGGACAATTCCCCCGTCGCGAAGGCGCCCGACGCCGCTCCCGCGCCGTACAAGAAGCCTTACGACAAGCCGAAATACGAAGGCGGCAAGCCCGGCGGCTTTCCCAAGAAGGGCGGCTACGACGCGGCCAAGCGCAAGCCCGACGGGTTCAAGCCCGGCGGCGACAAGCCCTTCACCCGCAAGGCCCCCAAGGGCCCCTGACATATTGCGCGCCGGGCGAACGCTGATAGTGTTCGCCCGGGTTGCGCGCGCGCTGGACCGCGCGCCTCCCGGCGCGCAAGCGCGACGCAGGACCACCCTCGCGTTTCGTAAAGTCCGAGAGCCCGGGAGGGGCGTCGCCATGAGCGCCTATGCGCTGAACAAGATGCTGCGCGAGGTGAACCGCAATCCGCAGGCGCGCGAACGCTTCATGCGCGACGCGGCCGGCATGGCGGCGGAGTTCGACCTCACGGACGCGGAACGCGCCGCGGCGCTGGCGCGCGACGTCGGCGCGCTCTACAAGCTCGGCGCCCATGGCCTGATCCTGCGGCCCTTCACCATCATCCACCAGATGTCGGAGCCCGACTATCTGCGCGCCATCAGGGGGTAAGCCGTGCCCATCGTTTACGCCTGCGCCGCAAGCCACGCGCCCGGCATCCGCGCCTGGGCCGAAGCGGTCGAACCCGCCACAAGGGACCGCCTGTTCGCGGGCTTCGACGAGGTGGCGGCGGGCCTTGCGGCCGCGCAGCCCGATGTGGTGCTCCTGCTCACCTCCGAGCACTGGGCGAACTTCTTCCTCGATCACATCGGGGCGTTCTGCATCGGCCGCGGCGAAAGCTTCGAGGGCCCGGTGGAGCCGTGGCTGAAGGTGGAGAAGACCCGCTTTCCGGGCAACCCGGCCTTCGCCGAGCGGCTGCTGAACCATTGCTACGCGGTGGGCTTCGAGCCCAGCTATTCTCACGAGATGAAGCTCGATCACGGCTCCATGGTGCCCCTCAGTTTCATTCCCGGGATGGACGCGCGCACGCTCGTGCCGATCATGTTCAACACGCTGGCGACGCCGCGCCCCACGGCCGCCCGCTGCCTGGCGCTGGGCCAGGCGCTGCGTCCCGTGCTGGACGCCGCGCCCGAGCGCATCGCCGTCGTGGCGACCGGCGGCCTCTCGCACGATCCCGGCGAGATCAACCACGGGCGCATCGACACGGACTTCGACCGCACGTTCCTCGATCGCATGAGCGCAGGACGGCTGGACGAACTCGCCGCCTACACGGACGCGCAATTGCTGGCGGCGGGCGCGGGAACGCTGGAGCTGCTGGCGTGGATCTGCCTTGCGGGAATCATGGGCGAGCGCAAGGCGCGCACCGTGGCGTACGAAGCCGTGATCCCCTGGGCCACGGGCGTCGGCGTGCTGGCCTACGAGGCGGCGTGACGCATCATTGCAACGAGGACGACACATGTTTGTAGAAACGCGGGACGGCGCGCGGATCGCCTATTCCATCGAGGGCAATTTCTCGTCCGGCAAGCGCGTGGCGCTGGTCCACTCGCTGGCCATGGACCGGTCCTTCTGGCTCCCCATCGTGGAGCGCCTGTCGCCTGACGCGGCTGTCCTGACGCTGGATTGCCGCGGCCATGGCGACAGCGACAAGCCCGCCGGACCCTATACTGTGGAGCAGTTCGCAGACGATCTGGCGGACGTCTTCGACCATGCGGGCTGGGACAAGGCGGTGGTGGCGGGCGCGTCCATGGGCGGCTGCGTGTCGCTGGCGTTCGCGATCCGCCATCCGGAGCGCGCCACTGGCCTCGGCCTTTTCGACACCACGGCCTGCTACGGCGACGACGCCCCCAAGGCCTGGGAAGAGCGCGCCAGCAAGGCCCGTACGGACGGCCTCGCGGTGCTGACCGACTTCCAGAAGACGCGCTGGTTCAGCGACGGCTTCCGGGCCGAACGCCCGGATGTGGTGGACGCGTGCATCGAGGTGTTCCTCGACAACGAAGTCGAAGCCTACGCGCAGACCTGCCGCATGCTGGGCGCCTGCGACCTTCGCCCGCAACTCGGCGCCATCAAGGTTCCCGCCCGCATTGTGGTGGGCGACGAGGATTACGCGACGCCCGTCGCCATGGCGCAGACGATGCACGCCGGAATCGCAGGCTCCACGCTGCGCGTGGTGAAGGGCGCCCGCCACCTCTCCCCGCTGGAAATCCCCGACGACATCGCGGCCGAATTGCGCACGCTCCTGGGCGTGTAGCGGCAGGACTTCGCGCTCCGTTCGGCCACGCCCTCATCCGCCGCCGCTGCGCGGCGACGCCTTCTCCCGTGAACGGGAGAAGGACAAAATCTCACCCGTAGATGGGTTCGTCGTGGGTGTGGAACGCCTTCAGGCGGGCCAAGAACGGCGTCTGGTATTCTGCGGGGACGTCCGCCGCGTCGGTCATCCACTTGAAGATGTCCGGGTCGGGCGCGTCCATCAGCGCCTCGAACTGGTCGAGTTCGCTCTCCGACAGCTTGGCCAGCTCGGAATCGGCGAACTTGCCCATGAGAATGTCCATCTCGCGCATGCCGCGATGCCAGGCGCGGAACAGGACGCGACGGCGGCGGGGGTCGAGATTGGCGCTGGAGATGGCGCTTTCGGTCATGGTGCGGGTCCTGGTCAGAGCTGGTTTCAAGCCATATAGCGCACTTGGCGCCCGCCGTCCCGTCAGCGCAGGATCTGGCTGAGGAACAGCTTCGTGCGCTCGTGCTGCGGGTGGGCGAAGAACGGCTCGGGGGCGTTCATCTCCACGATCTCGCCCCGGTCGATAAAGGCGACGCGGTCCGCCACTTCGCGCGCGAAGCCCATCTCATGGGTGACGCAGATCATCGTCATCCCCTCCTCGGCCAGCGACACCATGGTGTCGAGCACTTCCTTGACCATTTCGGGGTCCAGCGCCGAAGTCG
Source organism: Hyphomicrobiales bacterium (assembly GCA_028290405.1). Taxonomy (GTDB): domain Bacteria; phylum Pseudomonadota; class Alphaproteobacteria; order Rhizobiales; family Beijerinckiaceae; genus Terripilifer. Next base: position 24,175 of record JAQGJX010000128.1, read on the forward strand.
GCTCGTCGAACAGCATGATCTTGGGGGACATGCACAGCGCCCGCGCGATGGCGACGCGCTGCTGCTGACCGCCTGAAAGCTGAAGCGGATATTTGTGCGCCTGCTCGGGGATTCGCACGCGCTCGAGAAAGTGCATCGCGCGCTCCTCCGCCGCCTTCTGCGGCATGCGCAGCGTCCAGATGGGCGAGAGCGTGCAGTTCTCCAGCACGCTCAGGTGGGGAAACAGATTGAAATGCTGGAACACCATGCCGACGTCGCGGCGGATTTCGTCCACCCGTCGCGTGTCGTCGGTCAACTCCACGCCCTCCACCAGGATGCGCCCGCGCTGGTGCGCCTCCAGCCTGTTGATGCAGCGGATCAGCGTGGACTTGCCCGAGCCAGAAGGTCCGCACACCACGATGCGCTCGCCCCGCGAGACGTCCAGGTTGACCCCCTTCAGCACGTGGAAGCGGCCGAACCACTTGTGCACGTCCTGCATCTGGATCGCGAGCGGCTGCGCGGTTTCAGGCATGGCTTGGCTCATTTGGCGTGACCTCGCGCGAGACGGCGCTCCATCATCAGCGAATAGCGCGACATCGCGAAGCAGAACACGAAGTAGAAGGCGGCGGCGAACACATAGCCGGTGGCCGAGATCGACGGGCCGGCCCATTCAGGATCGAGCCGCTGGGTGTCGACCGCCCGCAGGAAGTCGAAAATGCCCACGATGGCCACCAGCGTCGTGTCCTTGAACAGCGCGATGAACGAATTGACAATGCCCGGAATGACGGTCGTCAGCGCCTGGGGCATCACGATCAGCGCCATGCGGTGGCGCCACGTCAGCCCAAGCGCCATGGCGCCTTCGAACTGGCCTTTGGGCACAGCCTGCAAGCCGCCGCGCACCACTTCGGCCATGTAGACGGAGGCGAAGATCGCCACGCCGATGAGCGGGCGCATCAGGCGGTCCGGCGACCATTGCTCGGGCACGAACAGCGGCAGCATGGTGTTGGCCATGAAGAGCACGGTGATGAGCGGCACGCCGCGCACCACCTCGATGAGGACCACGCACACCATGCGCAGCACCGGCGCGCTGGACTGGCGCCCCAGCGCCAGCAGCACGCCCAGCGGCAGCGACACCACAATGCCGACCGTCGCCACCAGCAGGCTGACGAAAATTCCGCCCCACAGGTTCGTGCCCACCACGGGCAGCGCGTTTTGCGCGACGTCGGCGAGCGCGGCCGATCCGGATACGTCCGCGAGGCCCCGCAGCACGGCGCGCAGGCTGTCGGCCATGCCGTGCAGCAGGTTGTAGGCCAGGATGGGATAGGCGACGAGGAACAGCAGCAGGCCGAGCCCCTTGCGCCGCGCGCCGGGCCACAGCAGCCATGCGGCGAGAAGCGCGCCCAGCAGCAGCGTCAGATCCACGCGCCAGAGCAGGTCGCGCGGATAGGAGCCATAGGCGAAGAACGAGATTTTCGCGCGCACATAGGCCCAGCAGGCGCCCGCCCCCGGCGCCCGGCAGGCCTCGCCGTCCGGCGCGCTCCAAACCGCGTCGATGAACAGCCAGCGGATCAGGTCGGGCGTGACCCAGACGAGGAACAGCGCGCTCAGCACGGTGAGAACGCTCGACAGCACGCCGCCGAACAGGTTCTCGCGCACCCACGCCACAGGCCCGCCCACGCGCGCGGGCGGCGGCAGGTCCGGGGAGACGGAGGTGCGCAGATAGGCGCCGCTTGCCCGGGAGGCCATCCTAGCGCTCCTGCAAGGCGAAGCGGCGATTGAACAGGTTCATCGCCGCCGAGGTGAGGAGAGAGAGCGCGAGGTAGACCGCCATGGTGATGCTGATGACCTGCACGGCCGCGCCGGTCTGGTTCAGCACCGTGCCGGCGAACACCTGAACGAGGTCCGGGTAGCCGATGAAGACGGCCAGCGACGAGTTTTTCGTCAGGTTGAGATATTGGTTGGTCAGCGGCGGCACGATCACCCGCATGGCCTGCGGCACGACGACCAGCCGCAGCGACAGGCCGCGGGTGAGGCCAAGCGCGGAGGCCGCCTCCGTCTGCCCGCGCGAGACGGACACGATGCCCGCGCGCACAATCTCGGCGATGAACGCCGCGGTGTAGAGCGAGAGCCCCAGAAGCAGCGCGACGAACTCGGGAAACACCCGCACGCCGCCCTGGAAGTTAAACCCCCGCAGCTCCGGAAAGCTCCAGGTCAGCGGCGCCCCGGCCAGGGCGAACACCAGCAGCGGCAATCCGATCACCAGCGCCAGAGACGGCCAGAGCACAGGCGCGCCCACGCCCGTGGCGGCCCGCCGTCGCGCCGACCACAGGCGCAGCGCGATGGTTCCCGCAATCCCCGCCCCCAGCGCCGCCAGGGCCCATTCGGCGCCGGGACCGAACATCGGCTCGGGCAGGAACAGGCCGCGGTTGTTGACCCAAGCGCCCGCCGGCAGCGCCAGCGACTGGCGCGGTCCCGGCAAGGGCTTGAGCACCGCGTTGTACCAGAACAGCAATTGCAACAGCAGCGGCGTGTTGCGGATCACCTCGACGTAAATGGTCGCGAGCCGCGCCACGATCCAGTTGCCCGACAACCGCGCGACGCCGATCGCAAAGCCCAGCACGGTCGCGAACAAAACGCCGAACGCCGCCACCAGCAACGTGTTCAGCAGGCCCACGACGAACGCGCGGCCATAGGTGGAGCCCGACGAGGAATATTGAACGAGCGTCTGGTTGATGTCGAAGCCCGACGGGCGGTTCCAGAACGAGAAATCCGTCGGAACGCCGCGCGCGCGCATGTTCTCGACCGCGTTGTCGAAGGCGCTCCACGCCAGCCAGCCGATCAGCGCCAGCATGAGGGCCTGCCACGCCGCCGCGCGCAGCGTCTCCGCACGCAGAAAGGGCGTGCGGGGCGGCTGGACCTGCGAGGCGTCGCTCATCGGCGGGCTTTTGTCAGCGCACGGGCGGCGCGAACTGCAACCCGCCCTTGTTCCACAGGTTGTTGAGGCCGCGCTTGATCTTCAGGCGCGAGCCCTCGCCCACGTTGCGGTTGAACGACTCGCCGTAATTGCCCACGTGCTGGACGATGCGATAGGCCCAGTCGGGCGTCAGCCCCAGGGCCTTGCCGAAGTCGCCCTCGGCTCCCAGCAGGCGGCGCACCTCAGGGTTGGGGGATTTCAGCTTCTCGTCCAGGTTGGCCTTGGTGACGCCAAGCTCCTCGGCGTTCAGCATGGCGTAATGGGCCCACTTCACGATGTTGAACCATTGGTCGTCGCCCTGTCGCACGGACGGGCCCAGCGGCTCCTTGGAGATCACTTCGGGCAGCACCACGTGTTCGTCGGCGTTCACCAGCTTCAGGCGCTCAGCGTACAGGCCGGAGGCGTCCGTCGTGTAGGCGTCGCAGCGGCCGGAATCGTAGGCCTTCACGGCCTCGTTGGACGTCGCGAAGGCCACCACCTCGTACTTCATGTTGTTGCTGCGGAAATAGTCCGCGAGGTTCAGTTCCGTCGTGGTGCCCTGCTGCACGCAGATCGACGCCCCCGACAGTTCAAGCGCGGACGAGACGTTGAGCTTCTTGCGGACCATGAAGCCCTGCCCGTCGTAGTAATTGATCCCCGTCCACAAGAGGCCGAGTTCGGCCTCGCGCGATTGCGTCCATGTGCCGTTGCGGGCCAGCACGTCGATCTCGCCGGTTTGCAGCGCCGTGAACCGGTCCTTGGCGGTGAGGGGGATGAACTTCACCTTGTTGGGGTCGTTGAAAATCGCCGCCGAGACCGCCCGGCAGAGGTCCACGTCGAGGCCCGCCCAGGTTCCCTTGTCGTCCGGCATGCCGAAGCCGGCCAGCCCGGGATTGGAGCCGCAGGAGATGAACCCGCGCGACTTCACCTGCTCCAGCGTCCTGGCGACCTGCGCCTGCGCGCTCGCGGCGGAGGTCGCGGCGGTCAGGATGGCGGCGGCGACGGAGGCCAGGAGGGCGGTTCGGGTGATTTTCATCTCGGGCTCCGGATCGTCAGGTTACCGGCGGTTTTCCGCCAACGTCAGCTGTGCGTATCACACATGCATTCGCGCGGCATGGTCAAGCGCTCATTGGAACACCGCATGCGGGATTCCCGTTCAGATCGCCCTGCCCGCCAGCCTTGACGCGCCGCCCCGGCGCCCGCAGTTTGCGCCGCCTCAGGCGCCCTCCAGAACCGGCTCGCAATGTCAGACCTCGATCCAGAAACCCGCAAGACGCTCCGCCCGCGCACCCGGCTGGTCTACGCCGGGCGCAAGCCGGAAGAGCAGTTCGGCTACGTCAACACCCCCATCTATCGCGGCTCCACGGTGCTCTCCCCAACGGCCGCCGACCTGCGCCGGGGCGACGCGCGCTTCACGTATGGGACCGAGGGCACCCCCACTACGGAAGCGCTGGAGACGGCGTGGAGCGAGCTGGCGGGGGCCGCCGGAACGGTGCTGGTTCCCACCGGGCTTGCGGCGATCGCCCTTGCGCTGATGACGGCGCTGAGCGCGGGCGACCATCTGCTCGTGACCGATTCCGCCTATCGCCCCACCCGCCGCTTCTGCGACGGCTATCTGAAGCGCATGAACGTCGAGACGGAGTATTACGACCCCACGCTGGGCGCGGGCGTCGCGACGCTGATGCGCCCCAACACCCGTGCGATTCTGGTCGAGGCGCCCGGCTCGCAAACGTTCGAGATGCAGGACGTGCCCGCCATCGCGGACGTCGCGCACGCCCACGGCGCCTGCGTCATCATGGACAACACCTGGGCGACGCCGCTTTTCTTTCCCCCCCACGCGCGCGGCGTCGACCTCGCGATCGAGGCGGGCACCAAGTATCTGTCCGGGCATTCGGACCTGATGCTGGGCCTCGTTTCCGCCAACGAGGCGTGGAACGGGCGGCTGCGCGAGACCTATGGGCTCTTCGCCATGAACGCCGGGCCGGAGGATTGCTTCCTCGCCCTGCGCGGCCTGCGCACGCTGGAATTGCGCCTGCGCGAAGCCGAGCGCCAGGGCCTCGCCATGGCGAACTGGTTCATGACGCGCCCGGAGGTGAAGGACGTGCTTCACCCCGCCCTGCCGCACGACCCCGGCCACGCAATCTGGAAGCGCGACTTCCTGGGCTCCAGCGGCCTGTTCTCGGTCATCCTCCACCCTGTCTCGCAGGCGGCCGTGGACGCTTTTCTCGATTCGCTCCAGCTGTTCGGCATGGGCTATTCGTGGGGCGGCTACGAAAGCCTCGTCATCCCGTTCGACTGCTCGCGCTACCGCACGGCGACGCACTGGTCCCCCGGCGGCCCCGGCCTGCGCTTCCAGATCGGCCTCGAAGACGTGGCGGACCTGCAGGCGGACCTCGAGCGCGCGTTCGCCGTGATGGTTGAAGCGGCGGGGAAGTAGCGGGTAGGGCAATAGGCAATTGGCAGGTAGGCAGTAGGCCCCTGCCCGACTGTCGCCCGCGCGCTCGATCCCTGTCGTGGCCCTCACTTCGCGAGGGGGGAGCGCCTCTGACCCTCCCCCTGCCGCCTACGGCCTACTGCCTACTGCCTATTCGCCCCCCGCACGTCACTAGCCTCCCTCGCCAATTCTCGTGTAAAGCCAGCCCGACCAAGGAGTCCCGATGTCCGCCCGCCCCGTTCTCTTCCTCCTGCCCGGCCTGCTTTGCGACGAAACTGTTTTTGCGCCGCAAGTAGAGGCGTTGTCCGGCGCTTACGACGTGCGGGTCGCCGATTTCCAGGGCTTCTCGACGATGAAGGACATGGCCCAGCACGTGCTGGACCGCGCCCCGGCGCGCTTCTCGGTGGCGGGCTTCTCCATGGGCGGGCGCGTCGCCCTCCAGATCATGGCCATGGCCCCCGAGCGAATCGAGCGCTTCTGCGTGTTCGACACCGGCACGGGCCCGCTGGCGCCCGGCGAGCCGGCGAAGCGGCAGGAGATCATTGATCTGGCCTGGCGCGAGGGCATGGAAGGGCTGGCGGCCTCCTGGCTGCCGCCCATGGTGCATCCGCGCCGCCGCACGGACGAGGCGTTCATGGCGCCGCTCAGGGCGATGGTGCTGCGCGCCACCCCGTCTATCCACGAGGGCCAGATCCGCGCGCTGGTGAACCGCGCCGACGCGCGCCCGGTGCTGCCGACCATCCGCTGCCCCACGCTGATCGCCTGCGGCCGCGAGGACGAATGGAGCCCGCCGGCCCAGCACGAGGCGATGGCCGCAGCTATCCCGGGCGCGAAGCTCGTGGTGATCGAGGACAGCGGCCACTTCCTGCCGCTGGAGCAGCCGGAAGCCTTCACGCAGGCTCTGAGGGACTGGATGGCGGCGCCGGTGAGCCGTTGATCTTGCAAACAGAGCCCTCACCTAAGCTTGCACCTTGATTTCAATAGGGGAACCTCCTTCCAAAGCCATAGTTACCAAGACACCCAGCGCATGCTGGAACCGGGGCGCGTAGGTTCATGCCAGTGCCGCGCCCGCGTTCAGAAGGTGTCGGACATGGTTCAGAGCGAACGAAAGACGACTGCCGCGCGCTCCACCCGCGGCTTCGCATCGATGGATCGGGAGAAGCAGCGCGAAATCGCCAGCAAGGGCGGACGCAGCGTGCCCAGCGACAAGCGCAGCTTCTCGCAAAACCGCGAACTCGCCGCCGAGGCGGGTCGCAAGGGCGGCCAGAGCGTGGCGCCTGAAAACCGCTCGTTCTCGCAGGATCGACACCTTGCGGCGGAGGCGGGCCGCAAAGGCGGCCAGAGCGTCCACGCCGAAAACCGCAGCTTCTCGCGCGACAGGGAGTTGGCGGCGGACGCGGGCCGCAAGGGCGGGTCCTCGACCTCGGGCGCCGAAAACAACTGAACGGCGCAGGCTGGCGGCCAGGGCTAGCGCATGAGCGCCCCGGCCAGCCATGATCCCCCACCGTTCGTTTGACCGCCGCGGGGGCGTCTCATAAATGAGACGCCCGACTGTTCAGCTCGGCGGAAACACGACGTGAGGGGGAACGAGTGCTCAAGAACCTGCAACGCGCCTGCATCGCGGGCTTCATGGCGGCGGCCGCGTGCGCCGCAAGTCTGGCTCACGCGCAAGAGGCCTATCCGCGCCAGGTGATCAACTTCATCTGCGCCTTCCCGGCCGGCAGCGGCGCGGACGTGCTGGTGCGGTTCTGGGCCAACAAGCTCGCGCCCATCGCTGGCGCGACGATCGTGGTGCAGAACAAGCCCGGCGCCATGGCCAACATCGCCGCCGAGTTCACCGCGCGCTCGAAGCCGGACGGCTACAACATCCTGATCCATGCCGGCAGCAGCATTGCGGGCAACATGCACGTGTTCAAGAACCCGCCCATGGACGTGGTCAAGGAACTGAAGGTCGTCGCGACGCTGAGCCGGCATTCGTACATGCTGATCGTGGGCAAGAACAGCCCGCACAAGTCGTTGCAGGACCTCACGGCGGCCCTGAAGACGAAGGGCGAGAAGGCCAGCTACGGCACGTCCAACACGTCGTCGTTCATCATTGGCGAACTGTACAAGCGCAACGCGGGCCTCAAGGTCGTGCAGGTGAACTACCGCACCAGCGCCGACTTCGTGAACGACCTGACGAGCGGCGCCATCGATTTCGCCGTGGTGGACTCCATCGCGGGCATTTCGCTCGACAAGCAGGGCCACTGGAAGATGCTGGCGGTCGGCTCGGGCGAGCGCATGGCGTCCACGCCCGACTTGCCGACGTTCGCCGACGGCGGCACGCCGGGAATCGACGTGGTCACCTGGTGGGGCGCGATGGCGCCGGCCGCCACTCCGCAGCCCATCGTCGAAAAGATTCACGCCTGGTTCAACGAGGCGATGAAATCTCCCGAGACCGTGGAGTTCCTGAAGGCGCAAGGCAACGACGTTTATCCAACGTCCATCGCCGAAGGCGCCGGACAACTCTCCCGCTCCGAGAAGCAGTGGAAGGAACTCGTGGAGCTCGCAAAGGTCGAGAAGCTCTGAACGCCTGACGCGTCGTCTCCGCCCCGCGTCATGCGCGGCGGAGACGGCGGCTCACTTCTCGCGGGAGACGATTTTCTGCACCCGCGCCTTCTGTTCCGGGGTCACCTGAGCCACCACTTTCAGCGCGTTTTGCAACGTGCTCTCGGGATCGAGATATTCGATGATGCGCTCGGAGCGCTCGCCGTCCGCGATGAGTTGCGGATTGTGCAGGACCTCCTTCACGACGCCCTGCAGGTAGGCGAGGCGCGCCTTGGGCATGCCGGGCGGCAGGATCATCACGCGGCCCAGATCCTCCACGCCGGAGTGGAAGTCGAACAGCCATTGGGCGTCCGCGTCGAGCGGCATCGCCTCGTGGATCGTGGGTTTATCCTGGAACCAACGCGACTTCTTGCGCGCCATGGTGGCCAGCGCCACGAGCTGCCCGGCCTTCACGAAATTGTTGGCGGAGGATTCGGGGATGTACACCGCGTCCATCTCGCCCTTGGTGACCGCCAAGGCCGCCTGGTTGCTGCCCGTGTAGCCCGCCACGATCTGGCAATCGAGCTTCAGCGCCGTGCAGGCGAACGCCGCGCCGTTGCCCAGCCCGTCCGACGGGCCGCTGGCGCCCCATTGCAGCTTGCGGCCCGCGCTCGCGATGTCCTTGACGGTCCTGAACGGCGACTCCGGTCCCACGAGCCAGATGCCGGGAGGGGCGCCGACGGTGGCCAGGTAGTCGAACTTCGCGAGATCGAACCGTAGTCCCGGCTGCTCGGTGATCTGCGCGAACGCCGCTGAGGTGCCGTTGGCGAACGACATCGTGAGCCCGTCGGGCGTCGCCACGTAAAGGCGGTTGAGGGAGCTGATGCCGCCCGCCCCCGGCTGGTTCTCCACCACGACGGTCGCGTCGAGCGCGCGGGTGAGATAGGGGGCGATCAGGCGCGCATAGATGTCGTAGCCCCCGCCCGTGCCGGAGCCGACCACGAGCCGCACGGTCTTGCCGTGGAAGAACTGCTTCTCGGCGTCCTGCGCGCTGGCTGGCGCCGCCCCCAGCAGGCACGCCAGTCCAAACGCAAGCTGTGTGCGAAGACGCATCGCGCCCATGAGCCAACCTCCCCGATGTCGTTGAGGGAAATCTGCGCCCATTCGCGGCGTTCGACAAGCCGCCTCAGCCGGCGCTGCACGCGGCCCCGCCCAGCACGCAGAAGCGCGCGCAATGGGGATGGTTGAGGGCGACGTCGCGCGAGGCCTGCGCCAGCGTGGCGCCGAGCTCGAAGCGCTCGTCGTAGGCCAGCAGCGTGCAGGCCAGCACGGCTGGCGCCTCGGCGCCCTTGCGCTTCACCACCATGCGCGAGGAGGCGCACATCACGTCCGACGGCGACTTGTGCAGGACGCCCCAGCACGCGGTCGTGATCTCCGGCACGTCGGCGCGCTCGTCCATCTCGGGAAACAGCACCAGCTGCACGGGATCGGACGCGTCCACCGGCAGGCCATGCGCGGCGAACAGCCTCGCGTAGCCCGCCCGCACAAGGCCCTCCGTCTCGCCGGTATAAAGGCGTCCGGCGACGTGCAGCCGGAAACCGTTGCGCGCCAGCCATTGCAGGCCATCAAGCCCCGGCCCCCATGAGCGCGGCCCGCGCTCCAGTTCGTGCAGCTTTTGCGTATAATGATCCAGCGACACGCGCATGGTGAGCCGCTCGCCGTACGCCGCCTGAAGGGCCAGCAGCTCGCGCTCGAAGCGCCGCATGGGCTTCATGGCGTTGGTGAGCATCATCACCCGGAAGCCCCGCGACAGCGCGTCCTGCATCATCTCCATGATCTGCGGATTGAGGAACGGCTCGCCGCCCGTGAAGCCGATCTCCTGCGTCGGCAGCCCGTCCCGGGCGATCTCGTCCAGATAGGCGCGCGCTTCGGCGGCGGTGATGTAGGCGAGCCGGTCGTTGCGCGGCGTGGATTCGATGTAGCAGCTTGCGCAGGACAGGTTGCAGAGCGTGCCCGTGTTGATCCACAGCGTGCGCAGCCCGGCCATCGCGACGCTGGCGCGCGCCTCTCCGGCGGCGGTGATCGCGGGATCGGAAAACTTCGCGCCCGGCAATCGCGGCGCGGGCTCGGCAGGCGGCCAGGCGGCCTCGCCCTGCCCGGCCGTGAACCGCAAGACGGCGGGCGCCAGCGGCGCGCCGGCGGCCTTCGCCTCCTCCTTGGGCAGCACGTCGCATGACGGCCACAGGCCGGTCTCCAGCCCCGCCGCATAGTCCGCCGGCAGGCCCCCGGCGCGCATTTTCGCTGCGGCGGCCGCATGGTCGTAATCCAGCGCGGCGTGCTCGACGAGGAGCGCGCCCGGCGCCTCTCCGGCGCTGAGCACGCTGAACCAGACGCGCGGCGTCCCGTCGTTGGCCGGCATGCCGAGCGCGCCGGAATTATGCCAGAGGCGCCCCTGCATGATGCGCGTGAACGGCAGGCCGCTGTGGCCCGCCAGCACGCCGTCGCAACCCGTCAGCGCGATGTCGTGCGACAGCACGCGTTCGGGCGCGGAGCCGAACACGAATCGGCTCGTCTCGCCCGGGGCGCCGTGGGCGACCGCCAGCCGCACGCCGTTGATCTCGATGTCGAGCCGCGACGGCAGCCCCGCCATCCAGGCGCGGCGCTCGCCGTCGAGTTGGCCGGCCGCGTGGGCGAACCAGCGGCCGGAGGCCGCGTCGCACGCGCTTCCGGGCGCGAACCCGCAGCCGCAATCGGCGGCGCTCGCCCCCAGGGCCTCCTCGCAATTGCCCGCCGTGACGCGCACGCCGCTGGCCCGCAGCAGGTCCACGCACGCGCGCGCGTCGGCGCAATAGGCCGCGACGTCGCCCGTGCAGACCATGCTGGAGGGCGCGACGCCCCGCCGCGCCGCCTCCCGCATCAGCGCCTGGAGCGCCTCCAGGTTGGAGTAGACGCCGCCGAAGACGAGGACCGGACCGGCCATCAGGATGGTTTCGCTCATGGTCCTCCAGTTACCTCCTCGTGGCGCGTTTTTGAAGGCGCGGCGGACGCATCATTCAGATGCGCGGTCCCGCTTTCTTCGCTATGCTGGCCTCCACAGCGCTGCGGGCGCGATCTGAACTGAACAATTCCGGGAGGGTGCACTATGAGCGATCCGAGAGTCACGGGACTGCGCAACGTCGATCTGGCGGTTTACGATCTGGCGCAGAGCGCCCAGTTCTACAAGGACCATTGGGCCCTGTCGGAAGTCTCCCGCAACGGCGACAGCGCCCTTATGCGCGCCACCGGCGAGGAACATCACGTGGTCGCCCTGCACCAGCGCCCGCGCGCCGGCATCATCTCCGTCACCTTCGCGGCGCCCGACAAGGCGGCCGTGGACGGCCTGCACGCCAAGGCGCTGGGCGTCGGCGCGGCCGTCGCCTCGGCGCCCCACGCGCTCGACGCCGCTGCGGGCGGCGGCTACGGCTTCGAGTTGAGCTCGCCCGAAGGCCAGGTGCTGCGCATCTCGTCGGACGTCGCCGCTCACGCAGATGTGACCCAGGACGCCGCCAAGCCCTCGCGCATCAACCACGTGGTGCTGAACGCGGCCCGCATGGACGACCAGATGCGCTTCTTCTGCGACGTGCTGGGGTTCAAGTTCTCGGACTTCAACGGCCACATGAACTTCATCCGCTGCTCGCGCAACCACCACTCGATCGCGCTGGCGCAGTCCGAAGGCGCCTCGCTGAACCACGTGGCGTTCGAGATGGAGAACTTCGACGGCCTGATGAGCGGCGTCGGCCGCATGCGCATGGGCGAGCACGAGGTCGGCTGGGGCGTCGGCCGCCACGCGGGCCCGGGCCAGAACATCTTCTCGTATTTCGTGGACCCGAACGGCTACGCCATCGAATACACCACCGAGGTGGATCAGGTGGACGACACCTACGTCTCCCACGACGGCAGCTACTGGACGGCCCGTCCGCTGCGCCCCTGCTCCTGGGCGGGCCGCAAGACCGTGCCGACGGACTGGATGCACCACGCCATGGCGGGCAAGACCATCGAGGAGCGCAACGCCCAGCTCGCCGCCGGAAATTGCGACGACGTGATCTCGGAAAAGATGGCGAGCTGAGAAGTCCTGCGGGATCGAGCCGGATCCCACCCTTTCCCTCCCCTGATGGGAGGGAACGCCGTGCTTGCGAGATTGAGCGCGTCGTCCCCGTGAAGCCCGCGCGCGAACTCCCTCCCCTCAGGGGAGGGTTGGGGCGGGGTAGGCCACAAGTCCTGCGAGAGCGAGCCAGACCCCACCCTGTCCCTTGACGGGCGGCCACTCCGTGCTTGCGGGATTGCGCTTACGTCCCGCCCGCCCCAACCCAAATCCACCCGTCTCGCCTATGGTGCGGCCAACCCCAACCCCACCAGGACCGCACCCCATGGCCGACCACGCGAAGACCCATTTCCACAACCAGCCCGGCGTACCGTCCGTGCGCGTCGGCGTCAAGGAATTCATGTGCATCGGCGCCCTGCCGCCGTTCGACCATCCGCACATCTTCATCGACATGGGCGGCGACACCGAGACCGTGTGCCCCTATTGCTCGACCCGCTACGTCTACGACGGCTCGCTCGGCCCCCACGCCGCGCCCGCCGAATGCGAGCTGACGTCTCCGCTCGCCGCCTGATCCCCAACCTCGCGTGAGCGAACCCCTCCACGTCGTCATCGCGGGCGCGGGCGTCGGCGGCCTCGCCGCCGCGCTGGGCCTGTCGCGCATCGGCGCGCGGGTGACGGTGCTGGAGCGCGCGCCCGCGTTCGACGAAGTGGGCGCGGGCATCCAGCTTTCCCCCAATGCGACGCGCATCCTGCAAGGCTGGGGCGTGCTCGACAGGTTGCTGCCCCATGCGCTGGCGCCCGAGGCCTTGCGCGTGCGCCGCGCCCGCGACGGGTCGGACCTGATGCGCATGCCGCTGGGCGCGCTGGCCGCCGCCCGCTGGGGGGGGCCGCACCTGGTGCTTCACCGGGCGGACCTGCAACGGGTGCTGGTGGACCTGTGCCGCCACAGCCCCGGCGTGACGATCAAGACCAACGTGGACGTGCTGGGCTTCGCGGCCATTGAGGGCGGCGTTCAGGTCGGGGCGCGCGAGGACGGTGCCCATGTGCGCTTCGAGGGCGACGTGCTGGTGGGCGCGGACGGCCTGCGCTCTCCGGTGCGCGAACGGCTGGGGCTGGGCCTCGGCGACCGGCCCATCTATTCAGGGCGCAGCGCGTGGCGCGCCCTTGTCCCCGGCCCCCTCGCGCCCGCGAGCGCGCTGCGGCTGGAGACGAACCTGTGGCTCGGCGCCCGGGCCCATCTGGTGCATTACCCGCTGCGCGCGGGGGATCTCGTCAACCTCGTCGCCATCGTCGAGGATTCGTGGCGCGGCGAGGACCAGCAGGACCCGTGGCGCTCCCAGGCGGCCGATCCGCGCATCCTGCGCAACGCCTTCTCGGGCTGGACCCGCGAGGCGCGCGACCTCATCGGGCTGGCGAAGGACTGGCGCCGCTGGCCGCTGTTCGACCGCTATCTGGCTCCCCGCTGGAGCCTAGACCGCGTGGTGTTGCTGGGCGACGCCGCCCATCCCGTGCTGCCCTTCCTGGCGCAGGGCGCGGCGCTGGCCATCGAGGACGCCTCCGCCCTCGCCCGCGCCTTCGCGGCCCACGGCCGGGACGTCGCGCCCGCCATCAAGGCCTACGAAAACGAGCGCATGCCGCGAGCGGCGGACGTCACCATGGCGTCGCGCCGGCAAGGCTCGATCTACCATTTCGGCCAGCCGCTTGCGTTCGCGCGCGACGCCGTCATGCGCCGGCTCGACATCGAGGGGATGATGGGCCGGATGGACTGGCTGTACGGCTACAGCGAAGGCCGCGGCGTGCGCAGGCGCCTGCTCCCGTAAAGCGCTTGTCGGCCCGCTCAGGCCCGGCTAATCGTGAAGCGCTGCGGACGTGGCGAAACTGGTAGACGCAAGAGACTTAAAATCTCTCGGGTTATCCCGTGCGGGTTCGATCCCCGCCGTCCGCACCAAGCCCCCTGAATCGAAACGGCGGCCCGAAGGCCGCCGACGCCGACGCTCCCATGGAGGGGCTCAGCAGCTCCAGCGCGCCTTGCCGCTGTTCTGCGTATAGGTGCACTTGGCCTCGGCGGACGCGCCGATCAGCAGAGGCGTGACGACCACGGAAAGCACGGCGACAAGAGCGGCGAACATCAGCTTCTTCATTTTTCGATTCCCCAGCAAGCATTGCAAACGACAGGACAATCGTAGCCGCATGCTTTACAATGACAAGCGCCGCCATGGCTCACATTTACACCAGTGGGCGGGCTGCTCGCCTTCGGCGCGCTCCATTCCGCAAGCACCGCGTTCCCTCCCCTCAGGGGAGGGAGTTCGCGCGGGCGCCGTTTGCCTCCCGGCCCGCGCCCCTGTATGCCGCTGCTCACCGCACACAGGAACGCGCACGGATGCCCGAGACGCTTGGAGAATGGCTGCTGATTCTGACCGGCGCCCTCTGGGGCGCGTGGTTCATGTGGAAGCGCAGCAAGAAGCCCTGAGGCCTACTGGCTGATGAGCGTGCGCCCGCCCATGTAGGGGCGCAGCGCCTCCGGCACGGTCACGGAGCCGTCGGCGTTCTGGTAGTTCTCCAGCACCGCCACGAGCGCGCGGCCGACCGCCACGCCCGACCCGTTGAGCGTGTGCACGAAGCGCGTGGCCTTGCCCTCGGCCGGGCGGTAGCGCGCGTTCATGCGCCGCGCCTGGAAGTCGCCGCAAACCGAGCAGGACGAGATTTCGCGGAACCGGCCCTGCCCCGGCAGCCACACCTCAATGTCGTAGGTCTTCTGCGACGCGAAACCCATGTCGCCGGTGCACAGCGTCACCACGCGATAATGCAGGCCCAGGCGCTTCAGCACCTCCTCGGCGCACGCCGTCATGCGCTCGTGCTCCTCAAGCGACTGCTCGGGCGTGGCGATGGAGACAAGCTCCACCTTCTGGAACTGGTGCTGGCGGATCATGCCGCGCGTATCGCGCCCCGCAGCGCCAGCCTCCGCACGGAAGCACGCGGTGCCTGCGGTGAGGCGGATGGGAAGCTGCTTTTCCTCAAGGATGGACTCGCGCACCGTGTTGGTGAGCGGGACTTCGGCGGTCGGGATGAGCCAGAAGTCCTCCCCGGCCGCGAACTGGTCCTCGCGGAATTTCGGCAATTGCGCCGTGCCGAACATCGCCTCGTCGCGCACCAGCAGCGGCGGGTCGATCTCCGTGTAGCCGTGCTGGTCCGTGTGCAGGTCCAGCATGAACTGCATCAGCGCGCGCTCCATGCGGGCGAGCGCGCCCTTCAGGATCACGAATCGCGCGCCGGACATCTTGCCCGCCGTCTCGAAATCCATGAGACCGAGCGCCTCGCCGATCTCGAAATGCTCCCTGGGCTTGAAATCCATCGTGGGCCGGCTGCCCACGACGCGCGCCTCCACGTTGTCCTCCTCGCCCTTGCCGTAAGGCACGTCGGGCAGCGGCAGGTTGGGCTCCTTGGCGAGCGCCTCCTCGAGCGCCTTCACGGCGGCGCGCTCCTCCTCCTCCCACTTGGGGAAGTCTTCCTTGATGCGCGCCACCTCCGCCTTCAACTCGTCGGCGCGGGCGACGTTTTTGTCCTTCATCGCCTGGCCGATTTCCTTGGACGCGGCGTTGCGGCGCTCCTGGGCGACCTGCAGTTTGGCGATCGCGGCCCGGCGAACGTCGTCCAGCTCGAACAGCTTTTGCGCCAGCGGCGGCAGGTTGCGGCGCGCGCGGCCCTCCTCGAAGAGCGCTTCGTTCTCGCGGATCCAGCGGATGTCGTACATGTCGGAATCGTCCCTGAGCTGTCGGGGCTTGTGTAGTGCATGGCGGGACAAAACAAAACCGCGCGCCCTGAGGGCGCGCGGCTTGTTGCTTTCGGCCTTGGTTGGCGGCGCTTAGTGCGCCACCACCCCTGCCCCGTCCTCGTCGCCCACCGGGCGGCGCTTGGCGGCGGCGGCTTCCTTCTGCTCGTCCCACTCGATGGCGACGGGCTGGCGCACGAGGGCGTGCTTCAGCACTTCGTCCATCCGCGAGACCGGGACGATCTCGAGCGCATTCTTCACCGAGGCCGGAATGTCCGCCAGATCCTTGGCGTTCTCTTCCGGGATCAGCACCTTCTTGAGGCCGCCGCGCAGGGCAGCGAGCAGCTTCTCCTTCAGGCCGCCGATCGGCAGCACGCGTCCGCGCAGCGTGACTTCGCCGGTCATGGCGATGTCGCGACGCACCGGGATGCCGGTGAGCACCGAGACGATGGCGGTCGCCATCGCGATGCCGGCCGACGGGCCATCCTTGGGCGTCGCGCCTTCCGGCACGTGCACGTGGATGTCGCGACGCTCGAACATCGGCGGCTCGATGCCGAAGTCGATGGCGCGCGAACGCACGTAGGACGCCGCCGCCGAAATCGACTCCTTCATCACCTCCTTGAGGTTGCCCGTGACCGTCATGCGGCCCTTGCCGGGCATCATGACGCCTTCGATGGTCAGCAGCTCGCCGCCCACTTCCGTCCAGGCCAGGCCCGTCACCGCGCCCACCTGGTCCTCGGTCTCCGCCTCGCCGTAGCGATACTTCGGCACGCCGAGGTAGGTCGGCAGGTTCTCGCTGTTGACCGCGACCTTCTTCTTCTTCGAGGTGAGCAGCTCCTTCACCGCCTTGCGGGCGAGGTTGGAGATTTCACGCTCGAGATTGCGGACGCCCGCCTCCCGCGTATAGCGGCGGATGAGCGTCAGCAGCGCGGCGTCGTCGATCGACCATTCCGTCGGCGACAGGCCATGCTTGTGCACGGCCGCCGGGATCAGGTGCTTGCGGGCGATCTCGAGCTTCTCGTCCTCCGTGTAGCCGGCGATCCGGATGATCTCCATGCGGTCCATGAGGGGCGCAGGGATGTTCAGCGTGTTCGCCGTCGTCACGAACATGACGCTCGACAGGTCGTAGTCGACCTCGAGGTAATGGTCGTTGAAGGACTGGTTCTGCTCGGGGTCGAGGACCTCAAGCAGGGCCGAAGACGGGTCGCCGCGGAAGTCCATGCCCATCTTGTCGATCTCGTCGAGCAGGAAGAGCGGGTTGGACGTCTTGGCCTTGCGCATCGACTGGATGATCTTGCCGGGCATCGAGCCGATGTAGGTGCGCCGGTGCCCGCGGATCTCCGCCTCGTCCCGCACGCCGCCAAGCGACATGCGCACGAACTCGCGGCCCGTCGCCTTGGCGATGGACTTGCCGAGCGAGGTCTTGCCGACGCCCGGAGGCCCGACAAGGCACAGGATCGGACCCGTGAGCTTGTTGGCGCGCTGCTGCACGGCGAGGTACTCGACGATGCGCTCCTTGACCTTGTCCAGGCCGAAGTGATCGCCATCAAGCACTTCTTCGGCGAGCTTCAAGTCCTTCTTCACCTTGGAGCGCTTGCCCCATGGGATGGACAGCATCCAGTCGAGATAGTTGCGCACCACGGTGGCTTCCGCCGACATGGGGCTCATCTGCCGGAGCTTCTTCAGCTCCGCCATGGCCTTGTCGCGGGCCTCCTTCGAGAGCTTAACGCCCTTGATGCGCTCCTCGAGCTCGCCCAGCTCATCCTTCCCGTCCTCGTCGCCGAGTTCCTTCTGGATCGCCTTCATCTGCTCGTTGAGGTAGTACTCGCGCTGGGTCTTCTCCATCTGGCGCTTGACGCGCGTGCGGATGCGCTTCTCGACCTGAAGGACCGAGATTTCGCTCTCCATCAGCCCCAGGCACTTTTCAAGGCGCTTGGTGACCGAGGGGGTCTCGAGGATTTCCTGCTTGTCGCTGATCTTGATCGCGAGGTGCGACGCGATGGTGTCGGCGAGCTTCGAGAAATCGTCAATTTGCCCAACGGCAGCAACGACTTCGGCCGAAACCTTCTTATTCAGCTTCACGTAGCCTTCGAACTCCGACACGACGGAGCGCGCCAGGGCCTCGACCTCGATGGCCGCGCCCAGGTCGTCCGCGATGACGGCGGCCTTGGCCTCGTAGTAATCGTCCGTGCGGGTGTAGCCCTTCACGGCGGCGCGCGCCGCGCCCTCTACCAGCACCTTCACGGTGCCGTCGGGCAGCTTCAGCAGCTGAAGCACGGTCGCAAGCGTACCCGTGGTGAAGATGGAGTCCGTCTCCGGGTCGTCGTCGGCGGCGTTCTTCTGCGTCGCGAGCAGAATGTGCCGGTCGCCCTTCATGACCTCTTCCAGCGCGCGAATGGACTTCTCGCGGCCGACGAACAGAGGAACGATCATGTGGGGGAAGACGACGATGTCGCGCAGCGGAAGAACCGGATAGGTCTCAATCACGCCAGGCTCAGCTAGGGCACGCTTTTCTGTTGTCATCGTTCCAGTCCTGTTGCGTTCGTCCCTGCGGCGCTCAAGAGCCTCCGTGGGACGGGACGCTCACCGGTCAGAAGAACAGATTCGCGGACAAATCTGAAAAGCTTCTCCGGCAGGCGTCTTGCCGTGGGCCCTCCCGGAGGCGCCCCGGCGGTTGAGTGAGACGAAAAGCGCGGCTCCGACTTGTCGCCGCAGCCGCGCCTCGTCCCAGAACAAATGGCGTCCGGGAACGCCCTTTTCAAGATTTCATCATGCGGAACGCAACTCATCCGCTTGATGAAATGAGCCTCAGGCCGAAGCGCCCGACTTCTCCGCACGCTCCGAATAGATGTACAGCGGACGCGCCTTGCCATCGACGACCTCCGGCCCGATGACCACCTGCTCCACGCCCTCGAGGCCCGGCAGGTCGAACATCGTGTCGAGGAGGATCGCCTCAAGGATGGAGCGAAGGCCGCGCGCGCCGGTCTTGCGCTCGATGGCCTTGCGGGCCACCACGTTGAGCGCTTCGTCCTGGAACGTCAGCTCGGTGTTCTCCATCTCGAACAGGCGCTGGTACTGCTTCACCAGAGCGTTCTTGGGCTCGGTGAGGATCTTCTTCAGCGCCTCCTCATCCAGATCCTCGAGCGTCGCGATGACCGGGAGGCGGCCGACGAACTCGGGGATAAGGCCGAACTTCAGCAGGTCCACAGGCTCCACCTTGCGGAAGATTTCGCCCGTGCGGCGCTCCTCGGGGCCCTGCACCTTGGCGGCGAAGCCGATCGAGGTGCCCTTGCCGCGGCCCGAGATGATCTTCTCGAGGCCCGAGAACGCGCCGCCGCAGATGAACAGGATGTTGGTCGTGTCCACCTGCAGGAATTCCTGCTGCGGATGCTTGCGCCCGCCCTGGGGCGGCACGGAGGCGACCGTGCCTTCCATGATCTTCAGGAGCGCCTGCTGCACGCCCTCGCCCGACACGTCGCGGGTGATCGACGGGTTGTCGGACTTGCGGGAGATCTTGTCGATCTCGTCGATGTAGACGATGCCGCGCTGGGCGCGCTCGACGTTGTAGTCGGACGCCTGAAGCAGCTTCAGGATGATGTTCTCGACGTCCTCGCCCACGTAGCCGGCTTCCGTCAGCGTGGTGGCGTCGGCCATCGTGAAGGGCACGTCGAGGATGCGCGCCAGCGTCTGCGCCAGCAACGTCTTGCCGGACCCCGTGGGGCCGATCAGCAGGATGTTGGACTTGGCCAGCTCGACGTCGTTGTGCTTCCCGGCGTGGTTGAGGCGCTTGTAATGGTTGTGCACGGCCACCGAGAGCACGCGCTTGGCCTGCATCTGCCCGATGACGTAGTCGTCAAGCACCTTGCAGATCTCGCGCGGCGTGGGGATGCCGTCGCGGCTCTTCACCAGGGAGGATTTGTTCTCCTCGCGGATGATGTCCATGCAGAGCTCGACGCATTCATCGCAAATGAAAACCGTTGGGCCGGCGATCAGCTTGCGGACCTCGTGCTGGCTCTTGCCGCAAAAGGAGCAGTAGAGCGTGTTCTTCGAGTCGCTTCCGCTGACTTTGCTCATCTCATTCTCCGTACTGGCCCACGGTCCGGCCGATCTAGGTCTTCCCGACCGGATTCGCAGCCATTTCTCATATTATAGGCGCCGCTTTAAGAATCCGTAGTCTGCGCCTGGCAACCCCCGGGGATAGTTACGAGCCTGGCCGCGGGGTTTCCGGCGAAGCTGCGAGGCGGTTCAAGGCCCTGAACGTCGAGCCAATCACGGGACGACTTTACGATCAAGCACGCGCATGACCCAAACACGGGCTAAAGGCTCTAGTGTCTGAATTGTCACAATGGGGCGCCGCGCCACATGGCCCCGCAGACGCGCCCTGAAACCCGCGCAAGCGCGCGACGGGCTCCTGGGTGAATTGCGTCTGGAGGACGCGCGAAGCGAATCGCTTCACGCTCCTGACGCCGGCCCGCGTCGCGTGGCCGCCCTGTCGTCACAATCCGTTGAAGACGACGGCCCACGATCGCGGACCGCCCTGCCCCAACTTGCCCGGCTCAAGCCTTACTTGGCCTCAGCCATGTCCTCGGGACGCTTGTCGATCACCTGATCGACGATGCCGAAGGCCTTGGCCTCTTCCGCGGTCATGAAGTGGTCGCGGTCGAGGGTGTTCTCGATAGTCTCGTAATCGCGGCCGGTGTGGCGAACGTAGATCTCGTTCAGGCGGCGCTTGATCTTGAGAATGTCTTCGGCGTGGCGCTGGATGTCCGACGCCTGGCCCTGGAACCCGCCCGAAGGCTGGTGGACCATGACGCGCGAATTGGTCAGGCAGAAGCGCATGTCCTTCTCGCCGCCGCACAGCAGCAGCGAACCCATGCTGGCCGCCTGGCCGATGCAGAGCGTCGAAACCTTCGGGCGGATGAACTGCATGGTGTCGTAGATCGACAGGCCGGACGTCACGACGCCGCCGGGCGAGTTGATGTAAAGGAAGATTTCCTTCTTGGGATTGTCGGCTTCCAGATACAGCAGCTGCGCGACCACGAGCGTGGCCATCTGGTCCTCGACGGGACCGGCGAGGAAGATGATGCGCTCTTTCAGGAGGCGGGAGAAAATATCGTAACGGTAGGAGCCGCGCGAGGTGACTTCCTCCACGCTCGGAATGACGAACGAATTGTAAAGGCTGATGGGATCGCGCATCGGGCTCTTCTCTGACCGCGCTGAATCGGCGGCGGGTCCAACATAGTCATCGAAACGCGGGGCGCAATGGGCGCTTCCCCGAAACGATGAACCAAAGGAAAAGCCGGCCCGGAACGACCGGACCGGCTCTGATTCACGCATTCGCCAAACGGGCGACGCTGGCTGCGCTTAGGCGGCCTTGGGGGCGTCGTCCTCGTCCGCCTTCATCAGCTCTTCCTTCGACACGGGCTTATCCGTGACGTTGGCCTGCGCGATGATGACGTCGACGACCTTCTCTTCGTAAAGCGGGGCGCGAACCTGCGCCACGGCTTCCTGATTCTTCTGGTAATAGTCCCAGACGGCCTTTTCCTGGCCGGGATACTGGCGGGCTCGCTCGACGATCGCGGCGGACAGTTCGTCGTCGGTGATCTGCACCTTGGACTGGTCGCCCACTTCGGCCATCAGCAGGCCGAGGCGCACGCGGCGCTCGGCGATGCGGCGGTAGTCGGCCTTGGCGGCCTCTTCCGTCGTGCCCTCGTCCTCGAAGGACTTGCCGGACTGCTGCTGCTCGGACTGGACGCGCTGCCAGATCGCGCCGAACTCCTGCTCGACCAGCGACTCAGGCAGTTCGAACGAATAGCGCTTGTCGAGTTCGTCCAGCAGGGCGCGCTTCAGCTTGTCGCGAGACATGCCGTCGAACTCGCGCTGCATGGTGGAGCGCACGGCGTCCTTCAGCTTCTCCAGGCTTTCGAGGCCGAAGCCCTTGGCCAGTTCGTCGTCGATGACGAGTTCGCCCGGCGCGGCGACGGCCTGCACGGTCACGTCGAACGACGCGTCCTTGCCTGCAAGATGGGCGGCCTGGTAGGCGGCCGGGAAGGTCACGTTCACGACCCGCGTTTCGCCGGCGGAAGCGCCCACGAGCTGGTCTTCGAAGCCCGGGATGAACGAGCCGGAGCCGAGCACGAGGTCAAGCGCCTCGCCCTTGCCGCCCTCGAAGGGCTCGCCGTCGATCTTGCCGACGAAGTCGATGGTGAGCTTGTCGCCGTTGGCGCTCGCGCCTTCCTTGGTGGTGAACGGGCGGTTCTGCGACGCCATGCGTTCGATGGCCTGGTCGACCTCGGCCTCGTCGACGGCCGCGACCGGACGCTCGAGGGCGATGTCGTCGAACTTGCCGATGTCGAACTTCGGCAGCACTTCCAGCTTCACCGTGAAGGCGAGGTCCCCCTCGGCCGCGATGGCCTTCATGACGCTCTCTTCGCCGCCGTCGATGTCGATGGCGGGCTCGTTGGCGAGCTTCAGGCCGTTGTCCTCGACGATCTTGCGGTTGGCCTCGTTGACGGCGGACTGCAGCACGTCGGTCATGACCTGGCGGCCATAGACCTTGCGCAGGTGGCCCATCGGCACCTTGCCGGGGCGGAAGCCGTTGATGCGGACCTTGTCCTTCATCCCGGTGAGTTCTGTTTCAAGGCGTTGCGCCAGGTCCTGCATGGGCAGAACGACTTTGTACGAACGCTTGAGTCCGTCGGAGAGCGTCTCGGTGACCTGCATTGTCTTCGCCTTCTCAAATCCTGTCGGTGCGCGGAGTGACCGCGCGTGTCGGCGCCTTCTGGGATGCGGCAAGCTTCGGGGCTCTGGTGCGGGCGGAGGGACTCGAACCCCCACGCCTTTCAGCGATGGAACCTAAATCCATTGCGTCTACCAGTTCCGCCACGCCCGCGACGAGAAGAGCCTCCCGCCCTCAGAGCCTCACGCTCACCTGCCGCGCGCCCAGACGGGGTTGCCGCCCGGGTGCGGCTCTATATCACGGGCGAGGCGGGATGCGAGGGAAAAATCGGGGGCGCGGCGCCCGATCTCCCCTCAGGCCACAGGAAAAGCCTCCGCTGGCGGGAAGCTCGTCTCCGCTGGGCGCCGGGGCCCGCTCAGAACCGCATCTGCTGGCCCTCGATGGTCAGGCGGCGCATCAGCCTTGGCTCCTCCCGGGGGAAATCCTTGCGGGCGTGGATCGAGCACCAATTGTCCCAGATGACGAGGTCGCCGACGCCCCATGCGTGCTCATAGACGATGGAGGGATCTTCGGAAATGTCGAACAGCGTCTCCAGCGCCGCCTCGCTCTCGTCCCGCGAAAGCCCCTCGATGCGCGAGGACATGAGGCGCGAGATGTAGAGCGCTTTGCGGCCCGTCGCCGGATGGGTGATGAAGATCGGCTGCCAGTTGTGGCGGATCTTCGAGAGGTCCGAGGTGTCGAGGTTGAGCCGCTCGCGGCGCTTGTAGTCGTGCATCTGGAGCACCCGCCTGCCCTCGAGCCGATCGCGCAGCGCGGCGGGAATCATCTCGTAGGCGCGGTACATGTTGGAGAAGCACGTCTCCCCGCCCCGGCTCGTCAGCTTCATGGAATAGAGCAGCGTGGCCCGGTGGGGCTCGGGGTAGTAGCTGGTGTCGTGGTGGAACCACATTTCGCCGTCGCCGAACGCCC
>JAQGJX010000132.1 GCA_028290405.1 Hyphomicrobiales bacterium
GGGCCGGCGCGGACTGCGGGCCGGCGGCGGCGAGCGCTTCGGGGGTGTTGCTCAAAAAGGCGGCGAGTTCGTCGGCGCTGCGGGCCGCGACGCTGGCCAGCACGGCCTCGGTGGCGGCGGCCCAAGGGTCCCCCGCCTGCCCCACGAGGATTTCATCCTCCATGCGCTGGAGGCGCTGCTTGCGCGAGTCGAACACGTCCCACACCCAGGCGATCGTCACGCCCTTCTCGCCCGGCCAGGCCCCAAGGTGGCCCTGCACAAGATAATTGGCGGTGGCGGAGCCCGCCGTGGCCACGTCGCGGCTGGCGAGGGCGCCCGACATGGCGGCGTGGAATCGGTTCGCGACCTGCGCGGGCGGGCCGTCGAGGCTGGTGAACGCCACGGTCGCTCCCGAAGGGCTGACGCCGGGGCGGGCGGAGATGCGTTGCACGGGCGCGGGCGCTTCGGCGGCGATCTGCGGCATGGTTTCGACGCAGCCGGAAAGAAGGCCCGCAACCGCCGCCGCAAGGCTGCATGCGCGCAGGTCAGCCGGAAAGCGGCGTGTCGCCGCGCGCGGATTGGTGTCGCCAGACATGGTATCAACGCCCCACGCGCCTTCCCTGGGCGCCTCAGGCAAGGGGTAGCGTGGAACGCCGGGCCGGTCCACCCGTCCAGAGGGGTCTTCACAGGTTCATGAAGAAAGGGTTAAGGCGTAGCTGAATAGTCCAGGACGCCGATCAAAATGCCAAACCGCGCGCGACCCAGCCGTTTTTTTCCTGCAACGCCAGCCCGTGCGCTCGCCGCCGCCGCGGTCCTGCTCGCCGCCTCGACGGAGCTGCGGGCGGCCGATTCTGCGCCCATGGCCCCGTCGTGGCGCGGATTCGACGGGCTGACGCTCGGGCTGCTGGAACAGGCGGAGGTCTGGGGCGGGCTTGGGGGCGGGCGGCGCCGGGGCGTGACCGCCAACGGCCTGCTGACGCTCACCGTGGAGGGGGACCTCGGCAAGCTCGCGGGGTTGCAGGACTGGTCATTTTACGTCAGCGCGTTGCAGATCCACGGCCGTGGCCCGACGCAAAATCTGGTCGGCAACGTCCAGACGGTGAGCAACATCGAGGCGTCGCGGGCGACCAAGCTCTACAACGCCTGGATCGCCCCGAGCTTTTTCGACGGGCGGGTGCAGATGCGCATCGGCCAGGCGGGCGCCAACGACGAAATGATGATCTCCCGGCAGGCGCAGCTCTTTCTCAATTCGAGCTTCGGCTTTCCGGCGCTGCTGGCCACGAACCTGCCCTCGGGCGGGCCCAACTATCCGATCGCGGGCGTGATGGCGCGGGCGATCGTCAAGCTGGACGACCGGTTCTCCATCATGACCGCGGTGTTCAACGGCGATCCGGCGGGGCCGGGGCCCGGCGATCCGCAATTGCGGGACCGGAACGGGATCGCGTTCCGGGTGAACGACCATCGGCTGGTTTTCAACGAAGTGTGGTTCGCGCCGGACGGGGGCTCGGGCGGAGCGGCGCTGCCGGGGCTCTGGAAGATCGGCGCCTGGGCGCACACGGGAGATTTCCAGGACCAGAGGTTCGACGCCGCCGGGGCCCCGCTGGCGCTGGGCGGGCCGGCGCGGCGCCTCAGGGGCAATCACGCCGTCTACGCCGTCGCCGACCAGATGCTTTGGCGCAAGCCCGGCACGCAGGACGAGGGGCTGGGCGTCTGGGGCCTCGCGATGGCGTCGCCGGCCGACCGCAACGTGGTGAGCGCGTTTCTGGAGGGGGGCGTCACCTTTAAGGGCGCGTTCGACCGGCCGGACGACGTGGCGGGGCTCGCGTTCGCGTACATGCGCGTCAGCGACGCCGCGCGCGGCTTCTACCGCGACGGGGCCGCTGCGGGCGCCGGGCTGGTCCCGGCGGCGCCCTATGAGCTGGCGCTGGAGGCGACCTACCTGCACAAGGCCTCCAGTCAGTTCACCATCCAGCCTTCGCTGCAATATGTGGTCAATCCCGGCGCTCGCCTGCCGGCCTCGCCCAACCGGTTTTCGCAGGCGCCCCTGCGCAACGCGACCGTTCTTGGCGTGCGCACGAGCTACGCGTTCTGAAGCGCCGGCGCTTTTTTTTTGAGACCCTCGCGCGACTCCCTCCCCTCCGGGGAGGGCTGGGGTGGGGTAGGCCGCGGCGCTTTGCAAGATGGAGCCAGGCCCCGCCCTCTCCCCCTGTGGGGAGGGAACGCTCTGTATGTGAAATTGAGCCCGGTCCCGGCGTGAGGCCCTCGCACAAAATGAAACCAGGCCCGCGCTGGACTCCACTTCGCCATCGGCCGGGCTTACATGGACGCCATGAGCCGCCCCCCGCACACAGCAGCGCCCGCCGACGACGAACCGGACGATTCGGAGCTTGAGTCCGAGCTTGAGGATTCGGCCGGGCTGCCGCCCCCCGAACCCGACGAGCCCGCGCTCCCGGCGTCGGTGGCGCGCGGCGTCGAGGTCATCAAGGCCCATCTGAAGCACGCCCCCATGGGGCCAGGGGTCTACCGCATGCTGGCGGCGGACGGGGAGGTGCTCTACGTCGGCAAGGCGCGCAGCATCGCCAAGCGCATCGCGTCCTACACGCGCGAAGCCGGGCACGTGAACCGCATCGCGCGGATGATCTCGCTCACCGCCTCGATGATGTTCGTCTCCACCGCGACGGAGACCGAAGCGCTCCTGCTCGAGGCGAACTACATCAAGCAGATGAAGCCGCGCTTCAACGTGCTGCTGCGAGACGACAAGTCGTTTCCCTACATCCTGCTGACGCGCGACCACGCTTCCCCGCAGCTCACCAAGCACCGCGGCGCGCGCAACCGGAAGGGCGACTACTTCGGCCCGTTCGCCAGCGTGTGGGCGGTGAACCGCACGCTGAACGCGCTGCAACGCGCGTTCCTCCTGCGCTCGTGCACGGATTCGTTTTACGAGAACCGCACGCGGCCCTGCCTGCTGCACCAGATCAAGCGCTGCTCGGGCCCGTGCACCGGCGAGGTTTCGCACGAGGCCTACGACGAGCTTGTGAACGAGGCGCGGGACTTCCTGTCGGGCAAGAGCCGCGCGGTGCGCGACCGGCTGGCGCAGGACATGAACGCCGCAGCCGAGACGCTGGAGTTCGAAACCGCCGCGCGCCTGCGCGACCGAATCGCGGCGCTCTCGGCCATCCAGGGATCGCAGGGCATCAATCCGCGCACGGTCGAGGAGGCGGACGTGTTCGCCGTCGTGGAGGACGCGGGGCAGTTCGCCATCGAGGTGTTCTTCTTCCGCACCTATCAGAACTGGGGCAACCGCACGTACTTCCCGCGCGCGGACCGCACGCTCTCCGTGGGGGAGGTGCTCGACGCCTTCCTGGCGCAATTCTACGAGGACAAGCCGGCGCCGCGGTGCGTGCTGCTTTCGCACGAGATCGAGAACCGCGCCGTGCTGGAGGACGCGCTGAGCGCGCGCGCGGGCCGCAAGGTGGACGTCGCCGTCCCCAAGCGCGGCGAGCGGCGCGAGCTTGTGGAGCACGCGGAAAAGAACGCGCGCGAATCGCTGGGCCGCAAGCTGGCGGATTCCTCCGCGCAGGCGAAGCTGCTCGCCGCGCTCGGGACGGCGTTCGGCATCGAGAGGCCGCTGCGGCGCGTGGAGATCTACGACAATTCCCACATCATGGGCACAAACGCGGTCGGCGCCATGGTGGTGGCGGGCGTCGGCGGGTTCATGAAGAACCATTACCGCACGTTCAACATCAAGAACGCGGACCTGACCCCGGGGGACGACTACGGGATGATGCGCGAAGTGCTGGGCCGCAGGTTCGCGCGCCTCGTCAAGGAAGAGGCGGAGCCCGCGCCGGCGCAGCGCGATGAGTTTCCCTCGCGCCCCGACCTCATCCTCATCGACGGCGGCAAGGGGCAGTTCGAGGCCGCCCGGCAGGCGCTCGCCGAACTGGGCGTGCAGGGGGTGGCGATCGCGGGCATCGCCAAGGGGCCGGACCGGGACGCGGGCCGCGAGACGTTCTTCATGGAGGGCCGCGAGTCCTTCAAGCTGCCGCCCCGCGATCCTGCCTTGTATTTCGTGCAGCGCCTGCGCGACGAGGCGCATCGCTTCGCCATCGGCGCCCATCGCGCGCGGCGCAAGAAGGAATTCGTCAAGAGCCCGCTGGACGACATTCCGGGCATCGGCCCGGCGCGCAAACGCGCTCTGCTGCAAGCCTTCGGGACCGCCAAGGCGATCTCGCGCGCCACGCTCGCGGACCTTGAGAAGACGCCGGGCGTCAACGCCGCGACGGCGAAAGTGGTCTACGACTACTTCAAGGGTTAGCGCTCCCGTGGCGCGCGCGCGTCAGCCCAGGAAGCGGCCGCCGTCCACGATGATCTTGCCGCCCGTCGAAGCGCGCAGGTGGGTCACGCAGGCCATCACCGCCATGGCGACGTCCTCGGGTTCGGTGACGCGCTTCAGCGGCGAGGAGAGGGCGAGCTTCTCCAGGGCGGCGCGGTCGCGGCCGGCGAGAAAGTCCGTCGCCACCGCGCCGGGCGAGACGCAGAGCACGCGGATCTCGGGGCCGAGCGCGCGCGCCAGCGACAGCGTCATGGTGTCGATGGCGGCCTTGCTGGCGCAATAGGCGATGTTGCTGCCCGATCCGGTGAACGCCGACACCGACGACACGTTGACGATGACTGCGTCCCCGGTGCGCTTCATCAGCGGGGCCAGCGCGCGGATGACCGACCATGGCCCGCGCACGTTGGCGATCAGCATCGCGTCCATGAAGTCTTCGTCGAGCGCGTCGAGGTTCGCGTGCGCGATGGGCTTGGTGAAGCCGGCCGAGTTCACCAGAACGTCGAGGCGCCCGAACGCCGCTTCCACTTGCTGTGCGGCGGCGCGCACCGACGCCTTGTCCTCCAGCGCCATGGCCTGCACGACGTGTCCTTCGCCCGGAAGCGACGCCAGCAGGGCCCGCGCGCGGCCCTCGCCCGTGTTGTACCCGATCGCGACGCGCGCGCCCGCTTGCGCCAGCATTCGGACGGTCGCCGCCCCGATGCCGTTGCTGCCGCCGGTCACGAAAGCGGTTTTGCCTGCGAGCGTCATGGGTGGTCCTCCGCGGAATGTTGAGCGCACGCTATAGGCGCGTGGCGGACGTGCGCAAGCGGCGGCGCAGGTTAATGAGACGCCGTCTCCTCCCGTCCGCGTCTTCGTGGCGAAGTTGAAGCATAGTCTAGCTGCATGCATCTTTGGGGCTGCGAAACATCATTGAAACTTGTTTGCCCCGACACATAAAGAATTTGGCTCGAAGCTCTGAATAGATGCGGAGAGTCGAAAGTAAAACAGTGTTTTACACAATCGATGGAGATGACCATGCAATGGCTTCCGCTTTTGCCGACGCGCGCGCTCGCGCTGGTTGCTTTCGTTCCTCTCGTAATGGCGGCGGCGCCGCCCGCCTCCGCGCAGGAGTCCGACGACGGCCGCTTCGGGCGGGGTCAGATCAGCCGCGACGAGGTGCGGGATTTCCTGCGCGAGGCGCTGGAGGCGCGGCGGGAGTCCGGCGACTCGATGGGCGAGCGCATCCAGGAACGGCGCGACCGCCGGGCGGACATCATGGACATGATGGAGGAGAGGCGCGACCGGCGCCGCGCGATCTATGACCGCCTCGATCCCGAAGCGCAGGAGCGCATCCGCGACGCGCTGCGCGAGCGGGTCCGGGACAGGGTCGGCGAGCGGCTGCGCGAACGCATCCGCGACCGCATCGCGGAGCGGCGCGGCGAGGACGAGGGCCGCTGCTTCATCGTCACGCGCATGTTGCGCGCCGAGGACGGCGACGTCACGGCGATCGTCCGCCGTCGCATCTGCCGCGAATAATCCATCAACATGAAGGAGCTACCAATGAACAGAATGGTTCTTGCCATGGCCGGCCTCATGCTGGCTCCGTTGCCGGCGCTCAGCCAGGGCGCGCCGGGCTCCTATGACCAGGGCGGACGGCGCGACCGCGTCGAAGACCTGCTGCGCGATCTCGGCGGCGGGATGGGTGAGGGCATGGGCGGCGGTTCGCGCGGCGCCGTCTTCCTGCTGCGCAGCGGCGACGCCACCGTGGCGGTGCGATGCGATCCGCAGGATTCGATGCGGGCCTGCATCGACGCCGCCGGCATGTTCATGGAGAAGGCCCGCAGCGCCGCCACGGGGGCTTCGACCGGAACCCCCGCGCCCTCCTCCGGCGCGCGGCCCTGACCACCGGCTCCGGCCGGACTCGACCCCCGGGGCCCTCGCGGGTCCCGGGTTCTCGAAGGCGCGCCTCCCGGGCGCTTGACCGCCCCACGGCCCCAAGGGCGTTTTACGCGGCCAAGAATCGGCGTAAGCCGGGCCAATGGCGCGCAGCGAAGCACGATCCTTCACCTTGAAGAGCCTGGCCGGCGAGGCGTTCACCGTTCTGGTGGGCGCGCTGGGAGCGGGCGCGTTCATGTGGCTCGACATTCCCGGCGGGGCCATGTCGGGCTCCGTGGTCGCCGTCGCGCTGCTGTCGGTGTTCGGCGCCGCCACCGGCCTGGGGACGCCGCTGCGCGTGCTCTCCATGGCGTCCATCGGCGTCGCCATCGGCTCCGTCGTGGGGCCGGACACGTTCGGGCACGTCGCGAAATATCCCGCGAGCCTCGCGCTCATGGCGGTCTGCGTCGTCTCCATGACGCTGGCGTCCGCCGCCATCTGGCGCTGGCTGATGGGCTGGCCGAGCTCCATGGCGTTGCTGGCGTCCGTCCCGGGGTCCATGGGCTACATCGTGTCGGTCTCCCTGACCATGGGGGCGGATGCGGCCAAAGTGGCCGTCGTGCAGATGTCCCGCGTGGTGTTCCTCGTCACGCTCCTGCCGTTCGTCATCGTGTGGGAGCAGGGCGGGCGGACCGGCGCCCCGCCCGCCGCCGCGCTCGATCCGCCCCTTGTGGTGGCCGCCGTGCTCGTCGCCGGCATGCTGGCGGGCGGGCTGTTCACGCGCCTCGCCGTGCCGGGCGGGATGATCCTTGGCGCCATCGTGGCCTCGGGGGCCATCCATTACGCCGGCTGGGCGCCCGGCCAGGCGCCCGCGTGGCTCATGAACGGCGGCCAGATCCTGCTGGGCGCGTGGGTAGGCTCGCGCTTCGTGGGGTTCGACTGGAGCCTGTTCCTGCGCATCTGCGTCGGGACCACGCTGGCCGTCGGGGGCGCGCTGGCGGTGTCGATCCTGTTCGCCTTCATCGCCTCGCAGGTCCTGGGGGCGCCGTTCGGGGCGGCGCTCATCGGCTACGCGCCGGGCGGGCAGGAGGCTATGGTGGTGCTGGCGCTGGCCCTGGGCGTCGATCCGATTTTCGTCGCCACGCACCATCTGGGCCGCTACTTTCTCATCAACATGAGCCTGCCCTTCATCGTCGCCTGGATGCGCCGACAGGAGAAGCAGGCGGCCGACACGTCCATGCCGGGAGGCGCCTGATGCTGCTGCGGACCACCAACTCCTCGCCGTTCGGGCGCAAGACCCAAATCGCCGCCATGCGCCTTGGGCTGATGAAGGACATGGAGGTCGTGGGCTCCAACCCCATGGACCCGGACGACCCGCTCATGAAGGACAACCCGCTGGGCAAGATGCCCCTGCTGGTGCTGGACGACGGGCGGCGCGTCTACGACAGCCGCGTGATCCTGGAATGCTTCGACCATCTGGCGGGCGGCGGCGTCCTGCTGCCGCGCGGCTGGGACGCGCGCCTGCGGGCGCTCACCATGCAGGCGCTGGGCGACGGGATCATGGATGCGGCGCTGCTGGTCGTCTACGAAGGGCGCTACCGCCCGGCCGATCTCGCGCACCGCCCCTGGCTCGACTACCAGCGCGCCAAGATCCTGCGCGGCCTCGAGACGCTGCTGGGCGACCCGCCCGACCCCGCGACCCTGGACGTGGGGGTGATTTCGCTGGGCTGCATGCTGGGCTACCTCGACTGGCGCAAGCAGGTGGACTGGCGCGCGGGGTTTCCGGGCCTTGTGGCCTGGTTCGACGCCTTCCGGGCCGCGACGCCCGAGTACGACGCCACCGCCCCCGAGTAGAGGCGCGGGGCGTCAGCTATTGACGCGCCAGCGCCCATCTGTTGTTTCGCCTCATGACCACGCGCATGGCCCGTTCGAAGTCGCACAATTTCAGCCTGCCGAACCTGCTGACCTACGGTCGGCTGGCGGCGGTGCCCGTGGTGGCGGCCTTCCTCTTCTGGCCGCAGGACGACTGGGCGCGCTGGGCGGCGCTGGGCGTGTTCGCCGTCGCGGCCATCACGGATTTTTTCGACGGCTATCTGGCGCGCGTCTGGTCGCAGCAATCCTCCCTCGGGCAGATGCTGGACCCCATCGCCGACAAGCTGCTGGTCGCCGTCACGCTCCTGATGCTGTGCGCCGACAACGCGATCCGCGGCCCGTCCATCTGGGCCGCCGTCATCATCCTGTCGCGCGAAATCCTCGTGTCGGGCCTGCGCGAGTATCTCGCGGGCCTGCGGGTGTCGGTGCCGGTGACGCGGGTGGCCAAGTACAAGACCACGCTCCAGCTCATCGCGCTGGGCTTCCTGATCGCCGGGCCGGCGGGCGAAAAAGTGCTGCCGGGCACCGAGATGATCGGCCTGACGCTGCTGTGGGGCGCGGCGATCCTTACGCTCTACACCGGCTGGGACTATATGAGGGCAGGCCTGAAGCACATCGTCGACGAGGCTTGATCCCATGAACGCTCCTCTCAAGCTGTCCTATTTCGCCTGGGTGCGCGAGCGCATCGGGCTTCCCGACGAGGCGCTGACGCCGCCTGCGGACGTCACCAACGTCGCCGAACTGATCGCCTGGCTCAGCGGCCGGGGCGAGGAATACGCCTACGCGTTCGAGCGGCCGGGGGTGATCCGCGCCGCCATCGACCGCAAGCACGTCAAGCACGACGCGCCCATCGCGGGGGCGCGGGAGATCGCGTTCTTCCCGCCCATGACGGGGGGCTGACGTGGACGGCGGCGGCGCGCGCGGCGCCGTTCCCATCAACGTGCGCATCCAGCGCGAGGATTTCGACGCCGCCGCCGAGGTCGCGGCCCTGACGCAGGGGCGCGCGGACGTGGGCGCCGTGGTGGCGTTCACGGGCCTGTGCCGCGACGAGGCGGGGGCGCTGGCGGCGCTGGAGCTCGAACATTATCCGGGCATGGCGGAGGACGAGATCGCCCGCGTGGCCCAGGAAGCCGCCGCGCGCTGGCCGATCCTGGGCGCGACCGCCATCCATCGCTACGGCAAGATCGCGCCCGGCGGCAACATCGTGCTGGTGGTGGCGACCTCGCCGCATCGCAGGGCGGCGTTCGAGGCGGCCGAGTTCATGATGGACTACCTGAAGACCCGCGCGCCCTTCTGGAAGAAGGAGCATCGACGCGACGGGACCACGGGCGAATGGGTCGAGGCGAAGGACGCCGACGACAGCGCCGCGCAGCGATGGACCTGACCATGAGCGAGCCGATCCTGCGCCCGCATATCATCGACCGCGTGGTGGCGCGGCGGGGCCGCCTGCGCTGGTTCGACGCGCTGGACCCCAGGACCACCGCGCTGGTGGTGATCGACATGCAGGATACGTTCTGCGCGCCCGGCTCGCCGGCGGAAGTGGCGGGATCGCGGGACATCGTGGAGCCCATCAACGCCTGCGCGCGGGGCTTGCGGGCGCTGGGCGGGCAGGTCATCTGGGTGCTGCACGCCAATTCGCACGTGGGCCTGCGCAGCGACTGGGAATTGTTCTTCAACCACGTGGTGAGCGAGGAGGTGCGGGCGCGCACCATCGAGAGCCTCACGCCGGGACGGCAGAAGACCTGGGGGGAACTGGAGCAGGACTCCCGCGACCTGACGGTGTTCAAGAACCGCTACAGCGCGCTGATTTCCGGCTCGTCGGGGCTGGAGCGCACCCTGCGCAGCCTTGGGGTCGACACGCTGCTGATCGCCGGGACCAAGACGAACGTGTGCTGCGAATCCACCGCCCGCGACGCCATGATGCTCGACTTCAAGACCGTGATGCTGAGCGACTGCTGCGCGGCGCTTTCGTTCGAAGAGCATCGCGCGACCCTCGAGACGTTCGTGCAGCAGTTCGGCGACGTGCTCACTGCCCGCGAGGCGCTGGACGTGCTGGGAGCCGGGGCGCGATAGCGTCCCGGCCCGGTCTTGTTGCGCCTCGTCAGGCCGCGAGCGTGCGGCGGCGCGGCGAGAGCGATTGGACCGCCATGCGGAAGGCGACCTGCGCGCCGCCCTTGCCGCGCATGCCGAGCATCATCAGGAACGACATCAGCCCGCCGAAGCTCGCCGCGTTGAGCGGGATCGGGGCGACCTGCACGTTGTCGCCGAACTGAATGGTGTCGAACTCGACCGCCGTATTGGCCGCCGCGGTCACCACCACCCGGTCATAGCCCAGTTCGCCGAAGGTGAACCCGACGTAGCCGGTGACCGGGTAGGACTGGCCGGTCGCCGCGATCGTGGGGGCCATGACGTCGGACCCTGTCGCGGTGGCCACGAGCTGCGTTCCATTATAGAACTGGAACGTGTCCGTGGCGGTCTGGTAGGCCCAGCGCGTGGAGAAATAGCTCTGCGTCTGGGAGAAGTTGAGCGAAAGGCCGTTGTTCGACGCGAGCAGATAATTGCCCGGCCCGAGGATCCCTCCGGTGCTGGTCTCCAGCGCCGACCCCGCGCCAAACGTAATGGTGGCGCTCACTGAGCCGTACGAGAGGCTCAGGGGCATCGAGGTATTCTGGCTCCACGCGGCGATCGTGCTCGCGTCGCCGAGGTCCATGGTCGTAATGCCCGTCCCGGTCTGGACGGCGCCGCTGACCGTCGCGGACACGCCGTTGCCGAGCGCCAGCTGCGCGTACGCGCCGCTGGAGGACACGACGCTGGCCAGGATAGCCGCTGCGAAGACGGTTTTGACCTTATGCATCTCAATACTCCTCAACTTGAAATCGTTACCGGTCTGCTGAACTTGCATCTGGGGCCGGGTCCGGTGCGGCCCGCCTCATACGCGCTCCGCCTCCTCAGGCCGCGAGCGGGCGGCGGCGGGCGCCGGCGGCGATGACGCTGGCCGGAAGGGCCGCGGCCACCAGGTTTGTCACGTTGCTCATCCCAATCATGCTCCTCGATCAGTTGGCCGGTGGATTGCCGGCGTGTTTGAGGCGACCGAACCGTGCCGATGGCCGCCTTGACCGGAACAACAGCAAGCACCGGGCCGTTATGGGCCAATCGGAGGCTTTCAGCCAGCGCTTGCGTCGAACGTCCTGACCGCTTCGCATGCCGATTACATCGCATTTGACGCATCCCCCGGCATGCCCTTGCTGACGTTAGGGAAGTTCGTTTCGACCCGGCGCCCGCCCGGGCTGCCGCGGCGGCCTTGGCTTCCGCAGGGGCGGCTGGGGGAGGCGCTCACAATGCGTCGCAATCCGCGTCGCGATTTGCGAAAAGCGTCGCTATGCGCAACGGCGTCGCGCCTCGCAACTCTTTGACCTTAAGTAACCTTTTACACAAAACGTAGGTTCGCCAACGCCCTCGGCGGCGCGCTCTTGGCATCAACATTGCGTTGCCGCCCGCGTCTTCACAGGAAGCGCGAATGACCGCGGTTATGGCGACAGTGCGAACTCTCCCCCGGCCCAGCGCGACTTTGCTGGTGTGCCTTGCGGCCTGCGCGGGGGGCTTGCTGGGGCGCGTCATGGAAGACCTCAGCGGCGCCGAGCAGACCCTTCTGCTGGGGCTGAGCCCGCTCGAACTGCTCGTCATCTTCGTGGCGGCGCGGCTCGTCATGTCGGGCGACCCGGCGGAGGCGGGCGTCGGGGCGCCCCACGCGCTGGCGGCGGTCGGCTTGCTGGCGCCCAGCGGCGCGCTCGCCTGGGGGGTGCTTGGCGCGTTCGCGTCCTGGCGGGCGATCGGGGCCAGCGCGCCGGTGCGCACCGGCCTGCTGCTGCTGGCGGCGCTCGCGGTCAGCGAAGCGTGGATGAGCGTCGGCTTCAAGACCGTGGCGGGCCATCTCCTGGCGCTCGACGCGCAGGTCGCCGCCGTGACGCTCGCGCTGCTGGGCTTTCCGACGCAGGTGGTGGGCAACGTCGTTGAGGTGGCGGGGGGCAACAACATCGTCGTGCTGGTCACCTGCGCCACGCTGCACCGCCTGCCGCTGGCCATCGTCGCCGCCATGGCGCTGGCCGCGCCGGCCTCGCCTCGCCGCGCATTGGTCGTGTGCGCGCTGGTCGCCGCCGGATATGCGGCGCTGAACATGGCGCGGCTGGTCGGCATGGGCGTGTCGGGGGAATGGTACGCTTTCCTGCACAACGGGGCGGGCGCGAGCCTCTACGACGCGGCCCAGACCGCGCTTGTCTTCCTCGTCGCCTCGCGGGCCTCCAAATGAAGCAGCCCATCGCCCTGACGCTTCTCGGGATCGTTCTCCTTGCGGGCCTGGCGGGCCGCTTCGCGCGCGCCTCGGCGTCGGGGGAGAATTACGCGGCCGTGCAGGAGACCGCCGTCGAGGCGTTCCTGCAACAGCGCGGCTGGGTGGCGGGGGAGCGCATTCCCATCACGTCGGATTTCACCTACAGCGCCCGCGTGTTCGCCCGCAAAGGCTGCTGGGAGCCGCTGCTTGTCTCCGTCGTCGGCGGAGGCAGCGACGCGGGCGGGCTCTATCGCCGCGCCGGGACCCGCGAATGGCGCTTCGTGCGCGACGGCGAGGAGAGCGCCGATCCGCCGTCGCTGCGCTTCATGCTGGACCAGACGCTGGCCAATTTCATCTCGCCCGGACGGCGCGCGTCGCCCATCCTGGCGGTGTCGGCCCCCGTCAAGGAGACAGGGGCCTGCCTGGGGCCCAGTCCGTCGGAATGGCGCGAGCTCGGCGCGCCCCCAGCCTGACAGGCCGGGGCAGGCCTC
The DNA here is from genome assembly GCA_028290405.1 of Hyphomicrobiales bacterium. Lineage (GTDB taxonomy): Bacteria > Pseudomonadota > Alphaproteobacteria > Rhizobiales > Beijerinckiaceae > Terripilifer. Next base: position 12,857 of record JAQGJX010000132.1, read on the forward strand.
AGGCTGAGGCGGGCTTCAGGCCGAGGAGGCCTCAGGAGGGCGCGTTCACCGCCGCCGTGTAGTCCTCGATCAGCGTGCGCGAGAGCTGGCCGGGCGTGAACGTGTAGGGCCCGACCTCGGACACGGGGGTCACTTCCGCGCCCGTGCCGCACAGGAAGCACTCGTCGAAGCTCGCCATTTCCTCCGGCATGATGCGGCGCTCTTGCACCGTCACGCCGCGCTTGCGGGCGAGGTCGAGCACGGTGCGGCGCGTGATGCCGTCAAGGAAGCAGTCCGCGATGGGCGTGTGGATGACGCCGTCCTTGGCGAACAGGATGTTGGCCCCGGTGCATTCGGCCACGCGGCCTTGCCAGTCCAGCATCATGGCGTCCGCATAGCCCTTGCGCTCGGCGCGGTGCTTGGACAGCGTGCAGATCATGTAAAGGCCCGCGGCCTTGGCGTGCACCGGGGCGCACTGCGGGTCGGGGCGGCGGTATTCGGCGATGTCGAGGCGGATGCCGCGCATCTTCTCGTTCACGTCGAACATGCTCGGCCAGTCCCACATGGCGATGGCGACGTTGATGGTGGCGTTCTGCGCCGACACGGCCATCATCTCGCTGCCGCGCCAGGCGACGGGGCGCACGTAGCAGGAGTCCCAGCCGTTCTTTTCCAGCACGAGGCGCTTGGCGGCCTCGATCTCGTCGACCGAATAGGGAAGCTCGAAGTCGAGGATGCGGGCCGAGTTCTGGAACCGTTCGGTGTGCTCGCGGCTCTTGAAGATGCGCCCGTTGTAGGCCCGCTCGCCCTCGAACACGCAGGAGCCATAGTGGAGGCCGTGGCTGAGGACATGCAGCTTGGCGTCCTGCCAGGGCAGAACCTTTCCGTTCATCCAGATGAAACCGTCACGCTGGTCGAAAGGCAGAACGGACATGGGCTCCTCCAGAAGTCGACGTGTTTTAGTCAGGTTCGGGCGGCCGCGGCGCTGTCGCAACGCTTGGATTGCGGCCGGAATTCGCGATCGCCGACGGGCCTTGACGACTAGCAACCAACCTGAAATATGTCAACGACGCTGACTTAATGGGCCCACATGAACGACCTTGTTCACCAGAGGCGCGGCGGCGGTGCGCACTCCCCCGGGGAGCCTGCGCGGCGGGACGGCGGCGCGGCGGAAAGCCTGCGCGGGCGCCACCAGCATCACCCGTACGACCTGATCGAGCTGTTCTTCTTCGCCTACAGGGATTTCGTGGGCGACGCGGACCGGTTGCTGGAGAGCCTGCGCTTTGGCCGGGCGCACCATCGGGTGCTGCATTTCGTGGACCGGCATCCCGGGCTCACCATCGCCGAACTGCTCGACATCCTGCGCATCACCAAGCAGAGCCTGAACCGCGTCCTGAAGGAACTGCTCGACCAGGGCTACGTAAAATCGAGCCCGGGCGCGACCGACCGGCGCCAGCGCCAGCTCACTCTCACCGAACAGGGACGCGCGCTCGCCAACGCCCTCGCGGACCTGCAATCGCAGCGCTTCGCGCGCGCGCTCGAGGAACTGCCCGGCGGCGCGCGCGAGGGCGCGGTGCGCTTCCTGCTGGCGATGATCGATCCAGAGGAGCGGCCCCGCGTGGAGGCGCTCGTGTGGGGCGAGGGGAGACACGAGCCATGACCGCGCTTCCGCCCGCCGCCCAGGCGGCTCCGCGCCCCGCGCCCGCCGACGACGCCGCCCATGTGCTGGTGGTGGACGACGACCGCCGCATCCGCGACCTGCTCTCGCGCTATCTCGCCCAGCAGGGCTACCGGGTGACCACCGCGGGGGACGCGCGGGAAGCGCGCGGCAAGCTGAAGGGCGTCGAATTCGACATCCTCATCCTCGACGTGATGATGCCGGGCGAGAGCGGGTTTGATTTCGCCACCTGGCTGCGCACGGAATCGGACGCTCCCATCCTCATGCTGACCGCGCGCGCCGATCCGGCGGACCGGGTGCGGGGGCTTGAGGCGGGGGTCGACGACTATCTCGCCAAGCCGTTCGAGCCCAAGGAATTGTCGCTGCGCATCGCGTCCATCCTGCGGCGCGCGCAACCCCGGGCGGTCCCGCCCGGCCCGGTGGACGTGGTGCGCTTCGGGCCGTTCGTGTTCCAGTGTGAGCGCGGAGAACTGCGGCGCGGCGAGGAGGTGCTGCGGCTGACCGAGCGCGAGCGCGTGATGCTGCAATTGCTGGCGCGCACGCCCGGCGAGCCGGTGTCGCGCGAGGCGCTGGGCGGGGGCGGCCCGGCCAGCAACGAACGCACGGTGGACGTGCAGATCAACCGGCTGCGCCGCAAGATCGAGGACGACCCCGCCAATCCGCACTACCTGCAGACGGCGCGGGGCGCTGGCTATCGCCTGCTCGTGGACCGATAGGCGATGAGCATCGCCCTTCCATCGTCGCTGGACAGGTCGCGCGAGGCGTGGCGCGGGATGATGCGCTGGCTGGCGGCGCGCATGCCCAAGGGGCTCTACGCCCGCTCGCTGCTCATCGTCATCGTGCCGATGGTGCTGCTGCAATCTGCCATCGCGTATTTCTTCATGGAGCGCCACTGGCAGACGGTGACGCAGCGCCTGTCGGCCGCCGTCGTGTCCGACATCGGCTCCATGATCGACCTTCTGGAATCCCGGCAGGCGCCGCAGGACCTCATCGCCGCCGTGGCCGAGCGCCGCTTCGGGTTCGACGTGAAGGTGCTGCCGCGCGAGCCGCTTCCCCCGGCGTTGCCCAAGCCTTTCTTCTCGCTGCTGGACAGCGCGCTTTCGCGCGAACTCTCCGAATTGCGCAAGCCGTTCTGGATCGACACGGTGGGCAATTCCAAGCTCGTGGAAGTGCGGGTGCAGACCGACGTCGGCGTGCTGCGCATCCTCACCCATCGCAGCGCCGCCTATGCGTCGAACTCGCACATCTTCCTCATCTGGATGGTGGCGACTTCCCTGGTGCTGCTGGGGGTGGCGATCGCGTTCCTGCGCAACCAGATCCGGCCCATCCTGCGGCTGTCGCGCGCGGCGGAGGACTTCGGCAAGGGGCGGGATTTCGACTTCAGGCCCCACGGCGCGCTTGAGGTGCGCAAGGCGGGCTATTCGTTCATCGAGATGAAGCGGCGCATCGAGCGCGCCATCGAGCAGCGCACGGCCATGCTCAACGGCGTCAGCCACGACCTGCGCACCATCCTCACGCGCTTCCGCCTGTCGCTCGCCATGTTGCCGGACGGGCCGGACACGGAGGCGATGCAGAAGGACGTGGAGGAAATGCAGCGCATGCTGGAGGCGTATCTCGCCTTCGCGCGCGGCGCGGGAGGCGAGCAGGCGGCGCCCACCGACATGCGCACGCTGCTGGAGGAGCTGAAGGCGGACGCCGAGCGGCACGGCCATCCCACGAGTTTCACCTACACGGGCGATCCGCTGGCGACCGTGAGGCCCGACGCGTTCAAGCGCTGCCTGACCAATCTCGTCGCCAACGCCCAGCGCCACGGCGACAAACTCGCCATCGAGGCCACGCGCGAGCAGCGCTTCCTGACCGTGAACGTGGACGACGACGGCCCGGGCATACCGCCCGACGACCGCGAGGACGTGTTCCGCCCGTTCTACCGGCTGGACGAGGCCCGCAACCAGGATCATGGCGGCACGGGGCTGGGGCTCGCCATTGCGCGCGACATCGCGCGGGCGCACGGGGGCGACATCAGCCTCGGGGTCAGCCCTCTGGGCGGGCTGCGCGCCAGCGTGCGGGTGCCGATCTAGATATCGGCGCCCATGTCCCGGGCGGCTTCGCGCCGGTCCGGCCAGCGTTCGCGGATGCGCTCGTCGAAGTCGCGGCGGCGGCCCGAGAGGATCGCGCGGCCCAGCGTGCGCAGGGGGCTGGTGGCGCGCCACACGTCGTCGAGACGCGCCACGATGCGCCCGCCGCGCGCAAGCTGCGCGTCCAGCGACGCCATGGTGCGGTCGAGCGCGGGGTCATGGTCGTCGAACCACACGTCGAGCACCCGCGTCCAGGCGAGCACGAGCCCCTGCAGTTTCAGCGTACCCAGCGAGCCCTCGGAGTCGAGGCCCGCGGCCTCCATCATGAAGCGCATGGAGTTCAGCGCGACGCCGTTCAGCGCCATGGCGCTCACGGGATCGCGGCGCGCCCAGGCGGAGATTTCGCGCAGGCCTTCCTTGTAGGGCGCCATGGCGTCGAGCCGGCGCATGAGGACGTCGAACAGCCGGTCGCGCGGGCTTTCCGCCGCAAGGTCGCCGGTGGTCTCGTCCAGCACCTTCTTGTCGATCATGCGCGAGAAGCCGGCCAGCACAGCCCCTTTCGAGGGGAACGCGTCGCGGAACTGCGAGAGCGTCACGCCGGCGCGCAGCGCGACCTCGCTCATGGTGATGTCCTCCCAGCGCGTTTCGGCCGCAAGGTCCATGAGAGCCTGGACGATGCGCGTGCGCGGGTCGAGGGGAGCGCCCGAAGCAGGGGCTCCGGACGGAGCGTCGGACGATGGCCCGTCAGTCATGGGTCTCTCCTGCGTGCGCGGGTGTAAGGCGAGGCGCCGCCGCCCTCTATCTAGGCGGGAGGCGTGGCCTTTCAAAGCCCGCTCAGCCGGAAAGTTCGGCGGCCCGTCGCGTCGCGGCCGCGATGGCGCGGTCCATCAGGGAACCCAGCCCGTCCGGGCCCATCAGCACGTGCAGGGCCGCGGCGGTGGTGCCGCCCGGGGAGGTGACGGCGACGCGCAGCTCCGCGGGCGTCTTGCCCGCGTCCTGGCGCATCAGTTCGCCCGAGCCTTCCACGGTGGCGCGGGCGAGACGCTCGGCCACGTCGCGCGGCAGGCCGGCCTTCTCGCCGGCGACCGCCATGCATTCGGCCAGCAGGAACACATAGGCGGGACCCGAGCCCGAGACGGCCGTGACGGCGTCGATCAGGTCTTCGCCCGCCAGCCATTCCACCGAGCCGATGGCCGACAGCAGGGCGTGCGCCAGCGCGCGCTGGCCCTCCGAAACGTCGCGGCTTGCGCATACGCCCGAAATTCCCCGCCCCACGGCGGCGGGCGTGTTGGGCATGGCGCGCACGATGGCCTTGGCGGCGGGAACGCGCGCGGCGATGTCGGCGATCGTCTTGCCCGCCATGATCGACAGGACGAGCGTGCCGGGGCCCACGAGCGCGCCGAGCGACGGGGCGGCGGCGTCGAGCGTCTGCGGCTTGACGGCCAGCACCAGCGCGTCGGGGGCGGCGGGCGGCGCGGCGGGATTGAGCGACGCGCCGGATTTCGCGCAGAGCGCGGCGAGTTCAGGCGACGGAAAAGGCTCGATGACGCAGACGCGCGCGGGGTCAAGGCCAAGCTCGAGCCAGCCGCGCAGCATGGCGCCGCCCATGCGCCCGGCGCCGACCAGAACCAGCGACTTGTCAGCCAGCATCGCGTTACGCCTCGCCCACGGTCTCGAACAGGGCGGTGGAGAGCGCCTCGCGGGCGTTCTTGCCGGCCCAGAGCACGAAGTTGAACGCCTGGAAATAGCGCTCGCACGCGCCGACGCCAGCCTGCACGGCGGCCTCGCACTGGTCGTGCGTGGGTTCGGCGCCGCCGGTCAGCAGCAGCGTGTGGCGGAACAGGATCACGCCTTCCTCGTCCCACAGGCCGAAGTGCCCCACCCACATCTGCTCGTTGATGAGGGAGATCAGCTTGATGACCTCATGGCGGCGGCGTTCGTTGAGCTTCAGCTCGAACGCGCAAGCGAGGTGCAGCGCCTCCACGTCCTCCAGCCAGGTGAAGGAGATCTGGTAGTCGGTCCAGCCGCCCGTCACCGTGATGGCGATCTCGTCGTCGCCTTCGCGGGCGAAAATCCAGGACTTGAGACTGGCGATCCGTTCGACCACGTCGACGGGGTGTTCTGTGCGTCCTGGATCGGTTGCGGTGAATGTCATTACCTGAGCCTGACGGTGCGGCGAGCCTGACGCTGATAAACGGCGCTGTAGTGGAGGCAGACGATTCAGGCGAGCGCTTCCTTGGCGATTCATCGTGTCGAATCAGGCTGCTATTCGCGCTTAACGTCTGGTTAAGTCCGCCGGAGAGTGTCGGATTTAGACTCGGGCGTCCACCAGGCATGCCCGACCGTCCACAGGATGCGCCGTCGCTTTGCGCACTTGAGTCACTTTGCCGCACATTCGGTCGCGGCCGAGGCTCAGGCCGGGCGTCAGCCGCCCGGTTGCATGCGCCGTTCAAGCTCGTCGAGGCGGGCGACGAGGCGCTCGTTCTCCTCGCGGGCGAGAATCGCCATGTCGCGCACGGCCTCGAATTCCTCGCGGCGAACCAGGTCCATGCCGGCCAGCATCCGCTCCGCCTGGCTGCGCAGCACGGTCTCGACCTCGCGCCGCGCCCCCTGCGCGAGCCCGGCGGCGTCGGTCATGAGGCGGGCGATGTCGTCGAATACGGGGCTGCGGGTCTGGGGCATGGCGTGTCATCCAGCGTTTGTCTGGCGAAGAGATGGCGCGCGCACGCGCGCGATGCAAGCGCTGAGGGAGGCCTTTAGGCCGGACTTAAGGGTCCCGGTCGGGTTTCCAGCCGTCCGGGATCTCTGCGCTCGGTCGCCCGCTCACCCCTTCCAGGGATAGCGGGACGTCCTCGTCTCCTTGCCGGTGATGAACTCCAGCAGGACGGGCGTGCCTTCCAGCGTCTTCTGCACGCCGCGCTTGATGGCCGCCACGATGTCGTTGGGGTCGGTCACGCGCTCGCCGTAGCCGCCCATCGACTTGGCGAAGTCCGCGTAGTTGCCGGAAATGTCCGTCGAGCGGTAGTTCTCCGTCGAGTACTCCATGATGTCGAGCTCGCACGCCATGGAGAAATTGTTGAACAGGATCGACAGGATCGGGATGTTGCAGCGCGCCGCCGTCTCGAAATCCATGCCCGTGAAGCCGATGGCCGCGTCGCCCCACACGTTGATGCAGAGCTTGTCGGGGTGGGCGAGCTTGGCGCCCATGGCGAGGCCCAGCCCGTAGCCGAGCTGCGTGGTCTTGCCCCAGCCCAGGTAGCTGAGCGGCGTGGTGGAGCGCCAGAACGGCGAGAGCTGGTCGCGGGGGCTGCCGGCGTCGTGGGTGATGATCGTGTTGGCGACGTCCACCGTCCGCATCAACTCGGCGATGACGCGGTAGGGCGTCATGGGCGTCTCGGTCGACTCAAGGCGCGGGCGCCACAGTTCGAACCATTCCGTCCGCACGGCGGCGATTTCGGCCGTGACGTCGGAGGCGTCGCGCTGCGCGGTCTTGCGCTGCGCGAGTTCGCCCAGCATGGCGTCGAGCGTGAGGGCGGCGTCGCCCACCAGCGCGACGCGCGCCTCGATGTCCTTGTTGACGTGCATCGCGTCGAGCGTGGCGTGGATGATCGCCTTGCCCTGCGGCATCTGCACGCCGAACGCGGTTTCGCCGAACGAGCAGCCGACGCCGAAGATGAGGTCCGACTTGTCGAGGAAGTCGCGCACGGTCTTGGGGATGGCGGCGCCGCCGGAGCCCAGCGCGAGCGGATGGGTCTCGGGGAAGGCGCTCTTGCCTTCAAGCGAGGTGCAGACCGGAATGGCCAGCAGCTCGGCGAGCTGGAGCACCTGCGGCCACGCACGGGCGTAATGCACGCCCTGGCCCACGTAGAGCACCGGGCGCTTGGCGGCGAGCAGCATGTCCACCGCTTCCAGCACGGCGTCCGGGTCCGGCCCCCAGCGGGTGGCCAGCACGGGCGTGTAGTCGAAATTGTCCGGCACGGGCTCGTTGTAGGCGTCCTTGGGGATCTCGATGACCACCGGGCCGCCCCGGCCCGTGCGCAGGCGCGTGTAGGCGCGGCGGAACACGTTGCCCACGTCCGCCGCCGAGGTCAGCTGCTCCACCGACTTGGTGATGTGCTGCATGGTCTTCGTGGCGCTGAAGTTCGGATCGACGTGCGACAGCCGGCGGTCGTAGCCGCCCGGCAGCACCAGAACCGGCACGCTCTCGCTGTAGGCCTGCGCGATGGCCCCGTAGGTGTTCTCGGTGCCCGGGCCGTGCTGCATGGCGAACACGCCGATCTTCTTGCCCGAGGTGGTGCGCGCCACGGCGTCCGCCATGTGCACGCCCGTGCGCTCCTGGCGCACGATGATCGGGCGGATCTTCGCCTTGGCGCAATGTTCGAAGAGACGGTTCACGGGATAGCCGAACAGGATGTCCGTGCCTTCGCGCTTCAGGATTTCGGCAATGGCGTCGCCGAGATGCATGGGGATTCCTCCATCGTGATTTCGTTGGTCGGCGCTGGGGCGCCGCTGGCTGGCGCGCAAACTAAACGCTTGCCGCGCCCGGGTAAACGTCGGCGCCTGCTCAATCCGTGAGCGCGATGGCGGCGATGAGCCGCCCGAAATCGGGCTCGCTCCGGTGCACGGAGCGGCGATAGGAATAGAAGCGCGCCTCGTCCGCATAGGTGTCGAGCGCGAGGTTCTCGAAGGCCCCCACGCCCGCGCTCCTCAGCCGGTGGCCGATGAAGCCCGGCAGGTCGAACAGCGCCTTGCCGGAGCCGCCCGCGGGCTCGAAGAAGCGCGCGTATGACCCGTCGGCGTCCCGAAAGCGGTCGAGAAACTCGGGGCCGACTTCGTAGGAGGCTTGGGCGATCGTCGGGCCCAGCACGGCGCGGATGGCTGGGCGAGAGGCCCCGATGCGCTCCATCTGCTCCAGGGTGGATTCCAGCACCCCGCCCAGCGCGCCTTTCCAGCCTGCGTGCGCGGCGGCGATCACCCGCGCGCCGGGATCGCAGAACAGCACGATTCCGCAATCGGCGCCCGTCACCCCGAGGCCGAGGCCGCGCGTGGCGGTCGTCACGCCGTCGCACCGGGGGCGCTGCGCCCAAGGGGCGTCCACGCTCAGGCAATCGGCGGAATGGATCTGGTAGGGCACCAGCAGGTTGTGGGGCGCGACGCGGAGCGCCTGCGCCATACGGCGCTTGTTCTCCGCAACCGCGTCCGCGTCGTCGCGCGAGCCGGCGCCCCCGTTGAGCGAGGCGTACAGCCCTTCGCTCACGCCGCCCTGGCGGGTGAAGAACGCATGCGACACGCCGTCGGCGCGCAGCAGTTCGGAGACGATCGCGGGCGGGTCGGCGTGCGTCACGTCATGGCTCCGGTGGCGGCTCGAAGCCGGGCGGGATGGTCAGGTCGTGGCTCGTCACCGCCAGCGCCTTGAACAGGGCGCCCATGCCGGGCGCCGTGCGCCCGCCGGCGCCGGGCCGCTGCTCGGTGGCGGTGAGACGGTCCACGGCGCTTTCGATGTCCGCCGCCTGCGCCTCGCTGGAATGGCCCAGCAGAACGCGCGCGCGCTCATGAATGCCCAGCCGTTCCAGGAACACGCCTTGCGCGAGCGGGCCCGACACGCGGGCGCCCATGGCGGCCGCGGCGCGCGACAGGGAGGCGAAATCCACATGGGCGGTGACGTCGCACTCGCCCGGCGCCTCCAGCGGGTCCACCGCCTCGTGGCGCCACAGGGCCTGCACGGTTTCGCCGAGCGCCGTCTTCGTATGGCCGTAGTCGACGACCAGCGCCGCCCCGCCGTGCGAGACGAGGCGCGCCGCAAGCTCCGCCATCGCCCTGTGGGCGCTGGCGCCGATCTCCAGCGTCTCGCCCACGTCGGCCTCCACGCGCAGCGCGGTTTCGGGCGTGTTGTCGAGGCCGATGAAAAGTTGGCCGTCCTCGTCCACCCCCACCAGCTTCTCGCACCAGCCTTCTTCGGTGCGGACGAAGTGCCGGACCGGCAGCGCGTCGAAGAACTCGTTGGCGATGACGATGGAGGGGCCGGGGGGCACGTCCGCCAGCGCGTCGTACCAGGCGACCCGGGAGGCCGCGCCCGAGAGCCGCTTGCGCTGCACGTCGCGCAGCACGGGGCTCGTCTCCACCAGGCAGATGTCCGCAGCCTCGAGAAATTCCGGCATCACCCGGCAGGCCCGCAGGGCGTCCGCCATCAGCGAGCCGCGCCCGGGCCCCAGCTCGACGAGCCTGACGCGCGCGGGCCGGTCCATCTGGGTCCACACCTGCGCGGCCCACAGGCCGATGAGTTCGCCGAACATCTGGCTGATCTCTGGCGCGGTGACGAAATCGCCCGCCGCCCCGAAGGGATCGCGCGTCAGATAATAGCCGTACTTGGGATGCGACAGCGACAGTTCCATGAAGCGGTCGAACGGAATCGGACCGTTGGTTTCGATGAGGAGGCGCAGTTCCTCGCCAAGCGGGGTCACGCGTCACCTTCTTTCATGGCGATGTCCTGGGCGGCGTTCCAGCGGGCGCGGGCGACCAGCCAGAAACCCGCCGCGATGAGGGGCAGCGACAGCAGCATGCCCATGGTGGCGCCGCCGAACAGGAAGCCCAGTTGCGGGTCCGGCTCGCGGAAGAATTCGCACGCGATGCGCGCCAGCCCGTAGCCTATGCCGAAGAGGCCGGTGACGAGACCGGGCTGGCGCAGCGCGCCCGCCCGCACGGCCAGCATCAGCACGACGAACAGCACGAGGCCCTCGAGGCCCGCCTCGTAGAGCTGGCTGGGGTGGCGGGGATCGGGTCCCGCGCCGGGAAACACCATCGCCCAGTCCACGTCGCTTGGCCGGCCCCACAGCTCCGGCTTGATGAAGTTCGCCAGCCGCCCCAGAAAGATGCCGATGGGCACGACGGCGGCGCAAAGATCCGCGACCGTGAGGACCGGGACGGCGCTCTTGCGCGCGAACAGCCACATGCCCAGCGCCGCGCCCGCAAGCCCGCCGTGGAACGACATGCCGCCTTCCCACACCGCCAGGACGTGCGCGGGATTGGCGAGGAAGAAGTCGAAATTGTAGAACAGGACGTAGCCGATGCGTCCGCCCAGGATGACCCCGAAGGCGACGTGGACCAGAAGGTCGTCGAGCGAGGCCGGATCAGGCCGGCGGATCGCGCCCCACAGGCGAGGCCGCAGGGTCAGCGCGCGCGCCAGCGCCCAGCCGCCCACGAGGCCGGCGATATAGGCCAGCGCATACCAGCGGATCGCGATCGGTCCCAGTTCGACGAGAACCGGATCGATGGCGGGAAACGGAATCACGAGCAACATGGCCGGCCCCGGAGCGTGCAGGCGCCGTGATGCGACGGGCCAGCCCGCAGGTCAAGCCGGGGCGGCGGGATCGCGCGCGGGGGCCGGCGTGGCCAGAAACAGCATCCGGGTCTGGTTGTGGCCGATGTTGTGAGGCGCGCGCTCGGCGACAAAGCCGCGTTCGCGCAGCAGTTCCAGCATGCGGCCTTCCTCGTAGCGGGTGAGGCCAAGCTGGTCGCGCAGCTTGCGGTAATCGGAGAACGCGGTGCGCGCGAGGCCCACGAGGGCGGCGGCGAGGAATCCGCCCTTCACGGCGAAATCCAGCAGCGCCAGCGTGTCCGACACGGCGTTGGCGTTCGCCGGAACGACGTCGCCGAGCGCGATCTTGCCCCCGGGCTTCAGGCGCTCGTGGGCGTAATCGAGAACCGATTCAAGTTCGGTCTCCGAGAGGTATTGCAGCACCGAGTTGACCACGATGAGATCGAGCGCGCCCTCGGGGAGCGCCTCAAGGCCGGCTTCGTCCAGCACCACGATCTTCGGGTCGCCGGAATGGCGCGCCCGCAGACGCTCGCGCACGGTGCTGGCGGTGTCGAACAGATAGAGCTTGCCGCAGGCCTGCGCGAGCGTGGCGGCGGTGTCCGCCTCGCCGCATCCGTAGTCGAGCGCCACAGCCTGCCGGGAGGGAAAGAGCCGGGCGATGTCGCGGGCGATGAGGTCGAAGTGCAACGCGCGATGGCGCGCGTTGACGTAGATGGGATGAGGGCCGTTCCAGTATTCGCGCCAGTCCATGGGGCCTCAGGCCTTCGTGCGAGGAGAGGACAGGCGCTAGGCGCCCTTCGCCTTGTCCATCATGTCCACGAAACGCTTAAACAAGTAGTGCGAATCCTGGGGGCCGGGGCTGGCTTCGGGATGGTGCTGGACGGAGAACGCCGGCCGGTCGGTGAGGGCGATGCCGCAATTGGAGCCGTCGAACAGCGAGCGGTGCGTCTCTTTCGCGTTCGCCGGCAGGGTCTTGGGATCGACCGCGAAGCCGTGGTTCATGGAGACGATCTCCACCTTGTTTGTGGTGTAGTCCATCACCGGATGGTTCGCGCCGTGGTGGCCCTGGTGCATCTTCTCGGTCTTGGCGCCGACCGCCAGCGCCATCATCTGGTGGCCGAGGCAGATGCCGAAGGTCGGCACTTTGGCGTCGAGGATCTTCTGGATGGCCGGCACGGCGTACTTGCCGGTCTCGGCCGGATCGCCCGGGCCGTTGGAGAGGAACACGCCGTCCGGCTTCATGGCCAGAATGTCCTCGGCGGACGTTGCGGCGGGCACGACGGTGACGGCGCAGCCGGCTTTCGCCAGCAGGCGCAGGATGTTGCTCTTGACGCCGTAATCCAGCGCGACGACGCGGCGCGTGGGGGCCTCCTGCACGCCGAAGCCCTCTCCGAGCGTCCACGTGGTGGCCTTCCAGTCATAGCGCTGCGCGGTGGTGACGGACGGCACCAGGTCCATGCCGTCGATGCCCGGCCAGGCGGCGGCCTCCCGCTTCAGCGCCTCAAGGTCGAACTTGCCGTCCGGCGCGTGGGCGATGACCGCGTTGGGCATGCCCTTTTCGCGAATGAGGGAGGTGAGCGCGCGGGTGTCGACGCCGCTGATACCCACGATGCCCCGCACCTTCAGCCATTGGTCGAGATGGCGCGTGTTGCGGAAGTTCGCCGGGCCGGTGACGGGGGCGTGCATCACGAGGCCGCGCACGCCCGAGGCGGCGGCCGGGTTCACGGTCTCGCTGTCCTCTTCGTTGGTGCCGACGTTGCCGATGTGGGGGAACGTGAAGGTGATGATTTGCCCTGCGTAGGATGGGTCCGTGAGGATTTCCTGATACCCCGTCATGGCGGTGTTGAAGCAGACCTCGCCCACCGCATGGCCGGAGGCGCCGAGGCCGAAGCCTTCGATCACAGTGCCGTCGGCCAGCACGAGGACGGCGGTCGTCAGGGGCTTGGTCCAGCCGGACGCGGGGGCCGTCGAGGAGTCTTGTACCGAAGCCATGGTCGCTCTACAGGTTCCGCGCGCGCCGTCCCCGGCGCCCGGAGGCGCGGACCAGGGTCAGCGTCGCTGTGATTGGATTGACGGCGGACGCTAGGCGAGACGCAAACGGGGGTCAACCCCGCGCGTCCGCTTCGCGCTGTTTCGCCCCAGGAGAGTGTGCCATGCGCGATCGTTTCACCACCACGATGAAAGAGGCCATGAAGGCTGGCGACAAGCGCCGCCTCGCCACCGTGCGGATGATCCAGGCCGCGCTCAAGGACAAGGACATCGAGGCGCGCGGCGCCGGCAAGACCGTGTCGGACGACGACATCCTGGCCCTGCTGCAGAAGATGGTGAAGTCGCGCCAGGAATCCGCCGACATCTACGCCAAGGCGGGCCGGCCGGAGCTCGAGACCCAGGAGCGCGAGGAAATCGCGATCATCAACGAGTTCCTGCCCCGGCAGATGAGCGACGAGGAAATCGCCGCCGCCATCGACGCCGCCGTCGCCGAGACGGGCGCCAGCGCCATGAAGGACATGGGCAAGGTGGTCGCCGCGCTGAAGGCCAAGTACACGGGCCAGATGGATTTCGCCAAGGCGAGCGGACTGGTCAAGGCGCGGCTGGGCTGAGGGCGCTCAGAAGGCCTCGGGCCATCGCCGAGCGGTGTGCAGGACGCCGAGGATGTCGATGACCGCGCCATTTACCCTGTAGGCGACGACATACGGCGCGCCCGCCACCAGGAGTTCCCGCGTCCCCGCCACACGTCCGGGGCGTCCGCTCTGCGTAGGAAGCGCCGCAACGGCCTCCAGCCGGTCGCGCAGCGCCGTATCGACCCTCACGGTGATGGTGGTGGCGTCGCTCATGGCGATCTCCTGCCGACGCCCGGCTTGGGTTGCGAACGTCTGTTCTCTTGCACACAAATCAGCCTCTGCGGAAAACCTGGCCCCGTCTCTGTGGATAGCGGGCACAAGCGTTTCATGTTTGTTCCCTTTTACCCCGCGCCCTATATTCAGGACGGTCACGCGCGAACCCAAAGCCCTTCATGCAATTTGCCCGATTCACCCCGTCCTTTCTCGATGAGATCAAGGCGCGGCTTCCCGTGTCGGAGGTCGTGCGCCGGCGCGTGAAGCTGACCAAGGCGGGCCGCGAGTGGAAGGGGCTGTCGCCGTTCACGTCCGAAAAGTCGCCCTCGTTCTTCGTGAACGACCAGAAAATGGCCTGGTTCGACTTCTCGTCCGGCCAGAACGGCAACATCTTCGACTTCGTGATGCGCACCGAGGGCCTGTCGTTCCCGGAGGCCGTGGAGCGGCTGGCGGGGGAGGCGGGGCTGTCCATGCCGGTCGTCTCGGAGGAGACGCAGGCGCGCGAGCAGAAGCGCGCCGGATTGCAGGAAGTGCTGGAGTTCTCCGCCCAGTTCTTCGCCCAGCAATTGCAGGGCAGGGGCGGCGCCAAGGCGCGCGGCTATCTGGCGGACCGCGGCATCGGCCCCCAGACGCAGGCGCAGTTCCGGCTGGGGTATTCGCCCGACGAGAAGTTCGCCCTGCGCGACTGGCTCGCCGCCAAGGGCGCCAGCGTCGAGACGATGATCGAGGCCGGCATGCTGGTCCACGGCGAGGGCATCGCGGTGCCCTACGACCGGTTTCGCGACCGGGTGATGTTTCCCATCTGCGACCGGTCCGGCCGGACCATCGCCTTCGGGGGGCGGGCGCTGTCCAAGGACGTTCCGGCCAAGTACCTGAATTCGCCGGAGACGCCGCTCTTCCACAAGGGCGCGACGCTTTACAACCACCACAACGCCCGCAAGGCCGCCCACGACCGGGGCACGGTGATCGCCGTCGAGGGCTACGTGGACGTCATCGCCATGACGGCGGCGGGCTTTCCCAACGTGGTCGCCCCGCTGGGCACCGCGCTGACGCCTGACCAGTGCGAGCTTCTCTGGCGCATGAGCGAGGAGCCGATCCTGTGCTTCGACGGCGACCGGGCGGGCCGCAAGGCGGCGCACCGGGCCATCGACACGGCGCTGCCGATGCTGGGCCCGGGGCGCAGCCTGCGGTTCGCCTTCCTGCCGGACGGCCAGGACCCCGACGACCTGGCGCGCACTGGCGGGCCCGAGGCGGTGGCGCGGGTGGTGGAAGCCGCCAAGCCCATGGTGGAGGTGCTGTGGAACCGCGAGCTCGAGGCGGGCCCGCTGGACACGCCTGAGCGGCGCGCCGCCCTGGACCGGCGCCTCAACGAGGTTCTGCGGGAGATCAAGGACGAGACCCTGCGGGGCTATTACCGCGACGACATCCGGGCCCGGCTCGACGCGCTGCGGGGCGGGCCGCGCCAGCAGGGAGGACGCTTTGCGGGCGCGGCCGC
>JAQGJX010000149.1 GCA_028290405.1 Hyphomicrobiales bacterium
CGGTTTGGGTCGGCGCCGCCTTCGCCTCCGGAGACTTGGGGCCCGGTTGCGCAAGCACCCGCGTGGCCTGTCCGGGCGACGTAAGGGCGGCGAGAACCTCGCCTTGGCCGCGCTGGGGCACCACGACCGCCACGGTCTGGTCCGAGATGACGCCGCCCGCGCTGAGCGCCAGCATGTGGTCGCCGGGGGCGAGGCTGGGGGGCAGAATCACGAACTGGCCATCCGAATCAGCTTCGGCTTCCGCAATCGGCTTGCCGGACGCGAGCAGCGCGACGCGAGACTTCGGCGCCGCCCGCCCCGCCACCACGGTCTCGCCCGACGACTCCACGCGCACAACGTCGAAGCTTGGCTTTGGGGCCGCTGGAGCGGGCGCCGTGGCGGAAGCGGCGGGCGCCGCCGCAACCTGCGGAGCGGCGGGACTTGCGGAGGCTGATTTCTGCGCCTCGCCCGTTGCTTGCGAGGGGGTGGCGCCGGACGGCGAGCTCACCGCCGCCGGGGGCTCAGGGGCCGTTTGGGCGGGCGGCGGCGCCTGAATGGACATGAGCCGCCAGGCGGCCAGGATGATGGCGGCCGCCGACACGACGGCTGATCCGAGGACTAATAATTTGGATTTCGAAAACGCGATCATGGCGGCCCATTCATGCTTTTGCTGGAATCTATCGCTTTGGTCTGGCAAATGCGAATCATGCGGAACCCGGGCGGCGGATTCGAGCTTGATCCCTTCCAGACACGCGAGCACAAGCGCACCATGAAGAACATCCGGAACATCTGCGTCTATTGTGGCTCCTCTCCCGGCAACGATCCCATCTTCCGCGCAGCGGCGGAAACTCTCGGCCTCATCATGGCTCGCCAGAACATCGGTCTCGTATATGGCGGGGGCGGCAACGGCCTCATGGGCGTCATCGCGCGCAGCGTGCATGGCGCGGGCGGGCACGTCACGGGCATCATCCCGGATTTCCTCCAACGCCGCGAGCACCGCTACGAGGAGGCGCAGGAGATCATCGTCGTGCCGGACATGCACACGCGCAAGCGCATGATGTTCGAGCGCGCCGACGCCATCGTGGCCCTGCCGGGCGGCGTGGGCACGCTGGAGGAACTGGTCGAACAGCTCACGTGGGTCCAGCTCGACCAGCACGACAAGCCCGTGGTGATCGCCGACATCGGCGGTTTCTGGCGCCCGCTGCTCGACCTGTTCGCACACATGCGCAACACCGGCTTCATCCGCGCCGATCTAGAGGTGCGCTACATGGTGGCCGAGAAGATCGAAGACGTGGTGCCGATGATCGAGACCGCCGCGTCGAAAATCAGCGCGCGCCGCGAGATGGTGACGGAGCACGACCCGCGCCTGTAGGCGCCGGGCGCCAGTGCCGCCTCGCAGCGCCTTTGCGCGTCCTCAGGCGTTCGCCTTCATCAGCTTGTACTCGATGGAGTCGATGAGCGCCTGGAACGACGCGTCAACCACGTTGGCCGACACGCCGACGGTGGACCATCGGGCGCCACTGGAATCCCCGAACTCGATCAGCACGCGCGTCACCGCGTCCGTGCCGCCCTGGAAGACGCGCACGCGGTAGTCCAGCAATTCGAGATCTTCGATAAACCGCTGGTAGCGGCCCAGATCCTTGCGCAGCGCCAGATCGAGCGCGTTCACCGGGCCGTTGCCTTCTGCGGCCGAGATGAGCACTTCGTCGCCCACCTTCACCTTCACGATGGCTTCCGACACCGAGACGAGATCGCCCAGCGCATTGTGCCGGCGCTCCACGTTGACGCTGAAGCGCTCGACGTCGAAGTAGTCCGGCACCTGCCCCAGCATGCGCCGCGCCAGCAGTTCGAATGACGCGTCGGCGCCTTCATACGCATAGCCCAGCGCCTCGCGCTCCTTCACCTGGTCAAGCAGGCGGCCGACGCGCGGATCGTCCTTCGCCACGTCGACGCCGAGGCGTTCGAGTTCGGACAGGATGTTGGAGCGCCCGGCCTGATCGGACACGAGCACGCGGCGCACGTTGCCCACGGTCTCGGGCGCCACATGCTCATAGGTGCGCGGGTCTTTCAGCACGGCGGAGGCGTGGATGCCCGCCTTGGTGGCGAACGCGCTGTCGCCCACATAGGGCGCATGCCGGTTCGGCCTGCGGTTCAGCAATTCGTCCAGCGTGGCGCTGATCTTCTTCAGCCCCTTGAGCTGGTCGAGGGTGACGCCGATCTCGAAGCGCTGGGCGTATTGCTCCTTCAACAGCAGCGTCGGGATGATGGAGCACAGGTTCGCGTTGCCGCAGCGCTCGCCAAGGCCGTTGAGCGTGCCCTGCACATGCCGCACGCCCGCGCGCACGGCGGCGAACGTGTTGGCGACGGCGTTCTCGGTGTCGTTGTGCGTATGGATGCCAAGGTGCGAGCCGGGGACGATCGTGATCACGTCGCGCACGATGGCTTCGATCTCGTCAGGCAGCGCGCCGCCGTTGGTGTCGCACAGCACGACCCAGCGCGCGCCAGCCTCATAGGCGGTTCGCGCGCATTGCAGCGCATACTCCCGGTTCGCCTTGTAGCCGTCGAAGAAGTGCTCGCAATCCAGAATGGTCTCGCGCCCGTGCGAGCTTGCGTAGCGCAGTGAGTCGGCGATCCCCTCCACGTTCTCCTCGAGCGTGCAGCCCAGCGCCACGTGGACATGGTAGTCCCACGTCTTCGCCACGAAGGTGATCGTGTCCGCCTGCGTCTCGATCAGCCCCGCGACGCCGGGATCGTTGGCGGCCGAGCGCCCTGCCCGCTTGGTCATGCCGAAGGCGGCGAAGCGTGCGCGGGTCGTGGGCTTGGCGCGGAAGAACTCCGTGTCGAGCGGGTTGGCGCCGGGGTAGCCGCCTTCCACGTAATCGACGCCAAGCTCGTCCAGCATCGCGGCGACGCGGCGCTTGTCGGCCAGCGAGAAATCGACGCCCGTGGTCTGGGCGCCGTCGCGCAGCGTGGTGTCGAACAGGTAAAGGCGTTCGCGGGTCATGGTCTTTGCTCAGCTTCCGGCGCGCGGCGGGGAATCGTTGGCGGCCAGCGGTTTCTTCATGGTCGTGGTGGCGAGCCACACGTCTTCGATCTCGACGGTGTTGCGCCGCCAGGCGCTATAGCCGCGCTGGGCGAAGAACGGCTCGGCGGTGTCGCTGGAGTCCACGCTCAACTGCTGCGCGCCGCGCGCGCGCGCCAGCTTCTCCAGCGCATCGCACAGCGTGGTGGCCACGCCCATGCGGGCGGCTTCGGGATGCACGTAGAGCAGGTCGATCTCGTCCTGCCCTTTCATGGACGCGAAGCCGACCGGCTCGGCGTCCAGCGTGGCGACCAGCGTGAGCTGGCCTGAAAGCCGCGCGGCGAAGGCCGCCGCGTCGTCGGCCGCGCTCGTCCATGCGGCGATCTGCTCGACGTCGTAGTCCTCGGACGCCAGCGTTTCGACGCTGGCGACGAAGAGGCCCGCGAGGGTGGCCGCGTCGCTGGGCAGGTAGGGGCGCAGGGCGATATCTGCGTTCATCGCTTCACCTCCCACCTTGTGGTCAGCTCGCCGGTGGCCGGGTCCTTGGCGTCCATGAGCTGGACGCCCATGGCGACGAGTTCGTCGCGAATGCGATCGGACTCGGCCCAGTCCTTCGCGTTGCGCGCGTCGATGCGCGCCTTGATGAGGCGCTGCACGGCGAGTTCGTCGATGCCCGCGGAAGCGGGCTTCCAGCCGATCCAGCTCGCCAGATCATGCTGGAACAGGCCCAGCAACCGGCCGCAGGCGGCGAGCCGCGCGCCCGCGAAGGCGACGCCGTCCTGCGCCTCCGAATAGAACCGGCGCAGATGCGTGATGGCCTCCGCCGTGTTGAGATCGTCGCACAGCGCGGCCTCGAACTCCGGGGACAGCATGGCCTCCGCGTCCGCGTATTGCTTGGCGACCGGATACCAGCGATCCAACTCTTTCTTGCTCTCGCGCAGCGAGGCGCTCGTCCAGTCGATCGGCTGGCGGTAGTGCGTCTTGAGCATGGCGAAGCGCGCGACCTCGCCGGGCCAGTCGGCCAGGACGTCGCGGATGGTGCGGAAGTTGCCGAGGCTCTTCGACATCTTCTCGCCTTCCACCTGCAGGAAGCCGTTGTGCATCCACACGTTGGCCATCACGTCATGGCCGAAGGCGCAGCGCGATTGCGCGATCTCGTTCTCATGGTGGGGAAACACGAGGTCGACGCCGCCGCCGTGGATGTCGAACGTTGCGCCCAGGTGCTTCCAGCTCATGGCCGAGCATTCGATATGCCATCCCGGGCGGCCCCTGCCCCACGGCGAGTCCCAGCCCGGCTCGCTGTCCTTCGAGGGCTTCCACAGCACGAAGTCCATGTCCCCCTTCTTGTAGGGGGCGACGTCCACGCGGGCGCCGGCGATCATCTCGTCCAGCGGGCGGCGCGAGAGGCGGCCGTACTCGGACATGGAGGGAACCGAGAACAGCACGTGCCCGTCCGCCGCATACGCATGGCCGGACGCGATGAGCCGTTCGATGATGACGAGCATTTCCGCGATGTGCTCGGTGGCGCGCGGCTGCACGTCCGGGTCAAGGCAACCCAGCGCGCGCACGTCCTCCTGAAAGACGGCGTTGGTCTCCTCCGTCAACTCGCGGATGGAGACGCCGCGCTCGGCGGCGCGGGCGTTGATCTTGTCGTCCACGTCCGTGATGTTGCGCACGTAGACGACATGGTCCTTGCCATAGAGATGGCGCAGCAGCCGGTACAGCACGTCGAACACGATCACCGGGCGCGCGTTGCCGATGTGGGCGAGATCGTAGACCGTGGGCCCGCACACATACATGCGCACGCGCGCCGCATCGATGGGGACGAAATCGTCCTTCGAGCGCGTGAGCGTGTTGTAGAGACGCAGGGTCGGCGAAATCGACATAAGTGCTCCTCGAGCCTGCTGGCCGGGGCGTCGATCGTTTCTCACAAGGGAAAAGGACGTCCTGCCAGCGGTGATGCTAGCGCGTAATGATCGGGCGGCGAATGGCGCTGGCGGTCGTCATGGCCTCACAATGGGCGACCCCGCCCCCTGCGTCAAGCCGAACGGGCGCATTCTGGCGGCAACCTTAAGGCGATCTTTACCGGGCGCGTCCATGGTCGAGACACAGATTCGCAGCCGGCGCCGGATACGCTCCCATGTTCAAGACCAACGATATCGACCATGGCATCGCCCCCATTCTGGTCCCCCTCGCGGCCGCCCTGCTGGCGCTCGCCATGTTCGCCGGCCCCTCGCAGGCGCAGGAAATCTCGAGCGAGAAGCTGACCTACGTCATTCCCGCAGGCGGCTACGGCGTGGACGAATGCGTCTCTACCGCGAGCGAATGCGGGCTCATCGTCGCCAACGCCTGGTGCGAAGCCCACGGCCACAGCGCCGCGAAGGCCTTCGGCTCCGCCAGCGACCTGACGTTCTCGGCCAACCTGGCCCAGAAGGCGCCCCAGAAGGGCTCCATCGTCATCACCTGCGGCGAATAAGCCCCGTCACTGGATGAAGTCCGCGCACTTTGGCGGGGCGCTCGCCCCTCCCCAGGGCATGATCGGCACCGTAGACGTCGAATTCTTCGGCGAACCCTCGATCACCCGGTCCGTGTAGACCATGTAGACCAGCACGTTGCGCTTGGCGTCGCAGCCGCGCACGATCTGCATCTTCTTGAAGATGAGCGAACGGCGCTCGCGAAACACCACGTCGCCCTGGTCGGCCTTCGCGGTGAACCTGATGGGGCCGTACTGGCGGCAGGCCAGCGACACGTCCGCAGTCTCCTCCGCCACGCCGAACATGCCCGCCACGCCGCCCTTTTCGGGCACGGTGTAGTGGCACGCCACGCCCTCCACGAGCGGGTCGTCGATGCCATAGGTGGCGAGCTTGTCGTTGGGCGTCAGCAGCTTGAACACCGTGGACTTGCGCATCACAAGGTCCGGGCCGTCGTCCGCCGCTGCGGGAGCGAGAGACAGGCACAGCGCACCCAGGATGGTCCCGAGGGCGAGAGCGGCGGTCAGGCGGGGGTGCGACGTCATCTAGGCGGTCTCCCGGCGCCGTCCGACAGGCGCCCGGGGCTGCATATGGGCATTGGCGGGCGCAAGCGAAAGGCCACGCACGCCCGTTCGAAAGAATGACGCCCATAACTCAAGGCGCCGCTCCAGCCGGCTTGCGTTTCACGCGCAAAACGCCAACACAGAGAAGTTCTCAACCAAAATTCACCATGTTTGTCCCCATCATTGCCAGCGCTTCCGAAATCAGGAAAACGTCGTCCCATGCCGCAACCGCTTCACCTCCCCCGCCTTCGGGCCGGCGCGCGCCGTCTGGCGGTCGCGATGGCGTGCATGGCCGCCTTGGGGTCGGGCGCCAGCGCGCAGCAGGTGGATTGCCGCGCGCTGCAGGCGCAGATCCAGGCGACGCCGGTCGCGACCGACGAGCGGGCGCAGGCCGCCGCCGCCAAGCAGCGGGCGGAGATTGACCGCACGGTGAGCTACGGCCGCTCCATCGGCTGCGACCGCCAGCAGTTCCTGTTCTTTGGCGAGGCGCCCCCGGCCCAGTGCGCCAGCATCAATCAGCGCATCGCCAGCATGCGGGGCAACCTCGCCCGGCTTGAGGTCGCGGCCAATCGGGCGAGCGGCCCGCGCGACGCGCTGGTGGCGCGCTACAACGCCTATTGCGGGCAGCAGGCCCGGGCGCCGCAGCCGCGCGGGTTCTTCGACCAGTTGTTCGGCGGCCGGGGCGGCGGAGACGACGTGCAGATGCCGCTCGAAGAGCCGCCGGACGGGCTCGACCCCATGGAGCAAGGCCCGGCGCGCGGTTCAAAGGCCGTGTGCGTGCGCCTGTGCGACGGGGCTTTCTTTCCGTTGAGCTATTCAGCCGGACGGCGCGACAACGACCAGTTGACGGAGCTTTGCCGCGCCCAGTGCCCCTATGCGCAAACGAGCGTCTACACCTACTCGCCCTCGCGCGACATCGTGGACGCCGTGTCGCTCAGCGGCGAGCCGTACACCTCGCACCCCAACGCGCTGCGCTTCCGCAAGGTCTACGACGCATCCTGCACGTGCCGCCCGCCGGGCGCCTCGTGGGCGGAGGTTCTGGCGGACGCCGAGAAGCTGATCGAGCGCAACCGCAACGACATGATCGTGACGCCCGAGAAGGCCGAGGAATTGTCCAAGGCGCGGCCCGCGCGCCCGGTCCAGGAGCGGCGCGTGGAAGCCCCGCGCGAACCCGCGCGCCGTCGCGCTAGCCCGCCGCCGGGAGACGCGCCAGAGCTCTGACGCGGCCGATCAGCGGCAGAAGCGCCGCAAGCTCCGGTCCCTTGTCGAGGCCCGTGAGAGCCAGCCGCAACGGGTGGAACAGCGCCTTGCCCTTGCGGCCGGTCTGCGCCTTCACGGCGTCCGTCCAGGCGCGCCACGTTCCCGCGTCCCACGGCTCTTCGGGCAGCAGGGCTGCGGCGGCGCGCAACATCTCCTCGTCCTCGATCACGGGCGTAATCTCGCCCTCGACGACGCGGCGCCAGTCTTGCGCGTCGCTGAGCTTCGTCAGGTTGGGCCGCACGGCCAGCCAGAACGCCTCGGCGTTGTGGCCGACGATTTCGAACGCCGCCAGCCGCTCGCGCACGGCCTCGAACGGCAGCAGGTGGAGCGTGCGCGCGGACAGCATGGCGAGCTCCGCCTCGTCGAACCTGGCGGCGTGGTGGGACACGTGTGAGATGTCCACCACGGCGGCCAGTTCGTCCAGCGAGGCGAACGGCTGCACGCTGTCGGACGATCCCGTAAGCACAGCGATGGAGGCCACCGCCATCGCCTCCATGCCCGCATCGCGCAAGGACGCGAGCGAAAGCGAGCCGGTGCGCTTGGACAGGCCCTCGCCGGAGGCGGACGCCAGCAGGTTGTGGTGCGCGAACGTGGGCGGCGCGGCGTCCGGCGCGAGCGCGGCGAACAGTTGCAATTGCACCGCCGTGTTGGTGACGTGGTCCTCGCCCCGGATGATGTGCGTCACCCCCAGGGCGACGTCGTCCACCACCGAGGGGAGCGTATAGAGATACGTGCCGTCCTCGCGCGCCATCACGGGGTCCGACAGCGACGCGCAATCGATGCGGCTCGGGCCGCGCGAGAGGTCGTCCCATTCCACGATCGTGCGCTCGAGCTGGAAGCGCCAGTGCGGCTTGCGGCCGGACGCCTCGAGCTGGTCGCGCTCGTCCTGCGTCAGGTTCAGCCCGGCGCGGTCGTACACGGGCGGCAGGCCGCGCGCCGCCAGCCGCTTGCGCTTGCGGTCCAGCTCTTCCTGCGTCTCGTAGCAGGCGTAGATGCGTCCCTGCGCCCGCAGGCGCTCCATGGCGTCGTCGTACAGCGCGAAACGCTCGGACTGGCGCACGATCATGTCCGGCTCGACGCCGAGCCAGTTCAGGTCCGTCTCGATGCCGTCGGCGTATTCGCGGCGTGAACGCTCAAGGTCCGTATCGTCGAAGCGCAGCACGAAGCGGCCGCCGTGCTTTTTGGCGAACAGCCAGTTGAACAGCGCCGTGCGGGCGTTGCCGATGTGGATGCGGCCCGTGGGGGACGGCGCGAAGCGGACGACAGGTGCGGTCATGAACCGTGTCTAGCGCAATCGCGCGGCGCCGTCAGCAGGCGACGCCCGCGCGCCAGCGTAACCCTTGCGCCACAGTGGCCGCGACACTTTGCGCATGTGTGAAAAGGGCGCTTGGGGGCTCTTCCCGAATCGGAAAACGCGTCCTACAGTCCCTAGTGTCGCAACCAAACGAACGGAGGTGATCTAGTGTCTCATTGTCAATCGCCGCGAGTGTCGGCCTTGGGATCCTGGTCTCCTCGTGAGACGCATCGCCCCGCGTGAGCGGCGCGCCTTAATCCCCGCCCTTCGCGGAAAAGACAATGGAAGGGCCGCTCCTCGGGGCGGCCCTTCTTCATGTGAGCGCCTCCGCCCTTCCGGCGACCGGCCCGCATCGCCGCTTGATCTTTTCGGCCCCGGACGCCACGATGGCTCCAGAAGCCAAGCTGCGGCTGCGCCGACCGGGCGCAAGCGACGCGGGACAACGAGGGAGACGAGCGGCCATGCGCGCCTGGTACTTCACCGAAATGCCCTACCCGCATCTGCCGCCGCTCGACACGCTGTCGACCATGCGGGTGACGCTGCCCAGCAAGCATTTCGATCCGAAGATCGGCGCGGACCTCTACAACCGCTATCTCGACGAGCACGTGATCGCCGACGAGGCCGGTCTTGACCTGATGGTCAACGAGCACCACCAGACCGCCACCTGCATCGACACCGCGGCCCCGCTCTCGCTCGCGATCCTCGCGCGGCAAACCAAGAATGCGCGGCTGTGCATCCTCGGCAACCCCATCGCCAACCGGGGCGACCCCATCCGCATCGCCGAGGACATGGCGATGATCGACTGCATCTCGCGCGGCCGGCTGGAGGCGGGCTTCGTGCGCGGCGTGCCATACGAGACGTTCGCGGCCAACACGAACCCCAGCGAGACGCTGGAGCGCCTGTGGGAAGGCGTTGACCTGTGCGTGAAGGCTTGGACGACGACGGACGGGCCGTTCAATTTCGAGGGCAAGTTCACCCATCGGCGCGCCATCAACCTGTGGCCCCGCCCCTACCAGACGCCCCATCCGCCCGTGTGGGTCACGGGATCCACCGACATCGGCTCCGTGCGCAAGGCGGCGTCAAAAGGCTTCGTGTTCGCCACCTTCCTTCAGCCCCACGACAAGGTGCGGCTGCTGTTCGACGCCTATCGCGAATCCTATCGCGACAACGGCCAGCCGGGCGGCGGCGGGCTTGCGTTCATGCCGCTGCTCTACGTGGCCGACAACGAGAAGGACGCGGAGGACGGCGCGCGCGAACTCACCTGGTACCTGAAGGCCAAGGTGGAGCCGCAGTTCCGCAATCCCCCCGGCTATGCGCCCATCGCGGCCAACGTGGCGGGCCTGCGGGGAGCGGACGTGCGGGCGAAGACCAATGACGCTCTGCGGCAGATCTCGCTCGAGGAGCAGCGCGAACAGGGCGTGGTGATCTACGGCACGCCGGACCAGGTGGCGGCGCAGATCCGCCGCGAATACGACCGCGTGGGCGGGTTCGACCACCTGCTGATGATGATGCAGGCGGGCTTCCTCGACCACAAGCGCACGGTCGGCAACATCCAGTTGTTCGCCCGGGAGGTGTATCCGCAAATTCGCGACCTCGCGGGCGGCAGCCACCGGCTGGGCCGCCAGGCGGCGGAGTGAGCGCAAGGCTCGCCCCTTGTGGGCGCGCCCCGAGACTTTAAGCCGCGCGCCGCGCGCACTATCTGCTGAATGAGCGGACGGAGCGGCATGCGACTCATCATCAGCGTCATTCTCATCGCCGGGGCGGCGGTCGCGGCGCTCATCCTGCCGGACGAACCCGGCTGGCTCGGCTTGTCGCCGGGCGAGACGGCGGCTGTCGTGGGCCTGAGCCTGCTGGCGCTCGCCAATCTCGTCTCGCTGGCGCCCGACTATCGCGGACGACTTGGAGCGGCGCTGGTCGGCGCGCTAGCTTGGGCGGCGATCTTCGGCGCGGCGATGGTGGGGTACGTGTATCGCGGCGAATTCGCCGCCGTCACGAGCCGCGTCATGGACGAAATCGTCCCCGGGCGGGTCGTGCCCTCCAACCCCGGAGAGGCCGTCGCGGTGCGGCGCGCAGACGGGCACTACGCATTCGACATGGTCGCCAACGGCGTGAAGGCGCGCTTCATGTTCGACACCGGCGCCAGCAGCGTGGTGCTGCGCGCCGAGGACGCCGCCCGCATGGGGTTCGACGTGAAGAAACTCGATTACCGCATCAGCGTGTCCACCGCGAACGGCCGCGCGCAGGCCGCGCCCGTGACGATTGAGGCGCTGACCGCCGGGGCGATCACGCAGCGCAACGTGCGCGCGCTGGTGGCCAAGCCCGGCGCCCTGCACGAGAACCTGCTCGGCCAGACGTTCCTGGAACGGCTGTCAGGCTACAGCGTGGAGAAGAACAGGCTCGTTCTGAAGGAGTGAGTCGCGCGCGGTCCGCAGAGGCGCTACCAGCCCAGCAAGCTCACCACGAACCGCAGCGAAACCAGCGCAAGGAAGCAGCCGAACGCGACTTCCAGCGTGCGCTTGGACATGGCGTGGGCGAGCTTCACGCCCAGCGGCGCGGTCCAGATGCTCACGGGCGCGAACAGCGCGATGCCGATGAGCGAGACGTAGCCTACCGACAGCGGCGGCAGGCCCGCCTTGTCGAACCCGGCCACCATGTAGCCGATGGCCCCGGGGATGGAGATGAGCACGCCCATGCCGGCGGACGTCGACACCGCCTGGTGGATGGGGCGGTTATAGAACGTCATCAGCATGGTGGAGATCTGCCCGCCGCCGATGCCCATCAGCGCCGAAAGCACCCCGGTGCCAAACCCGTAGACCTTCATGAGCGGGCCCTTGGGCATGTCGTTGCCCAGGCGCCAGTTCAGGTTGCCGATGAGGCGGGTGGCGTTGACGCCCGCCACGAGGACGAACACCAGCTTGAACACCGCCGGCGGGGCCCAGCGGGCGACGAGCGAGCCCAGGATGGTGCCGACCACGACCGGCACGGCCCAGGCGCGCAGGATGTCCATGTCCACGGCGCCGCGCGCGCGGTGGGCGCGGAAGGAGGCGATGGAGGTGGGAATGATGATGGCCAGCGACGTGCCGACGCACAGCGCCATGCGCACGTCTTCGGGCACGCCGATGATGCGGAAAAGCTCATAAAGCACTGGCACGATGACGGCGCCGCCGCCAACGCCGAACACGCCCGCCAGGACGCCCGTGACAGCTCCGGCGCCGACAAGGCCCACGCCAAGAATGGCGAGGTCACCCGCCGAGATGCCGAACAACATGATGCCCCCGAGTCCAGAAATTCGGCGCAGCTTTGCGCCACGCCGGAGCGCCGCGCAAGCCGTGTTGTGACGAGAACGCGAGGCGCCGAGGCTATTCGCCGTCGGCTTCCTTGCGGGCCCGGGCGCGCTGCTTCTCGATCAGGCCGACGGAGATGATCGAAATCTCGTAAAGCGCCCAGCCCGGCACCGCGAGGAACATCATGCTCATGATGTCCGGCGGCGTCAGGATCGCCGACAGCACCGCCACGAGGAAGATGGCGATCCGGCGCTTCTCGCGCAGGAAGGCGGAATCGATGATGCCGATGCGCCCCAGAAGAGTCAGCACCACCGGCATCTGGAACGTGATGCCGAACGCGAAGATGAGCGTCATGATGAGGGAGAGGTATTCCGACACGCGCGGCAGAAGCTCGATCTGCGCGCGCCCCGGCTCCTTGGCCTGCTGCATGGCGAGGAAGAAGTGCAGCAGGTTCGGCATCACGAGGAAATAGACGACCAGCGCGCCGAACAGGAAGAAGACCGGCGTGGCGATGAGATAAGGCGCGAAGGCCGCGCGCTCGTGACGATACAGGCCCGGCGCCACGAAGGCGTACACCTGGGAGAAGATGACCGGGCAGGACGCGAAGGCGGCGGCGAACATCGCCACCTTGATCTGCGTGAAGAAGAATTCCTGCGGGGCGGTGTAGATGAGCCGCGCATCCGGGCCGGCGGCCTTCTCGAAGGGGACGACCAGCAGGTTGTAGATGTCCTTCGCGAAGATGAAGAACAGGACGAACATGATCACGAACGCGATCGTCGCCTTGATGAGGCGGGAGCGCAGTTCGATCAGGTGCTCCATCAGGGGCGCCTTGGTCGCCTCTATGGCGGCTTCGTCGTCCGCGCGGCTGGCGTTGATGTCGAGCATCTTGGATCAGGCCTCGCCGGTCTTGTGGGCCGGGACGGCGTCCCGCGCAGGCGCAGCGGGGACTTCGGCGGGCGAGGTCTGGGCGCTCACTGCGGCGGCGGCGTCCGGAGCCTGGGGCGGATGCGGCAGGTCGAACGACGACACGGGCTCCACGGGGGCGGCCGGCGGCGCGCCCTCGATCGCATCGCGGATTTCGCGGTTGGTGGCGCTCACGGGATCGTAATTGACGTCGATCCGGGCGGAATCCGCCATCTTCTGCATGTCTTTCTTCAGGTCCTCCATTTCAGATTCCTTCATGGCGTCCATGAACTGGCTCTGAAATTCGGAGGCCATGCGGCGCATCTTGCCCAGCGCCGTGCCCACCTGTCGCATGACGCGCGGCAGTTCCTTCGGGCCCAGCACGACGAGCGCGATGACGCCGATGATGAGGAGTTTGCCAGCGTCTATGTCGAACATGGGTCTTGTTTCGCTTTGCCGCGCAATGCGGAAACTCGCCGTGGCGAAATCGGCCCAAGGCCTCTTCGCTCACGGCGCCAGCGGGGGCGCGCGATTGCGCCCGCGCGGCTTGACGTCAGCTGCGCCTTAAACGGGCTTGCTGGCCTGAGGCTGCGAGGCGGCGGGCGCGGCGGCCACGGGGGCGGCCGGCTGGCCGACGCCCTGGTCGATGGTGCGCGGCGCGTCG
>JAQGJX010000094.1 GCA_028290405.1 Hyphomicrobiales bacterium
CGCCCCCGCCTGTGTGTGGTCCGCGCGCCCCGGGGCGCGAATGCCAGGCGGTAAATCCCGGTGTCCCGTGGCGATTTCAAATCAATATGGGCGCGTGCGCGACACAGTGCTGACAGCTCCGCCAGAACTGGTGTATCGCCTGATCTCCATCTGCGATGCGAGCCGCGCTTCCGGCGGTTCGCCTGATCTTTCTCAGAGCGGCGACGTCTGACAATGTCCAAACGCGATTATTACGAGATCCTCGGGGTCGCCCGCACCTCGACCGAGGCGGAGATGAAGGCGGCGTTCCGCAAGGCGGCGATGCAATGCCATCCCGACCGGCACCCGGGCGACACGGCGGCCGAAACGCGCTTCAAGGAACTCAACGAGGCTTACCAATGCCTGTCGGACGGCCAGAAGCGCGCCGCCTATGACCGGTTCGGCCACGCGGCGTTCGAAAACGGCGGCGGCGGCGGCTTTGGCGGCGGCGACGGGTTCGCCACCTCCATGGCGGACATTTTCGACGATCTGTTCGGCGGCATGATGGGCGGCGGCGGGCGCCAGCGCGCGTCGGGCGGGCGCGAGCGCGGGGCGGACCTGCGCTACAATCTGGAAATCACGCTCGAAGACGCCTTCAGGGGCAAGCAGGCGCAGGTCAGCGTCCCCACCTCCATCGCCTGCGAGGCGTGCGAGGGCTCGGGCGCCAAGGCGGGCTCCAAGCCGCGCGCCTGCGGCACCTGCGGCGGAGCGGGCCGCGTGCGCGCCCAGCAGGGCTTCTTCGCCATCGAGCGCACCTGCCCGACCTGCCAGGGGCGCGGCGACGTCATCGACAATCCCTGCACGGTCTGCTCCGGCGCGGGGCGGGTTTCCCGCGAGCGCTCCCTGTCGGTCAACATCCCGGCGGGCGTCGAGGACGGCACCCGCATCCGTCTTTCGGGCGAGGGGGAGGCGGGCCTGCGGGGCGGGCCCTCGGGCGACCTCTACATTTTCCTCTCCCTGAAGCCGCATCCGTTCTTCCAGCGCGACGGCGCGGACCTTTATTGCCGCATGCCGATCTCCATGATCCAGGCGGCGCTGGGCGGCGAATTTTCGGTGAGCACCATCGACGGCGGCGAATCCAAGCTGAAAGTGCCCGAGGGCACCCAGTCGGGCCGCCAGTTCAAGCTCAAGGGCAAGGGCATGCCGGTCCTGCGCTCGCGCGAGGTCGGCGACCTGTACCTCCAGGCGGTGGTGGAGACGCCCCAGAACCTCACCAAGCGCCAGCGCGAGCTCTTGGCGGAGTTCGAGGCGGAATCCTCCAGCAAGACCCACCCGGAATCGGCTGGCTTCTTCACCCGCATGAAGGACTTCCTGGGCAATCTCAGCGGCGCGTGAGCCTTGAGGTTGCCCCCGGGGGCGCAACGGCTATTCTCCTCATGAGGGCGCCGGTGCGTGCGCCGGGGAGAAACGCCGTGAACCTGTCCGCCCGACTGTCCATTCCCGCAAGCCGGCGCGCGTTCGGCTGCGCGCTCGCGGGGCTCGCCGCGCTGCTCGCCAGCCCGGTTCTCGCCCAATCCGCCGCCAGCCCGGACGATTGGGCGAAGACGCTCGCCGCCGCCAAGCAGGAAGGCAAGGTCGTCTTCTATTCCGCCCATGTGGGCAATCCCGTGCTGAAAGCGGTGTTGCAGGCCTTCACGGCCCGCACCGGGCTGGCGGTCGAATCCCTTGAGGCGCGCGCCAGCGAATTGCGCGAACGCACCCGCGTCGAGCAGGCCGCCGGACGCTTCAGCGCCGACGTCACGTTCACCTCGGACGGCCAGGCCGCCGTCATCGACGCGGAGGACAAGGTGTTCGCCCGCCATGCGCCTACGCCCAACGCCAGCGGCCTTCGCCAGCCCTTCAAGGCGACGGACCTGTTCGCGCCCGTGATGGTGCTGAACTACGGCGTGCTCGCCAACACGAGCCTGGTGAAACCGGGCGACGAGCCCAAGAGCTGGGCCGATCTCGCCGATCCCAAGTGGAAAGGCCGCATCCTGGCGGACGACACCCGGGCGATCGGCGGCGGCTACCTCTACTTCTTCACCACACTGTTCCAGGCGGGGCTGGGCGAGGCCTATCACGAGAAGATGGCCGCCCAGAACCTCAGCTTCACCCGCGACCAGCGCGAGGCGCAGCGGCGCATTGCGCGGGGCGAATACGCCCTCTATGCGCCGTTCATCCTGTCGGACATCTCCAACCTCAAGGGCCTGCCGGTGAAGCCGCTGATCCTCAGCGAAGGCGCTCCCTACGTGCTTTACGGCGCGGTGATGATGCGCAACGCGCCGCGGCCGAACGCGGCGCGCGCGCTTATCGACTTCATGATGTCGGAGGAATCCCAATTGCTCTGGGCGCGTTCGGCGCACGGATACGTGCGCGCGGGCCTCGACGACAAGGTGCCCGAGGAGTTGCGCGCCATCGCCAACCCGAAGCTGCTGGGCACGACGGACTGGCGGCGGCAGGACGAAGGCCTCGCCATCGCCAAGCGGCTCTACAAGTAGTCCAATGCCCCTTGCCGCCTGCCCCCGATGCTTTAAAGCGAAAGCATGATTATCGCCATCGACGGGCCGGCGGCATCCGGCAAGGGAACGATCGCGCGCCGCCTGGCGCGCCACTTCCAGCTTCCCCATCTCGACACGGGCCTGCTCTATCGCGCCACGGCGCGCGTCATGCTCGACCACGGCCAGCGCCTCGAGGACGCGGACAGGGCCGTGGCGGCCGCGCGCGGCCTCGCGCTCACCGATTTCGACGAGGAGCGCCTGCGCGGCGCGCAGATGGGCGAGGCCGCCTCCATCGTGGCCGCCATCCCGCAGGTGCGCGCCGTGCTGCTCGACCTGCAACGCCGTTTCGCCAGCCGGCCCGAGGGGGCGGTGCTCGACGGGCGCGACATCGGCACCGTCATCTGCCCGGACGCCCCCGTGAAGCTGTTCGTCACGGCCTCGCCCGAAACAAGGGCCCAGCGGCGCGCGCTGGAGCTGCGCAGCCGGGGCGAAGACGTGGACTATGCGGACGTGCTGTCCGACATCCGCCGGCGCGACGAGCGCGATTCCGCCCGCTCCTCCGCGCCGCTCGTGGCCGCGCCTGACGCCGTGCTGCTGGATACGAGCGAACTCGACATCGAGGGCGCGGTGAGGGCCGCGGTGGCGATCGCCGAGCGCGCCAAGGCCACGAGCGCCTGACGGCGTTTTGAAAAACCCGGCCGGCGCGCGATTTCCCGGCCCGCCTGTTGACGCGCCGCGCCCGCTCGTGCGTTCTCCACCAGCGGACGCGAAAGCCCGCCCAGGGAGCCTGCCATGCCGTTGACCGTCGCCGTTCAGATGGACCCCATCGAGCGGATCAACATCGCCGGGGATTCCACATTCGCGCTGCTGCTCGAGGCGCAGGCCCGCGGCCACGCGCTCGTGTACTATCCCCCCGAGCGCCTCTCTCTCAGCGGCTCGCGCGTCATGGCGCTGGTGCAGGACATCGCGGTCCGGGACGTCGCCGGCGACCACGTCACCCTGGGCGAGCCGCGTCGCATGGATCTGGGCTCCGAGGCGGACGTGGTGCTGCTGCGCCAGGACCCGCCGTTCGACCTGGCCTACGTCACCACGACGCATCTGCTGGAGCGCATCCACCCGCGCACCCTGGTGGTGAACGATCCCGCCAGCGTGCGCGACGCCCCCGAAAAACTCTTCGTGATGCACTTCCCGCAGCTCATGCCGCCAACGCTCATCACCCGCGACCGCGCGGAGATCGAGGCGTTCCGGGCCGAGCATGGCGAGATCGTCATGAAGCCGCTTTACGGCAACGGCGGCGCGGCGGTGTTCAAGGTGGCGCTGAAGGACCCGAACTTCGGTTCGCTGTTCGACCTGTTCTCCACCACCTTCCGCGAGCAATGGGTGGTGCAGCGCTTCCTGCCGCGCGTCAGCGAGGGCGACAAGCGCATCATCCTCGTGGACGGCGTCGCCATGGGGGCCGTCAACCGCGTGCCGGCGGAAAACGACATCCGCTCCAACCTCGTGCGCGGCGGCGCCGCGAAGGACACGGACCTCACGCCCCGCGAGCGCGAAATCTGCGAGACGATCGGGCCGGAGCTCAAGAAGCGCGGCCTCATCTTCGTGGGCATCGACGTGATCGACGGCAACCTGACGGAAATCAACGTCACGTCGCCCACCGGCGTGCGCGCCATCAAGAAGCTGGGCGGACCCGATCTGGCGGCGGCGATCTGGGACGCCATCGAGGCCAAGCGCTAGACACGCCCGGCCGAGAGCGAAGCCCGGGGCCGCCGAGAGCGGCGACCCCGCGGACCTCGCAGGCGCCACTCCTGCATAATCGTGCTAGACTGTGCGCATGAGTCTCGCCGCCACAACGCCCGAAGCCCCGCGTCCGCGCCGTGCGCGCGTCGTCCAGTCGCGGCCCGTCATCATCGATCGCGCCGCCCTTCAGGGGCGGATCGACGCCATCGCGCGCGAGCGTGCGGGGGACCGCACCGCCATGCGGCAGGCCGCCATGGAGGCGTTCCGCGCCGCCCTGGACGACGGCCGGGCCATCGCGCGCGCCGCCCTCGAGGCGGACGGCAAGGGCTACGACTGCGTCACGCAATTGTCGTTCCTGGAAGACGAGCTGATCCGCGCCATCCACGCGTTCGTGGTGCGCCACATGTATCCGGCGGAAAATCCATCCTCGGCCGAGCGCATCGTGGTGGCGGCCGTGGGCGGCTACGGGCGCGGCACGCTGGCGCCCGGGTCCGACATCGATCTCCTGTTCCTGCTGCCTTACAAGCAGACGCCGTGGAGCGAGAGCGTCATCGAGGCGATACTGTATCTGTTGTGGGACCTGCGCCAGAAGGTCGGCCATTCCACGCGCTCCGTGGACGAATGCCTGCGCCAGGCGCGCGACGACATGACGGTGCGCACCGCGCTGCTGGAGGCCCGCTTCATCCTGGGCGACGAGGCGCTGTTCGAGGACATGCGCACCCGCTTCGAGGCCGAGATCGTGCGCAGCACCGCGCGCGAGTTCGTCGCCGCCAAACTCGCCGAGCGGGACGCCCGCATCGCCCGCGCGGGCGCCTCGCGCTACCTTGTCGAGCCCAACGTGAAGGAGAGCAAGGGGGGGCTTCGCGACCTCAACACGCTCTTCTGGATCTCCAAGTACGTCTACCAGGTGCGCGAAGCCGAGGAGCTGGTGAAGGCGGGCCTGTTCACGCCCCGCGAGTTCCGCACTTTCCGCAAGTGCGAGGAATTCCTCTGGACCGTGCGCTCGCACCTCCACTTCGTCACCGGCCGCTCGGAAGAGCGCCTGACGTTCGATTATCAGCGCCAGATCGCACAGCGGCTCGGCTACGTGACCCATGCGGGTCTGTCGGACGTCGAACGCTTCATGAAGCACTACTTCCTCGTGGCCAAGGAGGTCGGCGACCTGACGGCCATCGTGTGCGCCGCCCTGGAGGAAAAGCAGGCCAAGCCGCGCGCAATGCTGGACCGCTTCGTGGGGCGCCTGCGCCGCCGCAGGCAGACGCTGGAGGCGCCGGGCTTCGCCATCGAGACCGACCGCGTCACCGTCGCGTCCGCGGACGTGTTCGAGCGCGATCCCGTCAACCTCATCCGTCTCTACTGGCTGGCCGACAAGCACGGGCTCGCCATCCATCCCGACGCCATCCGGCTCGTGACCCTGTCGCTCAAGCGCATCGACGAGAAGATGCGCAACGACCCCGCCGCCAACGCGCTGTTCCTCGAAATCCTCACCTCGCGCAACTCGCCCGAAACGGTGCTGCGCATGATGAACGAGGCGGGCGTGCTGGGCCGGTTCATTCCGGATTTCGGCCGCATCGTGGCGATGATGCAGTTCAACATGTATCATCACTACACGGTGGACGAGCACCTGCTGCGTTCCATCGGCATCCTCGCCAACATCGATTCAGGCACGTTCGCCGAAGACCATCCGGTCGCCAGCGAAATCATG
Organism: Hyphomicrobiales bacterium; assembly: GCA_028290405.1. GTDB lineage: Bacteria > Pseudomonadota > Alphaproteobacteria > Rhizobiales > Beijerinckiaceae > Terripilifer. Next base: position 5,938 of record JAQGJX010000094.1, read on the forward strand.
CCGACCGTCGCCAACCGGCGCGCCCTTTATGTCGCGCTATTCCTGCACGACGTCGCCAAGGGACGCCCGGAGGATCATTCCATCGCGGGCGCCGCCGTCGCCCGCAAGCTCTGTCCGCGCCTCGGCCTGACGGACGCCGAGACGGAGACGGTGGCCTGGCTCATCGAGCAGCACCTCGTCATGTCGAACGTCGGCCAGAGCCGCGACCTGTCGGACCGGGGCACCATCGAGGCCTTCGCGAAGATCGTGCAGTCGCTGGAGCGCATGCGTCTGCTGCTGGTGCTCACGGTGTGCGACATCCGCGCCGTGGGGCCGGGCGTGTGGAACGGCTGGAAGGGCCAGTTGCTGCGCACGCTGTACTGGGAGACCGAGCTGGTGCTCACGGGCGGGCATTCCGCCATCGACCGCAAGCAGCGCGTCGCCATGGCGCAGGAAGAATTGCGCCGCGCCCTGCCGCTCTGGTCCGATCCCGACTTCGACGCCTACGCGGCGCGCCATTACCAGCCCTACTGGCTGAAGGTGGATCTCGCCCACAAGGTGAAGCACGCGCAATTGCTGCGTCTGTGCGAGGTCGAGATGCGCTCGCTCGCCACGGAGGTCGCCACCGACGCGTTCTCGGGCGTCACCGAACTCACCGTGGTCGCCCCCGACCATCCGCGGCTGCTGTCGATCATCGCCGGTGCCTGCGCGACCGCGGGCGCCAACATCGTCGACGCGCAGATTTTCACCACCACGGACGGCCTGGCGCTGGACACGATCTCCATCAGCCGCGCGTTCGAGCGCGACGAGGACGAAACGCGCCGCGCCGAGCGGGTCGCGAAGGTGATCGAGAAGGCGCTGCGGGGCGAAATCCGCCTGACGGACGCGGTCGCCGAGAAGGGCAAGGCGCCTGCGGCCCGCGAGGCGACGTTCACCGTCGCCCCGGAGGTCAACATCGATAACGCGCTGTCGGACCGCTACACGGTGCTGGAGGTGTCGGGCCTCGACCGGCCTGGCCTGTTGTTCGACCTCACCTCCACCCTGTCGCGCCTGAACCTCAACATCGGCTCCGCCCACATCGCCACCTTCGGCGAGAAGGCGGTCGACTCGTTCTACGTGACGGACCTGACGGGGTTGAAGGTCGCCAACGTCGCGCGGCAGGGCGCCATCCGCCGCGCGCTCCTGGAAGCGTTCGGCGCCAGAACTGAGTCCGGCAAGGCTGAACCCGGCAAGGCCGAACCCGCCAGGAGCGGGCCGCGCCGCAAGAGCGCCGAGGGCGCTTCTGCTTGATTTTTCGCTCCGCCGACCTGATATCGGCTGAAGCTCGGGGATTCCCGGGAATTCTTTCACGCGTCTGACGAGAACATGATGACCGACAATGACCAGCACGAGCCGGCGAACGCCGGCCCCACGGACTCCCAGGACAACGGCGGAGACGCCGGTGGCGCCGATCCGTTCGCCGTGCTGGAAAAGCTGAACACGGAAAACGCCGAGCTCAAGGACCGCATGCTCCGCACCCTGGCGGAGATGGAGAACCTGCGCCGGCGCACCGAGAAGGAAGTGGCGGACGCCAAGCTCTACGGCGTCACGAATTTCGCCCGCGACATGCTGGCCGTGGCCGACAACCTGACCCGCGCGGCCGCCGCAGTGCCGGCGGACGCCCGCGAGGCGGACGGCCCCATCAAGACGCTGGTGGAAGGGCTCGACCTGACCGAGAAGGACTTCATCTCGCGGCTCGCCCGCTACGGCGTGAAGAAGCTGGACCCGCAGGGCCAGAAGTTCGACCCGAACATGCACGAGGCCCTGTTCGAAATCCCCGATCCCAGCGTGCCCGCCAACACTGTGTTGCAGGTTGTGGAGGCCGGCTATTCCATCGGCGAGCGCTGCCTGCGTCCCGCCAAGGTGGGCGTCTCGCGCGGCGGGCCGAAGGCCGGCGCCGAGGAGCAGGGAAACGGCGGCGCGTGACCGGGTATTTCCCGCCGGTCCTTGAGTGGACCGGCGTGGCGGTCTTCGCCCTCACGGGGGCGCTCACCGCCGCCCGCAAGGGCATGGACCCGCTGGGGTTCATGCTGCTGGCGACGGTGACGGGCGTCGGCGGCGGCACGCTTCGGGACGTGCTTCTGGGCCGCCCGGCGTCGTGGATCGTCGATCCCACCAACCCCCTCATCTGCATGGTCATCGGCCTCGCGACCTTCATGCTGGGCCGCCGCTTCGCCGCCTCCGGCAAGACCCGTTTCCGGGTTCTGATGTGGGCCGACGGGGCCGGGCTGGCGATTTTCGCCGTCAGCGGCGCGGAAACCGCGCTCGCCGCGCCCTCCCATCCGCTCACCGCCATCGTGCTGGGGGCGATGACGGCGACCTTCGGGGGCGTGGTGCGCGACGTGCTCGCGGGCGAAGTCCCGATGATCCTGCGGCGCGAAATCTACGTCACCGCTGCGGCGCTGGGCGCGAGCGTCTATGTCACGCTGGCCCAGTCGGGCGTCCCGGGCGCGACGGCTGCGTTGAGTGGCGTGGCGGCGGGATTCGCCCTGCGGGCGCTTGCGATCTCGCGCGACTGGTCGCTGCCTTCCTATCCGCGCGCCCCTCAGGGCTGAGTGACGCGGCGCAGCGTCAGGTTGATGCGCCCGCCCGCCGGCAGCAGCGTGGAGGAACCGGGGTAGAGCCGGTCCACGCCATGGAAGCAAAGCCGCGCGGCGCCGCCGATCACCACGACATCCCCCGAATGCAGCTTCACCGAGCGCGTCCTGTCCTGGCGCTGCGTTCCGCCGAAGCGGAACAGGCAGGAATCCCCAAGGGAGATGGACACCACCGGCGCCTCAAGCGCCTGCTCGTCCCGGTCCTGGTGCAAGCCCATGCGGGCCTGGGCGTCGTAAAAGTTGACGAGGCACGCCTCCGGCGCATGAGCGAAGCCGCCCGCATCGGCCCATGCGCGCAGGGCGAGCGGCGGAATGGCCGGCCACGGCGCGCCGGTTTCCGGGTGGGTCGCCTGGTAGCGGTAGCCCCGCGCGGCGTCCGACACCCAGCCCAGCGGGCCGCAATTGGTCATCCGCACCGAGAACGCCTTGCCGGTGCGCGGCATGCGGGGCGTGAACAGGGGCGCCTCGGCGGCGGCGGCGCGCAGGTCCGTCACGAGACGCTCCTGCGCCGCGCGGTCGAAGAAGTCCGGCAGGTGAAGGAGCCCCGGAGCCAGTTCCATGGGGGCATATAGGCTATCGGCGGCCGGTTGCGCCAGCAGGGCCTCGGGGGTTTTCAGCCTGTTGACTTGAGGTACGCCCCCGCCGCCCGGGCCGCCGCCTCGCCGTCGGCCATCAGGTCCGGGATCAGCGCCCGGCAGCCCGCGCGCACCTCGCCTGCGGCGAACAGCCCGGGGGCCGCCTCTTCGGCCACGATGCGCTGGTCGGCGTCGAGCCGCGCGAGCCGCTGCGCGAGCGCGCTGTTGGGCGTTGAGCCAATAGCGACGAACACGCCTTCGCACGCGAGGAGGCGCGGCCCCGCAGCTTCGCCTTCCAGCCGTACGCCCGTGACGCCAGCCTCGCCCACGATTTCGCCCACCTGCGCGCCGGTCAGCAGCGTCACGTTGGACGACGCCAGCGCGTGGGCCACGAGATGCGGCTGCGCGCGGGGCTCGCCGCGGACCACGATCGAAACGTGGGACGCATGGCGCGCCAGCGTGGCGGCCTCGTCGAAAGCCGTGTCGCCGCCGCCCACCACGACCACGCGCTTGCCCCGGTATAGGGGCCCGTCGCACGATGCGCAGTGCGACACGCCGCGCCCCTCGAAGTCCGCCGCCCCGGGCGCGTCGAGCCGCCGGTGCGTCGCCCCGGTGGCGACGATGACCGCGCGCGCCCGCACGGGCCCCGCGCCCGTCTCCAGCGTGTAGCCGCCCGCGTGGGGCGCAATGGCGCTCACCTCGTCCAGCGCCAGCACGGCGCCGGCGGCCTCCGCTTCGTCCTGAAGCCGTGGCGTTGCGTCCCACCCTGCTAGGGGCTCGTCCTGCGCGGGAAAGTTCGCGATCGCCTCCGCGTTGAGGATCTGCCCACCGGGCGCGAGCCGCTCGATGCAGAGCGTGGACCAGCCCTCGCGCGCCGCCTGGGCGGCCGCCGCCAGCCCCGCCACGCCTGCGCCCACGATGGCGATGTCGCACTCGTCCACTCGATCCTCCCGCTTCCAGAACGCGCCCACGCTCGCAGAGCGCAGCCGCCTCGGCAACCTCGAGCTACGCCGGTAACCTGTTTTGCGACGCTTTCTTGACGGCGGGGCCGGAGTAGGCGACTTATGCGCCTTTGGAAGAATAAGGCGTCACTCGAGGCGAACGGGGTCACGTGCGTACTCAACACCATTCATCCGAAGCAGGCGAGCGTTCGCGCCCGGCGAACTCGCTGCATCAGCGGTTCTCGGACGAAGCCCGTTTCATCAAGGCGTGGTTTGAAAATCCCGGCGTCACCGGCGCGGTTTCGCCCTCTGGCCGATTTCTGGCCCGCGCCATGGCGCGCTGCGTGGACATAGATCTTCCCGGCCCCATCATCGAGCTTGGCCCCGGCACCGGCCCGGTCACGCAGGCGCTTCTGCAGCGCGGAATCGCCCCCGAGCGGCTCATTCTCGTCGAATACGATCCCGCCTTCTGCCGCCTGCTGGAGCGCCGCTTTCCGGGCGTGCGCGTGGTGCAGGGCGACGCCTACAACCTTGGCGAGACGCTCGCGGGCGTGATCGAAGAGCCGGTCTGCGCCGTCGTCTCCAGCCTGCCGCTGCTGAACAAGCCGGAGGCCGACCGGCTGGCGCTGCTGACGGACGCGTTCGGCATGCTCGATCCCGCCGGGGTCTTCGTCCAGTTCACCTATGGCATGATGTCGCCCATCCCCAAGCGGATGGCGGGGGCCGCCGCGCCGGCGTTCTCCGCGCAGGCCTCCCAGCCCGTCTGGCTGAACCTGCCGCCCGCCCGCGTCTGGTGCTACCGGCCCTCCCTGGACGACATTCTCGTCAAGCGCGACGGCGCAGGCCGCATCCTGGGGAGCATCAAGGAGCGCACCGGCCGGGTGAAGGACGAAATCCTCGACACCTGCGACCGGATCGAGACGGAACTTCGTCTCGCGCGCGACCGCATGCGCATGGACATCGAGGGCCGCGCGGCCCGGGTGCGCAGCGATCGCCACGTGCGCCCTGCGCTGGAGCTGCTGCGCCGCATCGGCGAACAGCGCCGCGCCCGCCGCTAAGGCCGGTCCCGTCTCCTCTTGCGGGAGACGGAATTTGGCAATAGCGATGCCGCATGAACATCGAGACCGCTCGCGACAAGCTCATCGTCGCCCTGGACCTGCCCTCCGTCGCTGACGCGCGCGCCATGGTGGCGACGCTGGGCGACGCGGCGAGTTTCTACAAGATCGGCATGGAGCTGACGTATGCGGGCGGCCTGCCGCTGGCGCGCGAGCTCGTGGCGTCTGGCAAGAAGGTCTTCCTGGACCTGAAGCTGCACGACATTCCCAACACCGTGGCGCGCGCCACCGCGCAGGTGGCCGAGCTGGGCGCCGCGTTCCTCACCATCCACGCCTATCCGCAGACCATGAAGGCCGCCCGCAGCGCGCTGGGCGGCTCGCCCATGCAATTGCTCGCCGTCACCGTGCTGACGAGCTACGACGAGGCGGACCTCGTGGCCGCCGGTTATGCCTTCGGGGTCAAGGAAATGGTGGCCCGCCGGGCCGCCCAGGCCCGCGACGCGGGCGTCCATGGGATCGTGCTGTCGCCCGAAGAGCTGGCGGCCATGCGCGCCCTGCTGGGGCCCGACATGTTGCTGGTCACGCCTGGCGTGCGCCCGGCGGGAGCGGACCTCGGGGACCAGAAGCGCGTGATGACCCCGGGGCGCGCCATCGCGGCGGGCGCGAACCATCTGGTGGTCGGACGCCCGATCACGCAGGCGACGGACCCTCGCGCCTCCGTGATCGCCATCGTGGAAGAGATCGCCGGCGCCGCCTGAAAGCGCGCGAACGCCGGGCGTACATCCGGCCCGGCGTTCGCGGTCGCGCCGCGCCCTGGCGCCTCGCAACGACCGCGGTTCTAGCGCCTGTCCGTGACAGTTCTGCGAAGCCGTTTACGGCGATCCGTTTTCAGGCGCGATGAGCGGCGTGTAGCCGAACACCCCCGGCGAGTCGGGATCGACCGTCACGCGGACCGCGTGCACCTGCTGGTCGCCGAACACCTGAAGCCGCGTCACGCCCGGAATGGGTTTGTCGTCCATCCCCGGGAAGCGCCCCACTTCGAAGAAATGATAGTCGCCGTAGACGATCAGCACCGGCTTGCCGAACGCGCGCGCGCCCTGCGCCACGCCGTTCAGCGTTCTGGAGAAGGCGGGCGAGTAGGCGCTGGAATTATCCCACTTGTGATGGACGTTCGCCTGCCAGGCGAGCACCAGCGCCTTGGCGCCTCCCGCGATCGCGGCAGCGAAGGCGCGCTCCATCCACGCCGCGTTCGCGGCGTCGCGCGCGGCGAACTCCGCCAGCGCCGTGGGGCGCCGTGGGTCCGAATTGTTGTTCGACCCGGTGATGTGCAGCGTCGAAAAATACACGCCGTTCTTTTCGAACTGCACGTTCTCGACATAGGCGCCGAACCGGTCCGCCATCGCGCGCGCCTGGGTCTCCACGCTCATGGGCGACTTGCCGAGCGTGCGGCCCGGCGCGGGGAACATGAGGGCGCGCACCTTGGCCAGCCGGTCCAGCGGCTCGAAGCCGCCGCCGCGCGCCCGATGGCAATCGGTCCATTCGTTGTCGCCCGGCGTGTAGACGAGCGGCGCCTCGACGGCGTCAAGCTGTCTGGCGGAGGCCTCGAGGTTGGCGTCCGTGCAGGGCACGGAGCCCGAAATCATGTCCCCCACGTGGACCACGAAGGCCGGCTTGCTGGCGTTGATGCGCGCGATCAGCCTGTCCACCTTCTCGTAATCGGCCGGCGGATTGTAGGGCATGTCGCCCATGGCCACGAAGTCGAAGGCGTTCGGCCCGGCGGCCAGCGCGGGCAGGGGGGCGACGGCCGCAAGGGCGAGCCCAAGAGCGGCGGGGAGCATGGCGAACGGCTTGAACAATTTGAAACTCTGCGGCATCTCGCGTTCCCGTGGAGGCACGACCCTAAATGGCGAAGCCTGCGCAAGCTGGCAAGGCGGCGAGGCGAAAAGCGCCGCGGAAGCTTGGGGCCGCAGGCGGCTATCCTCTTTCGTAAGGGCGCACTATCACAGGGGTGCGACGCTGCGGCTCGAATCGTGGACACGAAGCGGGCCGTGGCTCAAACCGGACGCAACCGGACAAAGACACCCCCAAGGAGGACGTCATGCCCAAGGGCTATTGGATCGCGCAGAACGACGTGAAGGATCTTGAGACCTACAAGAAGTATCTCGCCGGCACCGCGACCGTTTTCGAGAAGTTCGGCGCGAAGTTCCTGGCGCGCGGCGGCCGCCACCAGGCCATGCAGGGCAACATCCGCTCGCGCCACGTGGTCATCGAGTTCGAGAGCTTCGAAAAAGCCATCGCGTGCTTTGAATCGCCCGAATACCAGGAAGCCGCCAAGTACCGGCTGGCCGCCGCCGACGGCGACATCGTGATCGTGGAAGGCGCGGCCTGAGGCTTCGCCGCCCCTCGTCCGTCTTGCGGCGCGCGCCCACGGGCGGCTTTGCAAGGCGGGCGGGGCTCGCTATACGCTGCCGCTGCACGTACCCGTCCTGATCCAACATGGAGACGCCCCATGAGCGAGATGCGCCTCGTCGTCGCCGGCGCAGCCGGCCGCATGGGACGAATGCTCGTCCAGGCCATTCACGCCGCCGAGGGCGCGGTCCTGTGCGGGGCGCTGGAGCGTCCCGGCTCCATCGCGCTCGGCCAGGACGCGGGCCTGCTGGCGGGTATCGGCAAGACCGGCGTGCTGCTGACGGACGATCCGTTGCAGGCGCTATCGGCCGCCGACGGGGTCATTGATTTCACCACCCCCGACGCCACCCTCGAGATGGCGGCCATCTCCGCCCAGGCGCGCATCGTCCACGTCATCGGCTCGACGGGCCTGAGCGACGCCCATGTGCAGGCGCTCGACGCCGCCGCGCGCCATGCCGTGCTGGTGCGCTCGGGCAACATGAGCCTTGGCGTCAACCTGCTGGCGGGCCTCGTGCGCAAGGTCGCGGCGACCTTGGGCGAAGACTACGATATCGAGATCGTCGAGATGCATCACCGCATGAAGGTCGACGCGCCCTCGGGCACGGCGCTCATGCTGGGCGGGGCGGCGGCGCAGGGGCGGGGCGTGGCGCTGGCCGACAGGTCCGTGCGCGCCCGCGACGGCCACACGGGCGCGCGCAACCCCGGCGACATCGGCTTTGCGACCATTCGCGGCGGCACGGTCGTGGGCGACCACGACGCCATTTTCGCCGGCCCGGGCGAGCGCCTCATCCTCAGCCACCGCGCGGAGGACCGCAGCGTGTTCGCGCGCGGCGCGGTTCGTGCGGCGCTCTGGGGACGCGGGCGCAAGCCCGGACATTACTCGATGGCCGACGTGCTCGGCCTCGCCGATCTTTGACACCCAGCCGCCGCGGCGGCGTATTTTTGAAAGATGGAGCGATCATGGACCGCGTACTCGTCCTCATCCGGCATGGGCAGAGCGACTGGAACCTCAAGAACCTCTTCACCGGCTGGAAGGACCCGGACCTGACGGAGGTCGGCGTCACGGAGGCGCGGGAGGCCGGGCGCCGGCTGAAGAAGATCGGCGTCGGCTTCGACAAGGGCTTCACGTCCGCGCTCACGCGCGCCCAGCACACCACGCGCCTCGTGCTTGAAGAGCTGGGCCAGAGCGACCTGCCGGTGGTGCGCGACCAGCAGCTCAACGAGCGCGACTACGGCGATCTGGCGGGCCTCAACAAGGCTGAAGCGGCCCAGAAGTGGGGCGACGAGCAGGTCCACATCTGGCGCCGCTCCTACGACGTTCCTCCGCCGGGCGGCGAAAGCCTGCGCGACACGCTGGCCCGGGTGCTCCCCTATTACTGCCAGGACATCCTCCCCTGCGTGCTGCGCGGCGAGCGCACCGTGGTGGTGGCGCACGGCAATTCCCTGCGCGCCCTGCTGATGGTGCTGGAGCGCGCCACCCCGAAGACCATTCCCGGCATCGAGCTGGCGACCGGCATCCCGGTCGTGTACCGGCTGCGCGCGGACTCGACGGTGGAGTCCAAGCAGGTTCTGGACGCTTAACGCGCCGGGCTGACCGCGCGCCTCCCGGCGCGCTCCAGGCTGCGCGCCGGGAGGCGCGCGGCCCCACGCTCCGCACGTGCATCGCGAAACCAAACGCGGTAGATTTCCCCCATGCAGCGCACCCAAAGCGCGCGGGGAAACGCACATGCTCGACAAGGTCAGTCACTCGGGGGCGAAGCTCCAGGTTCTCAATCCGGTCGGCTATCCGCCCAAGGTGACGCGCAAGAGCGCCGCCCAGCGCCTGTCGTCGCTGGAGGGCAAGACGATCTGCCTGGTGGATTGCCGCTTTGACGATTCCATCGAGCTCCTGAAGCAGGTGCAGGCTTGGTTCGCCCAGCACATGCCGTCCGTCGTCACCAAGCTCGTCAGCCTGTCGAACTATTACGGCAAGGACGATCCCCGGACCTGGGAGGAGATCAAGGCGGGCGCCGACGCGGCCATCCTGGGCGTCGGCCATTGCTCCACCTGCGCGCCCGCCGTCGCCACTCATGCGATTTCGCTCGAGACGCGCTACGGCGTGCCGTGCGTGGCCATCCACACCAGCATGTTCGACAAGGTGGTGCGCTCGGTGAACCGCATGGGCGGGCTGCCGAACGCCGCGACCGTGTTCGTGCCCCAGCCGGTGATGGGCAAGTCCGCGCAGGAGCTCGCGGCCTACGTGGCCGGCAAGAGCCCCGTGACGGGGCGCCCCGTGATGCAGGAGATCGTCGAAGGCCTGACGCAGGCGCTGGCGCCGGACGTGAGCGCGGGCTCCGACCGCTCGACGCCCCGCCTGGTGGAGCCCGGCTCGGAAGACGAGCTGCACCAGCTGTTCCTCGACAACGACTGGACCGACAAGCTGCCCATCGTCCTGCCGACCGAGGAGCGCGTCGCCGCCATGCTGGCGGGCACGAGCCGCAGGCCCGACGAAATCGTCGGCCGCATGCAGCCGACCCTCAATCGCGGCCTGTGGGAGTACACGGTCGAGAAGGTGGCGGTGAACGCCGTCATGGCCGGCGCACGGCCCGAATACTTCCCGCTCATCCTCGCCCTGGCCTCCACGGGCGTCTCGGCGCGCGGCTCCACGTCGAGTTCGGCCTCCGCCATGGTGGTCGTCAACGGCCCGGTGCGCCACGAGATCGGCATGAACTGCGGCATCGGCGCCATGGGCCCCTACAACCACGCCAACGCCACCATCGGGCGCGCGTATGGCCTCCTGTCGCAGAACCTGCAGGGCGGCTCCGTGGTGGGCGAAAGCTTCATGGGCTCGCTGGGCAACGCCTACACGTACAACTCGATCACCTTCGCGGAGAACGAGGAACGCAGCCCTTGGGAGCCTTTGCACGTGCAGAAGGGCTTCGCGGCGCAGGACAGCACGGTGAGCGTGTTCTACGGCTGCCGCACCACCACGTTCTCGCTCGGCCTGCGCGAGAAATACTGGCGCGAGCACGTCCGCGACATGCTGCTGGGGACCGACGCCATCACGGCCCCGACCCTCCTGCTTGATCCGATCACGGCGCGCCAGTTCATCGATCGCGGCGGGTTCGACACCAAGGCGAAACTCATCCGCTGGCTGTGGGAGACCGCCAGAATGCCCGCAGGGCGGTATTGGGACCTGCAACTCGTGCAGAACTACCGGTATCCGCGCGCGACCTATGGCGAGGAGCCGCTCGCCACGAACCTGAAGGCGGGCGAGCACGACGAGATCCCGATCTTCATCGAGGGCGACATCAACGTGGTGGTCGTGGGCGGCGAGTCGAACGGCTACTGGCAGATCATGGGGGCGAATCACCGCGCGACCGTGGACGTGGCGCCCTGGCGCTGAGCGCCAAACGCGAAACGCCGGCGACCTCGCGGCCGCCGGCGTTCAATTCAGATGGGGTCGATCAGCTCAGTAGCGAGCGACGACCGGAGCCGAACCGCCGAAGCGATAGTTGAGCGACGCGCGCACGATGTGCAGCTTGGCGTCGGCGCGCACGCCGTAAGCGCCCGCGCTCGCCAGATCCGTCACGCCAGCGTTCGTGTAGTCGTAGCCCTTCTTGCCGAGGTCGGCGTACAGGTACTCGGCGCCGACCGAGATCGACTGCGTGAGCCTGTATTCAGCGCCCGCGCCGACGGTCCAGCCGTAGTGCGTGCGCTTGTCGCTGACCAGCGGATCGCTCGAGGACGTCAGGAAGGAGACGCTGGAGCGCCCGCCGCCAGCAGCAAGACCGGCCGTGCCGTACAGCAGGATGTCCTTGGTGATCGCGAAACCGGCCTTGGCGCGCAGGGTGGAGAGCCACTTCACGGAACCGCGGGCGTAGGAATCGTCGGGATCGGAGGTGCAGCCCGGACCATTGTTGGTCTCGACGCACGACTTGCCCTTGGCGCCCGACCAGGAGAGGTCGGCGACGCCGCCGAGCACCAGGCCGTTGCCCATGTCGAAGTCGTAGCCGGCCTGCGCTCCCACGAGGGCGCCCTTCAGGTCCAGCTCCTGGCCGGCTTCGCCCGCGATGGCGCCCGTCGGCGCGGAGTTCGACTTGCCCCATGCGTAGCCGCCCACGACGCCCACGTACAGGCCGCCCCAGTTGGACGACACGAACACGGGCGCGGGCGCCACGGCCGCCGCGCGGCGCGGCAGGTCGGCGGCGAGGCCGGCGGCCGAAACCAGGCACAGGGCGGTCGTGGCGAGAAGGGTCTTGAACATCCGAAAGGTCCTCTTGGTGATAACGAGGACCCGTATGCGCGCCGGGCCGTATCCAATATGGTTACGTTAATGATTCCCGATATATATTATTAACGGTTCCTTACTCGCCACGGCGTCAGCGCGCGGCAGCTTCGACGAACCGCGCGCCGAGCCGCTCCATCTCGGGCCTGAAGGTAGGGAAGCTCGTGGCGATCATGCTGGCGTCGTCCACCTGCATCGGCTGGTCGGACGCAAGCCCCAGGACGAGGAAGCTCATGGCGATGCGGTGGTCGAGGTGCGTGGCCGCGACGCCGCCGCCGCGCACGCGCGCCGCGCCGGTCACGATCAGGTCGTCGCCCTCGATCCTGTTGGGAACGCCGGCGGCGTCCAGTCCCGCCGCGACGGCCGCGAGCCGGTCGGATTCCTTCACGCGGAGTTCGGAGAGTCCACGCATGCGCGTCTCGCCGCTGGCGAAGGCGGCCGCCACCGCCAGCACCGGATATTCGTCGATCATCGCGGGCGCGCGCGCCGCCGGAACCTCGACGCCGCGCAGCGCGCTGTGGCGCACCCGCAGGTCCGCCACGTCCTCGCCGCCCTCGATGCGCGGGTTCAGCGTCTCGATGGAGGCGCCCATCTCCAGCAGCGTCGTGATGAGGCCGATTCGCAGCGGATTCATCATCATGCCCTCGATGACGATATCTGATCCCGGGACCAGCAGCGCCGCGACCAGCGCGAAGGCGCCCGACGACGGATCGGCGGGCACGACGACGTCGCGCGCCCTGAGTTCGGGGCGCCCTTCAAGGGTGATCCTGCGCCCGTGCTCCCCATGGGGTTCGCTGACGATGCGCGCGCCGAAATAGGCGAGCATCTTCTCGGTGTGGTCGCGCGAGGCCTCGGTCTCGATGACCGTGGTGCGCCCGGGCGAATTCAGGCCCGCCAGCAGCACGGCGGATTTGAGCTGCGCGGAGGGAACCGGCGACCGGTATTCGATGGGGGCTGGCTCGCCCGTGCCCTTCAGGGTCACCGGGCAGCGCCCGCCTTCCGCTTCCGACGTCACCTGCGCGCCCATGAGGGCGAGGGGATCGAGGATGCGCCGCATGGGGCGCTTGCGCAGGGAGGCGTCGCCGTCGAACGTCGCCGTGATGTCATGGCCGCCCACCACGCCCATGATGAGGCGCGTGCCGGTGCCGGCGTTGCCGAAATCCAGCGTCTCGCGCGGGGCGAGCAGCGAGCCGACGCCGCAGCCGTCCACCTGCCAGCGGCCGGGGCCCAGCCGCTCCACTTTCGCCCCGAGCGCCGCGCAGGCCGCCCCGGTGCGCAGCACGTCGTCGCCTTCCAGCAGGCCCTCGATGGTGGTGCGGCCGATGGCCAGCAGCCCCAGGATGAGCGCGCGGTGGGAGATGGATTTGTCGCCCGGCGGGCGCAGGCGTCCCTTCAGGGGGCCGCACGCGGCGGCTCCCAGCGGCTGCGCGTTTCCATGTCCGTGGGCGGCGGATTCGGCTTGCATCATGTCCTCGCTGGCAGGGCGGTTCGACCGCGCTCGTACCACGCGCCCGGCGCCGCTGTCATTACGCCGGGGCGGCTCGCGCAATTCCCATTTGACAGGGGCGCGGGGCATGACTAACCGGACAACGATTCCAGCCGGCCGAAAGCGTCGCCGGCTGATCCGCTTTTGATTCTCGCCTCAGGGATGACTGCACGTGGCCAAACCCGATCTCGGCAGCAAACGGCAATGCCAGAGCTGCGGTAGCAAGTTCTTCGACCTCAACCGCGATCCGATCCTGTGCCCCAAGTGCGGGACCGTCTACCAGGTGGCGGCCGTCACCTCGCGCGCCGCGGCGCGCCCCGCGCCCGTCGCCGACGATGAAGCCGACGTCGATCCCGCCGGGCCCGAGCTCGTCTCGCTCGAGGACGCCGAGGCTGGCGAGGGCAAGGAAGCCGCCGCTGCGGACGACATCGAGATCGAGGACGACGGCGCCGCCGACGAGACTTTCCTTGAGGAAGAGGAAGAAGACGCCGACGACGTGTCGGTGCTCATCGACGGCGACATCGAAGACGACGAAGAAACCTGACGGTCTGATTTTTTTCCCGCCTATTTGTCCATGATGGGTTGTGGACCGGCGGGGTTCCGTCTATATCACGCGCCGTCGCCGCTGGTTCGCCAGCGGGGCGGGCGGTCCGACCCAAAGGACCGCTTTCTTTTTCGCAGCATGGCCGAAAAGCCTGGCTCGAAAACAGTGGGGCCATAGCTCAGTTGGGAGAGCGCTTCAATGGCATTGAAGAGGTCGTCGGTTCGATTCCGTCTGGCTCCACCAA
>JAQGJX010000165.1 GCA_028290405.1 Hyphomicrobiales bacterium
GGTTCAGGGTTCTTCGAACCGCGCGCCAACTTCGGCTGGTATCTCTTCGCCAGCCTCGAAGGCCGCGCGATCGCTCGCAACGCGTTCCTGGACGGCAACGCCTTCGTCGATGGGCCGCGCGTCGACAAGATTCCTTTTGTGGCCGACTTGCAGGGGGGACTGGTGCTGACGGTCGACCACCTTCGCCTCTCGTACACGCACGTCTGGCGCAGCCGCGAATTCGCCGGGCAGACCAAGGGCGACCGCTTCGGGGCCGTGAGCGCGTCCGTCCGCTGGTAAGTTCGTCAGCGTTCAACCAAAAAGGGAGGCCGCGCGGCGACGCGCGGCCTCCCTTCATGTCAACGATCGTCAGAGGCTCTTGTCGACGGCCTTCTTGACGGCGCTCTTGGCGTCGCCGATGGCCTCCTGAACGTCGCCCTTCAGTTCTTGCGCCTTGCCTTCGGCCTTCAGCTTCTCGTCGCCCGTGAGCTTGCCCAGACCTTGCTTGGCGTTGCCGATGGCCTGGTTGCCAAGGCCGTCCATCTTGTCCTGCGTGCTGCCCATGAGTCTCTCCTGTCGAAGCCCCTGCGGCTCTTATGTTCAAGCCGCCGCGGCCGCGGAAGTTCCTTTGACGCAGGCGCCGGTCCAGTAGCGCGAGCAGCAGGCCGGTGGATCTCCGGCGGCATAAAAAAATCACGCAGCGAACTGCTCGCTTCCTGAGCGCGCTTCAAGCCGAGCCGTCGATCCCCGGCCGGGCTCCCGGGCAAGGCCCGCACCCATGCCCTCTTTTGCATCTCTCCGTGCCCGCGCGCTGAGCGCCGCGAGACTGCGCGTCATGGCGAAAGCGCCTGTTAGCGAGGGGCTTACGAAGGTTTCCGGCGGAAATTCGCTCAGCCCTATAGGTCTGGCTCACCGAGTGACTCGTGACGCCGAGGGCCTGAATTGTCGAACATCCGCGGCAAAGCGTATGCGATGAACGTCATCACGCCGATGAAGCGGTGGAAGACGCCCATCCTCAAGGCGGCCTTCAAGCTCTTTACGGCGAAATTCACCCAATGGGAGCTCCGCAAGCTGTCGTTCATCCACTTTGCGCGGTGGACGACGATCTCGGCGGACAAGATGCCCCGCTTCGACGCGATGACGAAGCGCGAGTCGTTCGGGTACGACTACCTTCTGTTCGAAAGCAATTTCAACGGAAGCTGGAACGAGTACGTCGACGCGTTCCATTCGGTCCTGTCCTTCAAGCTCAATCTGGTCTGGATGTGGAGCGAGAACTATCCAGGCTCCATCCCGCTCGTGCCGTTCAAGACGTACATCGAGCATAACCAGCTTCACAACGACTACTACTACATGGCCTACCCGGGCTCGACCGTCACGGACGTGAAGAACGCCGTCGACGTGCATAGGGCGTTCAAGAGCCTCGCCCGGACGCTCGACTCCTCCGACGAGGCGTTCGCCGCCGCCTATCGCGACTTCCTGCACCAGGTGCAGAACAAACTCGGCTCGAACGGCGGGCCCGGCCCGCAGATGTCCTGAGGGCCAGGCGCATGAGCAATCGTTACGACAGCTTCTACGGTTATACGGGCCTGTTTCCGATCATCGACGATCTCCAGGCCGAGTCGCACCTGGACATTCTGCGGGAGGTTCTGATGAGCCTGCCCGACGGTCGCGGATCGCTGTTCTCGCGCACCGGGCTGGTCCACGGCGCGCGGCTCTTCATCATTGACGACCCCGTCTACAACGGCCGGCCCAGCCGCGAAGAGCATTTCGCCTATGCGTACCTCGCGCTGTCGATCACCTTCGACGGGGAACTGGAGGCGCTCGCCGAACGCATCGCGGCCGTTGGCGCAGAGGCGTTCACGTCGGTCTTCTCTCATTGCTACGGCTTCGGCGGCGCCTCTTCGGCGGGCGCGGTCCTTTCGTACCTGAAGGCGTGCCAGATCGAGACCACGTTCCTGTACGTCGACAGCGACGTCGATCTGCCGGGGACGTTGAGCGCGCTCGCGGCGCAGCGACGCATCGCGGACATGATCGAGCGCGCGCAGGGTTGCGGCCCCGCAGAGCGCAAGGCGCTCGTGCGCGATCTCGCCGAGCGCCTTCAGCTATCCCCTGCGCCGGAGCCCGGCGACTTCGTCACTTCCAACGATCGTGACCTCTGACATGCAGCTCGATCTTTCCGACATCCAGGGCAATGTGCTGCGCGGATACCGCCTGCCGTTCGCGCGCTATATTTTTCTCCGCTTCAGGGAAGCGAAGGGCGCGAGGGATTTCCTGGCGCTTATGGCGCCTCTCGTGACGAACGCGGAAATCTGGGACGAAGGCAGGCCGGCGAGCACGCTCAACGTCGCCATTTCCGCCACGGGCCTCGAGGCTCTCGAACTTCCGGTGGAAACGCTGACGAGCTTCCCGCCGGAATTCATCGAGGGCATGGCCAGGAGGAGCGAGATTCTCGGCGATCGCGGCGCCTCCGCGCCCGACCAGTGGGAGCCGCTCTGGAGCGAGCGGATCGACGCGTGGATGTCGATCAACGCGGCCTCCCCGGAGGCCCGCGAGGCGCGTTATGCGCTGGTCACGGCGGCGATCGAAAAGACCTCCGGGGCGGAAGTCGCCGGCTATCAGGACGCCGGAGTCCTGTTCGTCAACGGCAAGCCCGCCCCGGTCGAGCACTTCGGTTTTGCGGATGGTTTCGCGCAGCCCGACTTCGTCGGCGGCCAGGCGGTCGATACGCCCGGCGACGGCAAGATGGGCCGGCGCGGCGCCTGGGACGAGATCCAGACGGGTGAGTTCCTGCTGGGCCACCGCAACGAAGCCGACGAGCTTCCCGTGGCGCCCAAGCCGTGGATCCTGTCGAAGAACGGGTCGTTCCTCGTCTACCGCAAGTTGCAGCAGAACGTGACCGAGTTCCGGTCCTACGTCGCCGAGCAGGGCGCGCGCTACCAGGGCGGGCCCGAAAAGCTGATGGCCAAGATGGTCGGGCGCTGGCGCGATGGAACGCCGCTGGCCCTGTCTCCCGACAAGATGGACAAGTCGATCGTGGCCGATCCCCAGCGGGTGAACAACTTCGTCTACGGGGACGACCCGGAAGGCCTGAAGTGTCCTGTCGGGGCTCATGTGCGGCGCGCCAACCCCCGCGATTCGCTGGGCTTCGACGGACGGCTGGCGACGCGCCGCCGCATCGTCCGCAGGGGCCTTCCTTACGGCTCCTACGTGCCTGAAGGCCAGCCGGTGGACGACGAGGAGCGGGGCATCATCTTCATGGCGCTCAACGCGTCCATCTCGCGCCAGTTCGAATTCGTCCAGCAACAGTGGATCAACTACGGCAACGACCTTGCGCAGGGCGAGGATCGCGATCCCCTCATCGGCGGCAACGCCGGAACGGGACGGTTCGTGATCCCCGGCGATCCCAAGCGCAAGGAAGAGCCTTTTATCTGCGGTCGCCTTCCGAGCTTCGTCACGCTGCGGGGCGGCGGATATTTCTTCCTGCCCAGCCTCACGGCGCTGCGCTTCCTTGCGGCGGGCGTCGTCGACCCTCGCTAGTCACACACCGGAGAATGCGCATATGAAAGACTTGGCTCTTTCTCGTCGCGGATTGTTGGCCGCCGGTCTGGCGACGGGCGCGGCCAGCGTCGCGGCTGCGGCGGACTCACCCGTTGGCAAGGGGCCGCGCACCGTGCGCGTGCTCAGCATCGACGGCGGCGGCATGCGCGGCGTCGTGCCCGCGACTTTCATCGACGCGCTCGAAACGATGTCCGGCAAGCCCATCACGGAGCTGTTCGACCTTTTCGTGGGTTCCTCCACGGGCGCGCTTCTGGCGCTGGGCCTCAACGTGCCCGACGCCAACGGCCGGCCAAAGTACGCCGCCAAGGACATCATCAAGCTCTATGACGACAGCGGCCCGATCATCTTCAATAAGCGCAAGGGCCTGCTGGAGTGGACCGCCGGCATCACCAAGCCGACGTACGACCCAACGGGTTTCGAGGCCCTGCTGACCCGTTACTTCGGCGACGTGACGATCGCGGACGCGATCCGCCATGTGGCCGTGCCGGCCATTCATCTTGAAGAGATGAACATGGAGATTTTCACGCGCCGCGCCGCCCAGAAGTCTCCCGACTACAATTTCACCATGCGCTCGCTTGTGCGGGCAGCCACCGCGGCCCCGACTTTCTTTCCCGCAGCGTCCATCAGCTCCACCAACGGGGCGCGCATGGGCACTTATCTGGACGCCGCGACCAGCACCAACAATCCTGCGGTGATCGGGCTGGCGGAATCGGGCGTCGTCTACAAGGACGACCGCGTCGTCATGGTCTCCCTGGGCACCGGCAGCATCTCCAAGCCCATCGACGCGATGCGGGCGAAGAACTGGGGCGAGATCGAGTGGGTGCAGGCGGTCTTCGATCTACAGAACGACGCCCAATCGTCCTACACCGAGCGTGTCCTCAAGGACTTTCTGCTCGACGCCGAGCGCGACATGTTCTTCCGGTTCCAGATCGGCCTGCGGGACATTCCCGTCGCCATGGACGAGACGAGGAAGGACCATCTCGACTTCCTCAAGGAGACGTCGGCCCTCGAGATCAAGCGCCGGCTGCCGGAAGTGCGCCAGTTGCTTGACCGGCTGATGGTTTGAGGGCGAAGGGATGACGATGCGAAGCGGCGCGGCCGCCATGCAGTCAAGGGCCGGCTCGTTCGAGCGCCTTCGGGCGTTCTGCATGTTTCTGGTCGTGACCGACGTGGAATTGATCGCCAGCTCCATCGCCTACAACGCGATGCTGGGCTTCTTCCCGGGCCTCGTGCTGCTGAAGTACCTTCAGGACGTTCTGGGCTATCGCTTCGTGACGTTCAGCTATGCGAACGAACTGTCGTCCATCGCGCCGCAGCCGGTGATCGACCTCACCAACGCGTTCCTGTCCCACGTCGCCGACATCGACCGGGTCACGCTGTCCCTGTCCGTCGTGCTGTTCGTGCTGCTTGTGCTAAAAAGCGTCGCCGGAACCTTCACGGGGTTCCTGGCGCTGATGGACCGGCTCACGGGGAACGAGGGGCGCCTGTTTCGCGACAAGGCGACGACCGGGGCCGCGGCGATCTGCGTTCTGTTTTTCTCCACCATGCTGTTCGTGGTCGCGAACCTGGAGGCGCTCACCAATCCGGGATGGCTGGTGGCGCAGGAAATTGGACAGGCCCTCCACGTGCGCTTTCTTGCGTCCGTGGCGGTCGTCGTCGTCGGCATGGCGGCGTTTTTCCGCATCCTGGCCGGCAAGGCGTTTTCCCCGCGGGCCACGTGGCTGGGCGCGGCGCTCACGACCGCGCTGTGGCTGGGCGGCTGCTTCGTCGTGTTCTCCTACAGGTTCGATTTCGCCGAGGAGCAACGTCTCTACGGGTCGGTCGCGGCGACCGTCGCGATGCTCTCCTGGTTCTACATAACCGCCTACACAATCCTCATAGGCATGGCGTTCTCCTACTTCGTCGTGGACGGAAAGAAGTCCCCATGAGCTTCAACGCGTTTCTGCATGGGCTTGCGGACCGGGCGAAGGACGCCCTGCACGAGGACAGCGCCGTGCGCGAACTCGGCCACGAGATCGACCGGCACGCTGCCGGAAACGCCGAAGGGATCGCGGGGTTCGTGGGCCGCCTTGGCACGTGGGCCAAGGAGCATCCCGGCGCGATCCTGAACTTCCTGCGTCACGTGCGCCCGGTGCTGCGGGTGAAGAACGTCTGCATCGTGACCTCGCACGCGGGCTGCGCCCACGTGCTGTCGGAGCACAATGATTTTGCGGTGATCTACGCCGACAAGATGAAGATGATCACCGAGGGCGACAATTTCTTCCTCGGCATGGACGACGATGAGCCTGCCGCGACGACCGCCCGCAGCGCCATGGCGCTGGTGTTTCGCCGCGAGGACATGCGCGACGTCGTCGCCCCCGGCATCGAGGCGCTGTGCGGGCGCGCGCTGGCGGACCTGAAGCCGCGCTTCGACGTGGTGAGCGAATATCTGCGCCTCGTGCCGGCGCGTTTCGCCATCCAGTACTTCGGTTTCAGCGCCGCGGTCGATCCCGTCTGGCTTCTCGAAGCCACCCAGACGCTCTTTGAATATCTCTTCATCGACGTCGAGAACGACCCGGTGCTGGCGGAACGTGCGGCCGCTGCTGCGGCCCGGATGCGCAGCGTGCTTGAAAGCGAAATCGCCAGCGGCGGCGATCCTGCGAACGCCGACAGCGTGCTGGCGCGCGCGCTGCGCCTGTCCGCAACCGGCCACGCGGCCTTCTCGCCGCGCGCCATTCGCAACAACTTCATCGGCCTGCTGATCGGCTTTGCGCCCACGACCGCCAAGTCCGCCGCCATGGCGCTGGATCTTCTCACGCGGGACGCCGAGCAGGCGGCGGCGACCGTGCGGGCCGCCCAGGGTCCTTTCATGGACTTCCAGGCTCTCGTGCGCGAAGCCACGCGGCTCAATCCCATCAACCCCGGCCTGTTCCGAAAGGCGCGGCGCGACGCGGTGATCTGGTCGGACGGCGAGGCGACGCAGGTCGCAAAGGACACGCTGGTCTTCGTGGGGACGAGCGCCGCGATGCGCGATCCCCGCCATGTTCCCGACCCGCTGGCGCTCCAGCCCCATCGTCCGGAGAGCGCGTACCTGACCTACGGCCTGGGGCTGCACGCGTGCTTTGGCCGCTACATCAACGATTTTCACATCGCCATGCTGCTCCGGACGCTTCTGGCGCCGGGCGACGTGCGGCGCGCCGACGGACCTGAGGGCGACCTCGCGTTCGAAGGCCCGTTCCCGCGTCGTTTCATTCTCGAGCGCTGAAGCGGATCAAAAAGGAAAAGTAAATGTCACATGCTGCAACACGGCTTGTCATGGGCGCGCTCTCGCTGCCCGCGCTGCTCGCCAGCCCCGTCGCGCTCGCCAACGGGTATCAGGATCTTCACCAGAGCGCGCAGGGCCTGAGCACCGCCTATGCGACGAACGGCGCGGGCGGCTCCGACGTGTCCGCCATCTTCTCCAATCCCGCCTCTCTCACGCGCTTTCCGGGCAGCTGGATGTCGATGGCAGCCAGCCTCATCCTGCCGCGCGACACGTTCGAAAACATCTCCGCCACCCCCGGCTACAACCCGTCGGGCCAGGTGACCGGTTCGCCCGCCGTGCCCAAGCAGTTCCTCGACACCAGCGTCGGGGCCGCGAGCTATTACACCCGGCAGATCCAGCCCGACCTGTTCTTCGCCGTCTCCTTCAACGTCCCATGGGCCACCAAGTCGAAGTATCCCGTGGGCGGCGCGCAGCGCTACGTGGCGACCACGACCGATCTGACCGCGTACAACGTCAGCCCCATCCTCGCCTACAAGATGAGCGATCGTTTCTCCGTCGGCGGCGGACCGAACCTGCAGGTCTATCACGCGGACTTCTCCACCATGGTGGACAGCACCGCCGGGCGGGCGCCCTCGCCGGCGACCGACCTCACGTCGCGCATCAAGGCGACGAACGTCTCGCTGGGCTTCACGGCCGGCGTGGAATACCAGATCACTCCCGCCACCCGCGTGGGCGCCTCCTACCGGTCCGCCATCGTGCACAAGTTCAATGGCGACAGCACGCTGTCTGCCGACAACCCGCAGGCCCTCAGCGCGGTGGTGAGCTTCCTTCAGCTCACCGGCCCGGACGGCAAGGCGAACTTCAAGATCAACACGCCCTCCATCGCGACGCTCGGCCTCGCCCATCAGGCGACCGAACGGCTGGAGCTGTACGCAAGCGCCATGCAGATCGGCTGGAGCCGCTTCCGTTCGACCCGGGTCGAATACTCGAACGGCTTTCCCACCACGGTGGTCGACAACAACTGGAACAACAGCTGGTACGTCGCCGCCGGCGCCGGGTATCAGGCGACGCCTGAAGTCAAGATCAGGACCGGCGTCGCCTACGACTGGACGCCCACCGAGACGAGCGTGCGCAATCCGCGCGCGCCCAATGCGGACCGCGTGTACGCCGGCATGGGGTTCACCTACCAGTCCGATCCCTCGTGGAAGTTCGACCTGTCCTACGCGCACTGCTTCTTCGCGGACGCGCCGATCGCGCTGGCGGGCGGCAACAATCTGCCGCGCGGCACGCTCAACGGGAACATCAAGATCGATGCGAACATCCTGATGGCGCAGTTCACCGTCAATCTGGACACGTTCAAAAATCCCTTCGCGAAGTGACGCGCCGGCCGCCCCGTCCAAGGGCGGCGGCCCGATGCGCTTTGACCCTGAGCCCTCCATGCGAGTGTCGTCCATGCTTCTTCGCCACGTGGCGCTGCCCGTCGTCGCGCTCGCGCTGGCGTGCTTTGGCGTCTGGGGGGCTCTGGCGCTTTTTTTCCGCGCCGGCGGCTGGCAGGAGGGCCGCGTCGTTCTCGCCGCCGCCTTCGGCCTCGTGACCCTCGCGGCGGTGCGGGGCGTGCTGACGCTGCGGTGGCGCGAAATTGCGCCCGCCCTCGTGTTGTTTCCTCTCGTCTTCCTGTGGTGGGAGGGCATCGCGCCGTCCAATCATCGCGATTGGGTGGCGGACGTGTCGCGGCTTCCCACCGTGCGCCTCGACGGCGAGCGAGCGGTCGTCGAGAACGTCCGCAACTTCAAATGGACGAGCGACACGCAAGCCGATCCCCACTGGGAGACGCGCGCCTACGATCTCGACGCGCTGGAGTCCGTGGACCTGCTGGCGAGCTATTGGGCGGGGGAAACCATCGCCCACACCTTCCTGAGCTTCGGGTTCTCGGACGGGCGCCGCCTCGCGTGGTCGGCGGAACTGCGCCGGTCCGCGGGCCAGACCTACAAGACGCTTGAAAGCCTGTTCAAGCTGTCGGAACTGATCATCGTGGCGGGCGACGAGCGCGACGTCATCGGCGTGCGCGCCAACGCGCGGGAGGAGGACGTGCGCCTCTATCGGCTGCGCCTTCCAAAGGAGATGGCGCGCAAGCTCTTCCTGTCCTACGCGCAGGAGGCGAACGAGCTGGCCGAGCGCCCGCGCTGGTACAACACCCTGACGAACAATTGCACCACGACGATCTTCGAACTCGCCCGCATGCTGGACCCCGGCGCCCATTATGACTGGCGGGTGCTGCTGCCGGGGCATTTCCCGCAGTACGCGTACGACCGCGGCGCGCTGGACGCCTCGGCGCCGTTCGAGGTCCTGCAAGCCCGCTCGCATATTTCAGGGCTCGCCAAGGCTGCGGACTTCTCCTCCTCCGTGGCGTTCTCGCAAGGGATCCGGGTTTCGCGCTGAAGACCCTTTCCGGCGGCGCTTGCGTCCCGGCGCAAAAGGCGATTGGATTCCGCCGGGCGCAACTGTACGCCGCCCGACCGGACGCCGCTGGAGCCGCGCCGGCGCACATGCGAGCGGGGGGCGAACGATGCAGATGATCCATGCGGCCGATCTTGCCTGGTCCGAAAAGGAAGAGCGGCACCGCGAGGGCAGTCTCGCGTTCAAGAACCTGTTTCATGGGCAGGAGGGCGATCCGAACAACTTCCGGCTTGTCCTGTCGCGCAACGGCGGCGAATACCGCAGCCCGCTTCACCGGCACAATTTCGATCAGGTCCGCTATTGCGTGAAAGGCGCGGCCAACATCGCCCCGGGCAAGACGCTCGAGGAGGGCGACGTGGGGTACTTCCCCGAAGGCACGCGCTATGGCCCGCAGTTCGACCAAGGCGGGCAGCGCGTCACCCTGGTGCTGCAATGCGGCGGCGCCAGCCGCCAGGGCTATATGAGCGCCGCGCAATTGCGGCGCGGCCTGGAAGAGCTGGAGGCCGTGGGAACCTTCGCGGGCGGCAAGTTCCAGCGCCACGGAGAGGATGCGGCGCGCGATTCCTACGAGGCCATCTGGGAGCACATCTTCCAGCGCCCCATGTTGTATCCCGCCCCGCGCTACGAAGACCCGCTGCTGATCCGCCCGGCGGGCTTTGAATGGCGCGTCGACGCGGGCGCGCCGGGCGTCAAGCGCAAGCCCCTCGGCAGTTTCACGGAACGCGGGGTGCGGCTGGAACTCATCGCCCTGGATCCTGGCGCGCAGGCGACGCTGGGCGAACCCGGCGCCCTCTGCCTTGCGTTCGTGCAGGAAGGCGAGGGCGCGTCCCCGGCGGGCGACTGGCGCGCCCACACCGCCATGCGCCTCGACGACGAGACGCTTCAGGTGACCGCCCGCGCCGCCGCCCATGCGCTGGTCGTCACCCTGCCGCTCATCAGCCGAAGCTGAAGCCGCCGTCCACCGCCAGCGACTGACCGGTGATGAAGGCGCTTTCGTCCGAGGCGAGAAACCACGCCGCGCCCGCCATGTCGCTCGCCGCGAGCACGCGCGGAATGGCCTGGTTGGCGCGCGCGCGCGCCTCGCGGTCCGCCAGCTTGAGCCCGTTGGGACGCTCGACGCCCGTCTCGACCGCCCCGGGCAGCAGCGCGTTCACCGTGACGCCGTGCGCGCCAAGCTCCTTGGCCAGCGCCCGGGTCATGCCGATGAGCGCCGCCTTGGAGGTGATGTAGTGCACGTAGGGCCGCGACGGCGGCTGGCGCACCGTCGCGGACGACATGTTGATGATGCGGCCCCAGCCGGCGGCGATCATCAGCGGCGTGACGGCGCGGATGCAATGGAAGGCGCCCGTGACGTTGACCTCCATGGCGGTGCGCCAGTCCGCGTCGCTGATGTCCTGCACGGGCGTGGGCGCAAGGCCCGACCAGCGGGCGTTGTTGATGAGGACGTCGCACCCGCCGAAGGCCGACGCCACGCGCTCCACCGTGGCGCTCACCGAGGCTGCGTCCGTCACGTCCGTGGGGGCGACCAGCGCCTGTCCGCCTTGCGCGACGATCTGCGCGGCGACGTCCGCCGCGGCCGCCTCGTTGCGCTCGGCCAAGGCGATGCGCATGCCGCGGCTGGCGAAGTGCAGCGCAATGGCGCGCCCGATGCCCTGTCCCGAGCCGGTGATCATGCAAACGCGGCCGCTCATGGGCGCTGTCCTTTGTGTGAGAAGGGCGTCAGCGGCCGGGGCCGGTGCGCCAGAAGTCCACGCGCGCCTCAAGGCTGGCCAGAAGCTGCGTGAGCACGACCCCGAGGAGGATCACCACGACCAGCGACGTCATCATCTCGGTCGTGCGCAGCTTCTGCCCGTAATACGCGATGCTGAAGCCAAGCCCCGCCGTCGCCCCGAAGAGCTCCGCCGCCACGACGCCGGTCAGGGCGCGGCCCACCGCAAGGCGCAGGCCGGCGATGAGAAGGGGCGCGGAGCCGGGCAGGGCGATCTTGAGGAAAACGTCGCGCCGGCGCGCGCCGAACGACTGCGCCGCCCGGACAAGGTCGGGATCGGCGTGCTTGATGCCCGAGAGCGTGTTCGCATAGATCGGCGTGACGGCGAACAGAAAGGCGATCGCGATGATCGTCGGCTCGCCCAGTCCGAGCCACGCCACGAAGATCGGATAGAAGGCGATGGTGGGCGAGGAATACTTGAACCAGATGAACGGCTCCAGCACGTGCTCGAACGTGCGCGACCAACTCGCCAGAACGCCGAGCGCGCCGCCTGCCGCAACCGCAAGCGCCAGTCCCACGACGAACTCAAAAAGGCTGACGCTGACGTTGGCGGCGAGCTCGCCGGTCTGAAGCTGCCGCATGAACTCGGCGGCGATGCGCGTGGGCGTGGAGACGAAGAACGCCTTCACGTAGCCAAGGTCCACCGCCAGTTGCCACACAAGAATGATGACCGCGAAGGACGCGAGGGCGCTGAGCGCCGTCTGATGGCGCAGGTAGAGGCGCGTCATGACGCGGGCCTCCAGCTTCTGATGCGGTCTTCCAGCATGCGCACGCCGACCGTGAGTGCGTATCCGAACAGGCTGATGGTGAAGGCGTAGACGAGCAGGTTGTTGAACTGCATCGCCTGGCCGTAGGTCATGATCTGGTAGCCGACGCCCGCTTCCGACACGAACATCTCGCCCACCACCACGCTGAGGACGCCGCGCCCCACGCCAAGTCGCACGCCCATGAGGATGGCCGGGAGCGAGCCCGGCACAAGCACCTTGACGAAGATGTCGAGCTTGCCGGCGCCGAACGCGCGCGCCGCCGTGACGAGGCGGTTGTCGGCGCTGCGCACGCCCGCCATGGTGTTCACCAGGATGGGGAAGACGGCGCCCAGGAACACGACGGCGACTTTCGACGCGAGCCCGATGCCGAGCCACACGATGAGGATGGGCAGAAGCGCAAGGCGCGGCGCCGTATAGAGCGCCATCAGGGGCGGTTCGATGAAGAGCCTGCCGCGCCGCGACGTGCCCAGATACAGCCCCAGCGGCACGCTGACGGCGAGCGCCATCGCAAAGCCAAGCGCGAACGCCGCAAAGCTCACCCAGCAATGGTAGGCGAAATCGTCCGTGAGCCCCACGTGGATCGCCGCGCGCCAGATCTGGCTCGGCTGGCTGCTGAAGCGCGCGTTGATCCAGCCGCGCTCCGCGGCGACTTCCCAGAGCAGCAGGAAACACAGGACCGATACGACCGAGACCGACAGTCCGTAATAGCGCTCCAGCGCGCGCGCCCAGCGCGAGCGCACGCGGGGCGCGGGAACCGCGATGGACGCCATCAGACCACGTCCTCGACCATTTGCAGCGATTGCATGTCGGCGGCGATGTATTCGCGCAGGCGCTTGCGGTAGGCGACGAACGCCGGGCTGTCGAGCATGACGGCGGTGCGCGGGCGCGGAAGGTCGATGTCGACCACGTCCCGGATGTGGCCTGGATTGCGGCCCATCACCACGACGCGATCGCCCAGAAAGATCGCCTCGTCGATGGCGTGGGTGACGAAGATCGCGGTCTTCTTGTCCCGCTCCCAGATGCGCAGCAGTTCGTCGCCCATCACCTCGCGCGTCTGCGCGTCGAGCGCCCCGAAGGGCTCGTCCATCAGCAGTACGTCCGGGTCCACCGCCAGCGCGCGGGCGATGTTGACCCGCTGGCGCATGCCGCCCGAAAGCTGGTGCGGGTGATAGTCCGCGAAGGCCCCAAGGCCCACCATGCGCACGTAGCGCATCGCGCGCTCGTCGATGTCGTCGCGCGTCCAGCGCTGCAACTCAAGGCCGAAGCGCACGTTGGCGTGCACGCTGCGCCAAGGCAGCAGCGAGGCGTCCTGGAACACCATGGCGCGATCCGGGCCGGGCTTCGAGACCTCCTTCCCGTCCACCTGGATGGAGCCGCGGGCGCGCGGGATGAGCCCCGCGATGGCCATCAGCAACGTGCTCTTGCCGCACCCGCTCGAGCCCACGATGGTGACGAACGAGCCCTTCTCGATGGAGAGCGAGACGTTCTCGACCGCGGTGAACGTCTCGTCGCTCTTTGGCTTGCGGTAGTCGATGGAAAGGCCGCGGATCTCGATCTGGCCCATGTCAGGGCTTCCAGTCGTCGATGCTCGCCGCGAAGCGATCGTCCCAGTATTTCTCGCGCGGCCACGGGCTGTCCACGTCCCCGGCGGCGATCGCCATGTCGAAAAACTTCTTCATGCCGTCTTCGGTGGCCAGCCGCCCGTCCTCGCGCCAGCCGTCGATCAACTGGTCGTAGGCGCGCCCGGCGTATTTTTCCTCGAGCCCCGCGCGGCTCACCAGCGTCTTGACCGACAGGCCGCGGTCCTCCCTGGCGAGGCGCACGGCGCGGATGAAGGCGCGCAGCGCGGCTTTAAGCGTCTGCGGATTTTTGTCGATGAACGCCTGCATCGCGTAGAAGGACTGGATGGGGAAATCGGGCATGAAATCGCTTTGCCTGGCGATCAGGTTGTAGCCCCGGTCCTCGGCGGCGAAGTTATGCGGCCAGGTGAAGATGCCCGCGTCGATCTGCTTGGTCTCCATGGCGGCGAGCCGCTCGGCGGAGCCGCCGCCCTGCACGATGCGCACGTCGGTCTTGGGATCGAGCTTCGCCATGGTGAGCGCGAACCGCGTCAGCGCGTCCGTCGAGGACCCGAAGCGCGTGATGCCGATGCGCTTGCCCTTCACCTCCGCCATGGTCTTGATGGGCGGCGCGGCGAACCAGAAGAACGGCGCCTGGTTGAACCCGCCGAAGAACACCTTGACGTTCTCGCCCGCGTTGATCGCCGCGAGCACGCTGGTTGGCGCCGCGACGCCAATGTGCACCGAGCCCGCCACGAGGGCGCGCGTGAGGTCCGAGCCGCCCCGGAAGGCGAGGACCTTCACGTTGAGCCCTTCGGCTTTGTAGAAGCCCGCGGCCTCGGCCAGATAAATAGGCAGGAAGGTGGAATCGTTGACCGAGAGCCCCACGGTGACGTTCGGCGTCTCCGGCTTCTGGGATTGAGCGGCCACATGGCCGCCGCTGGCGCACAAAGCGCCCATGGCCACGAGGGCCGCGAGAAATCCGCGACGCTTCTGATGGAACCTCATGACGCCTCTTCCCTGTTGTCCCGCGCGCGCCCGGGAGCTTTGGCTGATTTATTTCAACCTTCGGGGACGTTGACAAGGCCCGTCGCCTGCCCGGCCAGCCCTCGCCGAAAGGCTATTGCTCGCAGGGCTCAGGCGCGGAGGGCTCGCGCGCCATGCGCCGCGTCTGGGTGCGTTCGCGGGTCTCGGCGATGCTCTTGTCCTGATGCCCGTTGCGGTTGATCACCTGCAGGTTGGGCGCGCCCCAGAACGCCAGCAGGTCCGGCCAGGCCATGTCCCGACGCTCGCGCCACACCCGGTAGAGCGGCGTGCGATGATCGACCTCGGCGGACTTCAGCAGCCGCGTCCCGGTGGCGGGACAGGTGCGCCCCTGCAGCGTGCGCAGGACTTTCAGGTGCTCGCGCGGAGCGGTCCACAGCTTCCAGGCGGCGGCGCAGCACGCGTGCCAGGAGGCGTTCCTGTTCGGCTGCCCGCCGCCCCACAGGTCCTCGTGCCAGCCAAACTTGTAGACCGGCTGGCCGCACAGGCAGCAACTTGAAGGGCCCAGCTTGTAGGGCGTCTCGCGATAGGGCGCGGGCGGGCTTCGGAAGCCGCCGGGGACCTCCGCCGATCGCCACGTCCAACCGGCGGGCGCGCCGCTTTTTCTGGCGAGCGCGCGGGCGAGCCTGTCGGCGCGCACCGGATGCTCGCGCCAGTAGGAGTCCACCGCCAGCCTCGGCGTCGGGGGAATGAGCGAGCGCGCCATCGCGTGGACGAGCGCGGGTTTGGGGAAGATCGCCGGAAGGCTTCGGTTCAGCCGCGCGAGCGCCTTTGCGTTCTTCTCGTCTCGCCAGGCGGACATCAAATTCCTCGAATCAGGGCATGCGGGAGCAGCTCTTCATCGCACGAAGGGGTAAACGGGGCGTGCGGTCTTCAGTCCTGCTCCGGCAGGCGGTCCAGCTTGATCGCCTGCTGGCGTCCCATCCAGACCGCCCGCAACGAATGGTCGTCGCGCGGGAAGCCCGTCTGGGGATGCAGAAAGACCGTCAGGGGCGCATGGTTGAGCATGAGCCATGGCACGAGCGTGGGAAACAGCGTCGTGGGAAACGCGACCTGGAACATGGCCGAAGGATGCGGCCCCACCGGAACGTCATGCCAGCGCCCGTAGACGGCGCCCGGAAAGCGCGCCTCCATCTGCGCCCGCAGACGCTCCGCCTGCGGGCGCGTCGCGGCCTCGTAGTAGATGTGCGCGTGATAGTCGCGGATCGTGTCCATATCCATGCAGGCCTCCTGCCGACTGGCGGGTCAGTACGCTCGGCCCCACGATAACGGCTGCGGGCGCTTTGGCCCATGGCGTTCTGGCGCCCCCGCCGGGGCGGACCGACGTGCGGCAAAATCCCGCTGACACGCGCGCGGTTTGCATGGTATCGCCTCGCTGGAGCAAGCGGCCGCCCGACAGGCCGCGCAATTCACGACCGGAGGATATCCGAGTGCTAAATTCATCGGCGAAGTTGCGGGTGGCGGTCATCGGCGGCGGCATCGGGGGACTCGCGGCGGCGAACGCGCTGATGCAGAAGGGCCTGGACGTCACCGTGTACGAGCAGGCGTCCCGGCTCGGCGAAGTCGGCGCGGGCGTGTTCGTCTACCCCAACAGCCTCCGGCAGCTTGAGCGCATGGGCTTCGGGCCCGCGCTCGCGCGCGTCGGCGCGAAGGTCGGCCCCGGCTCGGTTTACTACCGCAAGGACGGCACGGTCGTGGGCCCCATCGTGACCACCGATTCCAGCGGCTGGAACGGCATGTACGGCATGCACCGCGCGGACCTGCTGGACGCGCTGGCGGCGGCCTTCCCCGAGGAGGCCGTTCGCACCGGATATCGCTGCGTGGGCTTCTCGCAGACGGACGAGGTCGCGACGATCGACTTCGCCAACGGCGAATCCGTGCAGGCCGACGTCGTCATCGCCGCGGACGGCATCAAGTCCGTCCTCCAGCCTTACGTCGTCGAGCCGTCCCCGCCCGAATATGCAGGCTTCCGCGCCTATCGCGGGCTCGTGTCCCGCGAGCAGCTCGATAGCTGGCCGCACGAGGTTCACCAGGTGTGGATGGGCGACGGCAAGCACTTTATGGTGTTCCCGGTGCGAAGCGGGACGCTGCTCAACTACGTCGGCTTCGTACCGACGGCGAACGAAACCGCCGAATCATGGTCCGCCATCGGGGACCGCGACGAGCTCGCGGCCTCGTTCGCCGGCTGGGATCCGCAGATCGGGAAACTGCTCGACAAGGTTGAGACCTGCTACTGGTGGGGGCTCTACGACCGCAAGCCGCTGGGCGCGTGGCGCAACGGACGCCTTGCGCTGCTTGGCGACGCGGCGCACCCCATGCTGCCGCACCTGGGGCAAGGGGCCAATCAGGCCATCGAGGACGGGGTCGCCCTTTCGGTGCTGCTGGAGGGCCTCTCCGCCGCCCAGGCGCCCGCAGCCCTCGCGGCCTACGAAAACCTGCGCCGCCCGCGCACCGCGATGGTCCAGTCCGAGGCGCGGCGCAACGGCATGCGCTACGATTCCCAGTACGAAAGCCTGGAGCGCCGCGACGAAGAGATCCGGCACTCGTTCATCCTGCGCCAGAACCTCTACGACTACGACGTGGAGCAGGCCGCCAGGCTCGCCGCCGCGGCCTGAGCGGCGACAGGGCGCGCCTCGACGACCGCGCCCTCAGGCGTCCGGCGGGAGGCCGCGTCCGTCGTCCAGGCCAGCCTGGAAGCCGCCCGCGCGGGTCTCGCGGACGAACGTCTCGGGAACGGACACGCGGCGCCCGCCCGCGAGGTCCTTGTGCCAGCGCCAGTTGTTGTCCCGCACCAATTGGTGCACGCGCCGCCAGGACGTCCCCATCAGGGCCGCGAGTTCGTCGTAGGTCATGAACCGGTATGAGACCATCACGGCCGCCTGGACAGCCGCCTGCGCTGTCGCCTTGTCGTTCATCTGCTGCGCTCCGCACGTTCGCCCCCTCGCGAGGGTGGCGAGGGCTGGTTAGCGGGAGGTAAACATCCGCCTCCGGAAGGCGATTGGCGCGCCGGGACGCTGGCTCGGCGGCTTCATTTTCGCCGCCGCCGAATTTTGGAATGTCTCTTGCGCGCGCCTCGGTGTAGCCTGCGCTGCGGGCGCGTGGGCAGCGAAGGACCGGACAATTGACGGCCATGAAA
Source organism: Hyphomicrobiales bacterium (assembly GCA_028290405.1). GTDB lineage: Bacteria > Pseudomonadota > Alphaproteobacteria > Rhizobiales > Beijerinckiaceae > Terripilifer. The sequence goes on from JAQGJX010000165.1 coordinate 17,513, forward strand.
GTTCTGAAGGCGCAGGAGCCGTGGATCGGCCCGCGGGGGCGGATCGGGGTCATCATCCCCTCCACCAACATCGGCGTGGAATACGACTGCCAGCGCATCATCCCCGAGGGGGTGACGTGGCACTTCGCGCGTTTTTTCGTCGGCCAGCCCGACCTGTCCAGCGACGACATGTTCCTCGCCTTCATCGACGCCATCCGGGAGACGATTCCCGACGCCATGCGCGACATCATGACGTGCGAGCCCAGCTACATCATGATGGGCATGTCGGCGGAAACATTCTGGGGCGGGCTTGAGGGCAACGTCGAGTTCGAAGCCCGCCTGCGCGACGCCATCGGCCCCGCCATGGGGCTCACCAGCGGCGCGGCGGCGCTGACCTGCGCGCTCGACGCCTTCGGGGCCAGGACCGTCGCGGCGCTCACGCCCTACCAGAACGTGGGCGACGTGCAGGTCCGGCGCTTCCTGGAGGAGTCCGGCTACAACGTCACCAAGGTGATCGGCCTCAAGTGCGACACCGCCACCTCCATCGCCCATACGCCGCCCCGCGAGGTGATCGAGACGGTGCTGGAGCAGCTCGACGGCGCGAACGTGGACGCCATCGTCCAGGCAGGGACGAACCTGTCGACGCTCGATATATTCCCGACGCTTGAAAAGAAGCTCGGCAAGCCGATCATCCCCATCAACGTCGCCACCATCTGGCACGCGTTGCGGGCGCATGGAATCAACGACAAGTTCTACGGTCGCGGCTGGCTGCTCGAGCGCCATTGACGTGAACAGGAGTGGATGAGGGGCATGCTGGGCGACAAGAGAATTCTGATTTCGGGCGCCGGTCCCGTCGGCTATGCGACGGCGCTCAATCTTGCGCGGCTTGGCGTGCCCTTCACGTTGCTGGAAGCGGGCGACCGCATCTTCGAGGACCCGCGCGCGGGCACCATTCATCCCCCGACGCTGGAGATGTTCGAAGACAGCGGCGTGACGCAGACCATGATGCAGCAGGGCTTCGTGGTGTCGAACTTCCATTATCGCGACCGCCGCGGCGGCGTCGTGGCGAACTTCGACCTGGGCGTGCTGGCGGATGTGACCCGCTACCCCTTCCGGCTCATGCTGGAGCAGCACAAGCTCTCCCACATCTTGCGCGAAAAGCTGAAGGCGTATGGCGGCCACGAGATCCTGAACGAGCATCGCGTCGTTCATGTTGAGCAGGACGGCGAGGGCGTCAGCGCGCGCGTGGAGACGCCGCAGGGCCTCAAGACCCTGCGGGGCGCGTTCATCGTCGGTTGCGACGGCGGACGCAGCCAGGTGCGCAAGTCGATGAACGTGACGTTCGACGGCTTCACCTACCCGGAGCGCTTCCTGGTGCTCAGCACGCTTTATGATTTCGCCCGGCACGGCTACGCCAGCACCAATTACATCGCCGATCCGGAGGAATGGTGCGCGCTGTTCCGGGTGCCGGGCCAGGACGGGAAAGGCCTGTGGCGCATCCTGTTTCCCGCATCGGACGCGCCCGCCGAGGAGCTCTTCGAGGAAGCCTCCATCCAGGCGCGCATCCAGGGCTTCAACCCGAAGGAGGGCGACTACGCGATCGTCCATCGCAACATCTACGAGGTCCACCAGCGCGTGGCGTCCAGCTATCGCGACGGCCGGATGCTGCTGGCGGGCGACGCCGCCCACATCAACAACCCGCTGGGCGGCATGGGCATGAACTTCGGCCTGCACGACAGCTTCAACCTCGCCGAAAAGCTCGGCAAGATCTGGTTCGAGGGCGCGAGCCACGACCTGCTCGATCTGTACGACCGGCAGCGCAGGACCGTCGCGCAGGAGTTTCTGCAGCGCCAGACCATCGAGAACAAGCGCAACATCGAGCAGAAGGACCCGGCCGCCCGCGCCGCCTTCTACGATGAGCTGCGCTCCATCGTGGCCGACCCGGCCAAACTCCACGCCTACCTGCTGCGCGCCGCCATGATCGAAGGCCTGCGCCGCTCCAACTCAATCGCCTGACCGCTTCGCACAAGGAAACGCCCCATGAAGATCGCCATTCCCGACCTCATCTCGAACTCCTACTTCCCCGCCGTGGCGGCCGTGGACCTCGGCTTCTTCAAGGCCGAAGGGCTGGACGTGGAGCTGGAGCTGATCTTCCCCGTCAACCGCACGCTGGAAGTGCTGCGCGACGGCGGCATCGACTTCGTGGGCGGCTCCGCCCACAGCGTGCCCTTCGCGTTCCCGGAGTGGAAGGGCGGCAAGCTGCTCGGCTCGCTGGCGCAGAACATGTACTGGTTCCTCGTGCTGCGGAAGGACCTGAAGGCCCGGAAGGGCGACATCAACGCCATCCGGGGCCTCAGCATCGGCGCCGCGCCCCTCGTGGACCTCGGCCTCAAGCGCCTGCTGACGGAGTCGGGCATCGATCCCGACACCGAGGTGAAGATCGGCCCGGTGCCGGGCGCCTTCCTCGGCGAGAACAAGAATTTCGGCGTGGCGGCCGCCAAGGCGCTGGGCGCGGGGATGATCGACGGGTTCTGGGCCAACGGCATGGGGGCTGAGGTCGCGGTGCGCAGCGGCTTCGGCGACATCATCATCGACGCCCGGCGCGGCGACGGCCCCCCCAAGGCGCTGCACTACACCATGCCGGCCCTCATCACCTCCGACGCGGTGATCGCCCGCGACCCGCAGGCGGTGGAAGCCGCCGTGCGCGCGCTGGTCAAGACCCAGAAGGCGCTGCGGGCGGACGTCTCGCTGGCGACGGAAGTGGGCCGCAAGCGCTTTCCTGAAGCGGAAGCGGCGCTCATCGCCGACGTGGTAGCGCGCGACCTGCCGTTCTACACCGCCGACATCACGCCCGAGTTCGTGGACGGCATGACGGAGTTCCAGCGTCACATGGGCCTCATCAAGGGCCATGTGGCCTATGAGGACATCGTCGCCGTGCAATACGCGCATCTTTGGAAGGAATAGGGGCGATGAGCGACGCCGCCATCTACAGCAAGCAGGGCTTCGGCGCGCGCTCGGGCTTCGGCCAGCGCGCCGCGCTGCTCGTCGTGGACTTCGTGAACGGGTTCAACGACCCGGACATGTTCGGCGGCGGCAACATCCCGCAGGCCATCGCGAACGCGCAGGGGCTGCTGGCGGCGGCGCGCGAGGCCGGGGCGCCCGTGTGCTTCACACGCGTCGTCTATGCGGACGATGGGTCGGACGCGGGCGTGTTCCGCCTCAAGGCGCCCACCCTGGGAGCGCTGACCGAGAGCAGCCACGCCAGCCAGGTGGTGCCGGAGTTGGCCCCGCTGGCGGGCGAATACGTGCTGCGCAAGACGCAGCCGTCCGCCTTCTTCGGCACGGACCTGGCGGGATGGCTGGCGTTTCGCCGTGTCGACACCGTGCTGGTCGTGGGCGCCACCACGTCCGGCTGCGTGCGCGCCAGCGTGGTGGATTCCATGAGCTACAATTTCCGAACCGTCGTGGTCGCCGATTGCGTCGGCGACCGCGCGTTGGGACCCCATGAGGCGAACCTGTTCGACATGGGGCAGAAATACGCCGACCTTCATGAGAGCGCGGACGTGATCGCGTGGCTCAGGACACACGAGGCTTAAGGAGACGATCATGCCCAAGGGTTACATCATCGCGCGCGTCACCGTGGACGACAACGACGCCTACATGCGTTATGCGCAGGCGGCGAGCGTCGCGATGAAGAAGTACGGCTGCCGCATTCTCGCGCGCGGCGGCAAGTTCGAACCGCTGGACGGCGAGGCGCGGCCGCGCAACGTCATCCTCGAGTTCGAGAGCTACGAGCAGGCCAAGGCCTATTTCGACTCGCCCGAATATCAGGCGGCGCGTGCCCATCGCGTGGGCAAGAGCGTCGGGGAATTCGTGCTGGTGGAAGGTTTCGACGGCCCGCAGCCGCATGAGCACTAAGGCGGGCCGCAGCGGCACGCGGACTGCATAACAAAGACGAAAACGTCTGGAACGGAGGGGAAGATGGCACGAAGGATCAAGCCGCGTCAGCGCCACGGCGCGCGCGCAGTCGCAGCATTCTGTCTCGCAGCCGGCCTGTGCGGCGCGCCGGCGGCCTTCGCGCAAGCCTGGCCGACGAAGACCGTGACGGTCGTGGTGCCGTTCCCGGCCGGCGGCAACACCGACACGATGGCGCGCCTCGCCAGCGAATACCTGACCCAGAAGCTCGGGCAGACCTTCGTGGTCGAGAACCGCCCCACGGGCGGCGGCGTGGTGGCGGCCGCGCAGGTCGCCCGCGCGCCGGCGGACGGCTACACGCTGTTCTTCGCCTCCGCGGGCCAGATGGTCATCCTGCCGATGATGCAGAAGGTGAACTACGATCCGGAGGCCGAATTCGCGCCGGTGAGCATTCTCGGCACGGGCCCCTTCGTGCTGGGCGTGAAGGCCACCATCCCGGTCAACACCGTGCAGGAGTTCGTGGATTACGCGCGCACGTACAAGGACAAGCTCAACGTGTCCTCGGCGGGCGCTGGCTCCATCGGCCATCTCACCTCGGCGATGTTCGCCAAGCGCGGCGGCTTCGACCTCGTGTTCGTGCCCTATCAGGGCGGCGGGCCCGCCATGGCGGCGCTGGTGGCGGGCGACGTGGACATGTATTTCGGCAATGCGTCCGAACTGCTGCAGCATGCCGACGGCGGGCGCATCAAGATCCTCGCGGTCTCCAACGAGGAGCGCATGAAGCAATTGCCGAACGTGCCCCCGGTGGGGTCCATCTACCCCGGCTTCAAGACGTCGTCGTGGAACGGGTTCCTTGTCGCAAAGGCGACCCCGCAGCCTATCGTCGACAAGCTGATGGGCGAGGTTGTCGCCGCCAGCAAGGACCCGCGGATCGTCGCGCGCCTCGACGCGCTCGGCATCAAGCCCATCGGGTCCACCGCGCAGGAGTTCGCGGCGGTGATCGCCGAGGAGCGCCCGCTCTATCGCGAGGCGCTGGACGCCGCTGCGCTGAAGATGCCGCACCAGAACCCGTGAGCCTCCGGCGCCGCACGCCACCGGGCGGGCGCGACGGATCAGGAGCCTGATCATGCCGAACCCGAAGACCATCCTCATCTGCGGCGGCGGGCCGGTCGGGCTGTTCTGCGCGCTGCTGCTGGGGCGCCAGGGCCTCAGCGTGCGCGTGTTCGACAACAACCCGTGCCTGCAGGACGATCCGCGCGCCGCCACAACGCATCCCGCGACCCTCGATGTGCTCGACCAGGCGGGCCTCGTGGAAGACATGACGCGCGTCGGCCTCGTCACGCCCATCTTCCAGTTCTGGGACCGGCCCAGCGGCGAGAAGGTCGCGGAGTTCGACCACGGGCTGCTGAAGGAGGACGTGAAGTTCCCCTTCGTGGTCCAGTGCGAGCAGTTCAAGACCGCAAAGCTCATCATGCAGCGGCTGGAGAGCCTGCCGAACGTCGAGGTGCTCTTCAGCCACGCCGTCACGGGCCTCGAGCAGGACGGCGGGCAGGTGCGCGTGCATGTGGACACGCCAGCCGGGCCGCAGGTTCACGCCGGCGCCTATCTCATCGGCGCGGACGGCGGCCGCAGCGTCGTGCGCAAGCAGGCGGGCGTCGCCTTCGAGGGCTTCACGTGGGAGGAGCGCTTCCTGGTGCTCACCACCCCGTTCGATTTCCAGGCGCAGCGCGGCTATTGCGAGCGCAGCTATTTCGCCGACCCGGACGAATGGTGCAATTGCTTCAAGGTTTCCGCCGACGGCCCGCCGGGCCTGTGGCGCACCGTCTTCCCCGCCCGGCAGGACGAGAGCGTGGAGGAGATCATGAGCGACGCCTCCGCCCAGAAGCGCTTGCAGAAGTTCTTCCCCGCCGGCCGGGATTACGAGATCGTCCATCGCAACCTCTACGTCACCCATCAGCGCGTCGCGAGCACGTTCCGGCAGGGGCGCGTGCTGCTGGCGGGCGACAGCGCCCATGTGAACAATTCCATCGGCGGCATGGGGCTGAACGGCGGGCTGCAGGACGCCGCCAACGTCAGCGAAAAGCTTGCGCGTGTGATGCTCAACGGCGAGAGCGACCGGCTGCTGGATCTCTATTCCCTGCAGCGGCGCACGGTCTCCATCGAATTCGTGCAGGCGCAATCCATCGCCAACAAGAAGCGCCTGGAGGAGAAGGACCCCGTGGAGCGCATGAAGACCCTTGGGGACCTCGGCCGCACGGCGGCCGATCCGGAGAAGGCCCGCCAGTTCCTGCTGCGCTCGGCCATGGTGAGCCTGCAACGGCGCGCCGCCTCCATTCAGCTCGAGGACGCCTGACGGGCGCTGGCGCCCCTCGCGCGACGAACGCTTGACCTCTTCGCCCTGGGGCTGCATCAGCTAGCGCTGGAAGGGGCGGGGCTCGTAATGCGTTTACATGAATGCCGTCAGGCGCCTGCATGGCTTCCAGAGCCACGTTCCCGCGGTCTTCGCCGGGGCCCTGAAGGCGTGCGCGCTTGAACGCGCTCCACGACGAAATCCGCTCGATCGTGGCCCAGCATGGGCCGCTGCCGTTCGAGAGCTTCCTTGAACTGGCGCTCTCGCATCCCCTGTACGGCTATCAAGCCACCACGGACCCCTTTCGTGGACGGCAGGAGGCCCTCAGCGCGCCCGATATCAGTCCGTTGTTCGGCGAGATCCTGGGACTTTGGGCGGCGGACGCCTGGACGCAGATGGGCGAGCCGACGTCCGTGCGCCTGATCGAGCTTGGTCCGGCGCGCGGCGTCCTGATGGCGGACGCGCTGCGCGCCTGCTCGGTGCTGGCGCCCTTCCTTGACGCCGTGGACGTCTGCCTTGTGGAGCCGAGCCCGGTGATGCGCGAGCGCCAGCGCGAAACGCTGGCCGACGTCGCGGTCCCGATGCGCTGGTTCTCCAGCCTTTCGGAGGTTCCGGAAGGCCCGGCGATCATCGTCGCCAACGCGTATTTCGGGAGCCTGCCGGTGCGCCATTACGTACGCGCGCAGGAGGGCTGGCGCGAAAAGCTCGTCGTTCTGGCCGAGGACGGCGATCTGGCCGTGGGGCTCGCGTCCCACGCGGAGCCCAGCCTCATGGGATTTGCGCCGGAGGGCGCCGTGCTGGAGATCGGCGCGCGGGCGCACCAGGAGATGGCCGAGCTCTCCGGGCGCCTCGTTCGCCAGGGAGGCGTGGGGCTCGTCATCGACCAGGGGCGAGTCGCCACGGCGCTCGGCGAAACGGTGCGCGCCCGCCGCCCGGCCCATGCGGACCTTCTGGCGGAGCCGGGCGCGAGCGATTTCGTCGCCCGGGTTAACTTTGGCTCGTTGATGCGCGCCGCAGAGGCCATGGGGGCGCTCATGCGCGGGCCGGTGACCCAGGCGGGCTTTCTCGCCCGGCGGGGCCTGCGCGAGCGCGCCGAGGCGCAAAAGCGCCACGCCCGTCCGGCGCACGCCCAGGAAATCGACAACGCGGTGCGCACCCTTGCGGGAGGCCTCGGGCCCGACGGAGCGCCCGTGGGCGCCATGCAGCAGGTTCTGGTCGTGGCGGCGCCGGACGCGCCCCTGCCGCCGGGCTTTGAATCCGACAGCGACCTGAGCGCGCTGGGAGCGCGGGCCCGCCAGCGCGCCTAGTGGGATTTGGCGGCCGTCGGCGGCGGCTTGGGGGTGCCCGGGCCCATGCATTCGCCAAGCCCGCGCGAGCCCGCCGCCGAGGTCGTGCCGTCCGGGCAGGGGACCGGAAAGCGCGTCTCGGCCGGCGCGTAGAAACCCGGCGGCGCCTTCTTGCAGACGTGGGAGGCCGGATATGTCCCGGGCTCGCAATGGGGCAGGACGTTGCCTCTCAGCGCCGAAGGGGCTGCGGGCTTGGGCTCGTTCTTGGGGTCGGGCTTTTTCGGCGGGGTCTCGGCCCAGGCGCTTGCGCACAGCGCCAGCGAAAAGGCCAGAACGGCTGACGTCAGTCTCGACATGGCTGTCCCCTGCTAGCGGAATTTCACCGTGATGCTGATGCGCCGGTTGCGCGGGTCCGCCGGATCGTTCGGCACGAACGGATCGGTGTCCGCCGCGCCCTCGATGCCCGCGAACCGTTCCGGGCTTACGCCGCGCTTCTCCAGCGCCTGACGGGTGGTTTCGGCCCGCTCCGCCGAGAGCGCGAAATTGGTGCGCTTGTCCTTGTTGGCGAAGGGCAGGCTGTCGGTGTTGCCGCGCACCACCACCTTGTTGGGCATGGCGGCCACGGCGCGCGCCACCTCGTCCACAAGCGCCTGCGCGCGCGGCAGCAGGCGCGACGTGCCCAGCGAGAACATGGAGAAGTCGGCCTTGTCGATCACCTCGATGCGCAGGCCTTCGGACGCGCGCACGAAGCGCACCTGCCCGGCGAGGCTGGCGAGCGCGGAGTTCTCCTTCAGCTTGTCGGTGATCTCCTTTTCCAGCGCGTCGAAGTTTTTCTGGTCCTGCTCGGCCGTGCTGGGGCCCTTGCCCTGCTTGTCGCCCGCGTCCGACCCCTTGCCGTCCTTGTCGCCGGCGTCCGGGCCTTTGCCCTGCTTGTCGTCAGGCTCCGCGCCTGCGCCCTTTTCCGGTCCCTTTTCGGGGTCGCTCGGCGGGGTCAGGTCGAGCAGCGACGTCTGCGACGCCGCAGCCGGCATGCCTTCGGGATCGAGGAACGAGCGGCCGCCCAGAACGCCGTTGGAGCCGGCCATCTGGCTCATCTGCACCATGCTCTTGGGCGTCGGCTTGAAATAGTCGGCGATGCTCTTGCGCTGCACTTCGGTCGTGGCGCCCAGCAGCCACATCAGCAGGAAGAACGCCATCATGGCGGTCATCATGTCGGCCAGCGCGATTTTCCACGCGCCGCCGTGGGCGCCGGCTTCCTCGCCCATCACCTTCTTGATGATGATGGGCGCAAGCGCCGGCGCCTCGCCTTTCTTGTCGCCCTTCTTGGCCTCGGCCATCCTAGTTACCCGCGCTCATCACTTGCCCCTGAGCCCGTCGAACACTTCGCCGAACGTCGGCTGGTTATGCTCGCCGATGGCCACGCGCGCGGCCTCGATGACCAGCGGCTGCGGGTGCCCGTGCAGGGTGGCGACGATGATCTGCTTCACGACGTGGTAGATCTGCGATTCTTCCTTGATGACGGCCGTAAGCCGCATCGCCATGGGCTCCACGATGCCATAGGCGAGGAACACGCCGATGAACGTGCCCACGAGCGCCGAGCCGATGAGGCCGCCGAGAATGATGGGCGGCTGGTCGATGGCGCCCATGGTCTTGATGACGCCCAGCACGCACGCCACGATGCCGAGCGCCGGAAGCGCGCCCGCCAGCGAGGCCAACGCATGGGCAGGATGGCCCGCATGGCTCACGTGCTCCTTGATGGCCGCGTCCATCACCTCCTCCACCGCATAGGCGTTGAGGTTGCCGGACGAGATCACCATCAGCCGAATGGTGTCGGTGATGAGGTGCAGCAGCGCATGGTCCTTCATGATGCGCGGATACTCGCCGAAGATCGCGCTGGCGTCCGGGCTTTCCACATGGGACTCAAGCGCCACGGGCCCGTCCACGCGCAGGATCTTCATGAGCTTGGACACGAGGAAGATGACGTCGAGGAAGTCCTGCTTCTTCCACTTCGAGCCGCCGAATATCTTGCCGAAGCCCCCCGCGACTCCCTTGATCGTTCCAATGTCGTTGCCGA